>CAZGDE010000223.1:0-11573 GCA_964524315.1 uncultured bacterium
GTAAGTGAGTGCCTGTAATAACCGCTCATCGCAGTTTGAGGTTAGGGAGTTCACCGTACTGAATCAGTAAACTAAGGATTTATCGCTTCATGGAATTTTCGATCGCCGCCCTGCTTGCCAATTTTGCTGATGATAAGCTCGTTGCTCCCAAAGCGTTAGAGAAGAAATTGGATTGCACCGACGAAGAATGTCAGCGCAAATTGCAGATTGCCCTGGATGCCCTTGAACGGATTGGCATTCTGGAGAAAGACCGGGGAAAGTACAAACGATTGCCTGAAGAAGGGGTTGTTGAAGGCAAACTCCGTTGCTCCAGTAAGGGGTTTTGCTTTGCCATTCAGGATGTGGAAGGTGCCGAAGATATTTACATCCGGGAAAGCCAATTAAATAATGCCTGGAATGGCGATCGAGTGCTGGTGCGTGTTACTAAGGAAGGGAGTCGTCGTCGGAGCCCAGAGGGGGAAGTACGGCTAATTCTGGAACGGTCGAATCCATCGGTGCTGGCACGGGTGAAGCAAGCGGACGAGAGTACGTTCCGGGCTGTTCCCCTCGATGATCGCCTGCTGTTTGAACTGCATTTGCAAGCCAACGGCATTGACCTGAGTACTGCGACAGATAAGCTGGTGCATGTCGAAGTCCTACGCTATCCCTTGGGCCAGAATCCACCCCTCGGACGAGTGGCGCAAGTTCTGGGGACGGATACTGATGCCTCAGATATTGACATCGTTTGTTGTAAACACGATCTACCGCGCGGATTCTCGGAGGCGGTGCTGGATGCGACGAAGGCACTACCCACAAAAATTACCAAATCTGACCTCAAAAAGCGACTGGATCTGCGTCATGTCACGACTCTAACCATTAAGTCAGACAGTAGTGACGAGAAAAATGACAGTCTGGATGATGCCATTACCCTGGAAAAAATGAAGGATGGTAACTGGCGCTTGGGGATCCACATTGCCGATGTTGCCTATTATGTGGAAGCAGATTCGGCGCTTGACCGGGATGCCCGTAAGCGGGGTGCCTCGGTTTATTTGGGGGATGTGGTCGTTCCCATGTTACCCGATGTCATTACTAACAACCTGTGCGCGTTCAAACTGGGTAAGGATCGGTTAGCAGTTTCGGTGCTAGTTTATCTGGATGCCAGCGGCGAAGTGCTGGAGTATGAAATCCAACCCACGGTCATTCAGGTGGATTATCAATTGAGCTATGACCAGGCGCAGGCAATTCTGGAACGGGCCGGTGAACCACGCGCCGATGTTGATATTACCGAATTTAAGCCGATCTACGAACTCTTAGATCAGCTTGCGGGTTTAAGTCATTCCCTGAAACAGCAACGCCGTAAACGGGGTGCCTTTGAACTGAACCTGCCAGAAAAGCCGATGTCGGGCGAGACGGCTTCCACCGATGTTGGTAAGTTGTTGTTTACCCCCAAGTTTCACTACGACGATGAGGGGGCACTGGGGGCAATGGTGGTGACTCCATCGGTGCCAACCCATGCCATGATTGCGGAACTCATGTTGCTGGCGAACCAGGTTGTTGCACAACATTTGCAGGCGTTGGAAGTGCCGGGTATCTATCGAGTGCATCCCACCCCTGACCCGGATGACGTGCAAGAGTTGATGAAACTTGCGGCCAATATGGATATCGAGTTGCATCTGCAACAGGAGGATGCGGTGAAACCGCAGGACTATCAGCATTTCACCCAAAAATTTGCGGAGTCGGATGCGGAGCGAGTCCTGACCTATTTGCTGTTAGAAACCTTAAAGCCAGCCTTTTACAGTACGGCACCCCGATCGCACTTTGGCCTGGCACTGGAAAATGGCTACACCCACTTCACTTCACCCGTGCGGCGGTATCCCGACCTGCTGGTGCAACGGGTACTCCATGCGGTGTTTGAGGAGGGGCGCGATCGCAAATCGACGCGATCGAAGGAAACCGTTAACCTACGCCACAGTTCCAGTCACGGCAACATTAGCTGGAATGTCTTACCGCCGGAAATTCATCAGGAGTTGGAGTCTTACTTTACTGCTGTGGTTGTCCATCTAAGTGAGCGGGAAAAGGTCGCTCAAGAAGCGGAACAAGACCTGGAAGGCTTGAAGAAAGCCGAACTGATGCGAGAGCGAACCGGCGAAATCTTCCATGGGTTGATTACGGGTGTCCAGTCCTACGGTCTGTTTGTCGAAATCGAAGAACTGTTGGTGGAAGGGTTAGTCCATGTCAGTTCGCTGAAGGATGACTGGTACGAGTATCGTTCCCGGCAGCAAACCCTGGTCGGGCGGAAGAATCGCAAACAGTATCGCCTGGGCGATCGCATCGAAGTGCAGGTCAAGAGTGTGGACTACTACCGGCAACAGATCGACCTGATTGCTGTTGGTGGTGGTAGCGAAGTCACTGAGGATGGCGAACCTGACGATGATGATGCCGACGATGACACGGATCCGTTAGATTAAGGAATTGTTCGCTAAAGGCAAATTTCCTTGTCGTCCCGTCCTCTGATTCTCGGTATTACTGGAGCCTCTGGCTTAATCTATGCTGTGCGCACGCTGAAATACCTGCTCCAGGCAAATTACACCGTTGAACTGGTTGCTTCTAAGGCCGTCCACATGGTCTGGCAATCGGAGCAGTCTGTACGGATGCCGTCTGACCTGCTTCAGCAGGAGGCGTTCTGGCGTGAACAGGCAGAAGTGATAACGGCTGGTAAGCTCATCTGCCACGCTTGGAGTAATGTGGGGGCCAGTATTGCTAGTGGATCCTACCGAACGTTGGGGATGCTTGTTATTCCCTGTAGCATGAGTACGGTCGGTAAACTGGCCGCTGGGCTCAGTTCCGACTTGCTGGAACGGGCCGCTGATGTCCAGTTAAAGGAAGGACGTAAGCTTGTACTGGTACCCCGTGAGACTCCCTTTAGCCTGATCCATCTGCGGAATATGACAACGTTGGCAGAAGCCGGAGCGAGGATCGTGCCCGCCATTCCGGCCTGGTACCACCAACCGCAGACGATCGCCGACCTGGTGGATTTTGTCGTGGCGCGGGCACTCGACCAGTTTGAGATTGATTGTGTCCCGCTGAAACGCTGGCAGGGTGGGGAAGCTGAGTGAATTACCCAAACTTCATAAATCAAACCTCGGAGATTTCAAAACCTCCGAGGTTTAAGCAACTGACCCTATGCGGCCTGCTTTTGTTTACGACGACGGGCAGCGGCTAAGCCTGCTCCGGCCAATGCGACCCCAGCCATCGTTGCTGGTTCGGGAACGGCAGCGGCAGATGAGTTGATACTGAAGCTAGCGCTTCCCCCTTGGGAAAACAATGCCCCCACATTACCAGGTAAAGAGACAGGTAGAGCAGCCACCTGTGTCCCTGTAAAGCTGTAGGAATAGCTGAAAGGAACGGTCGGTGGAAAACCACCATCCCCGATGTAGTCGTAAGGGGCACCATTCACGACGTTCGGAATGATACCGCCGTAGGGGAAGCTGGGGAAGTTGGTGGTGACCAGGGTATTCAATGCCAGGAGTTGAGACCGAACTGGTTCAGTGGTCAAAGTATTGAGAGTAATCGTTTGAAACTGGGGCGGAACCCCTAACAGGGCAGAAATATTAGCCACAAAGGAAGTCACCTTGTACCCAAAATCACCGCCTCCCAGTTCGGTTTTGGAGAATTCGTAGGTTCCATTAACTAGGTTGCCAGCAGTGTTAGAGTCCAAACTAAAATTACCGGAATAGAAGGTGGCTGCCTGTGCTTCTGACGTCAAACTTCCCATGACGGCAGCGCCAGCTACGGCTCCAACGGCAGTCACTGTCAGTTTTTGCAACAAACTCTTAGACATGTCTTATCTCCTACGGTCTTGTTAAGAAACTGTAGATTCGCAAACGGAATAATGCTGCGCTGTCAAAGTGCAGCAAGTGACAAGGAACATCGTTGTAATAAAAATTGATCAGAGCGATCGTCTTGCAACCTGCATAGTCTGGATCAACTGTCCCTAATGGGTTGATCGTTCCGATTGCTGCCCTTGGTTACAAGGACGCGGCGGCTTGGATAAGGTAACTTTAGCCTTCACTGTTGCAAGCTATCACTGAAATCTGGGGATTTCCAAGTAAACCGAAGTATCTTCATGAAAAACTTACATATTTGTAGGATTTTGTCAGTAAGAATACAGTTTTTGGAGAGAGGTTTCCCCATTCCTGTCTGGGTATGGTTGATTTGGGCGGCAGTTTCAATGCATCCAACGCTTAATTCATCCCTGTAATCAGCAACGCCGAATATGATTAGTAAAGAATACGTGGAGGAAATCGCCAAAAAGTCCAGGTTGTCCCAGGTGAAGTTTATCGAAGCAAGCATATGCTGTTCCGTTTTCTGCTGCTGCTGGCAATTTTAGGAGGGCTGGGGTTACTGGTCTGGTCGAACCTCCAGCCGGTGGCACTCGTGTTTTTAGGTATTCAGACTCCTCCGTTGCCACTGGCGTTCTGGATTGTGGGGGCGATCGCCGCTGGTGTGTTAACCCATATCCTGATCAGCACATTGTTTAGCCTGTCCAGCTATGCTGGAGAACGGAAGGTACGCTCTCGTGTCCGGCAGTCCAGTCAGTACGGCCAGTTTCAGGACAGGGGCGATCGCTTCACCCCCCGTACCGCCAACCGTCAAAGCCGATCGGACGATGATGATGCGGACTGGAAGAACTGGGATGGTTACGAAGACCGTGGTGATCGCCAGCCTTCATCCACCCAGGCAGCAGCACCCGTTGACGACTGGGAGACGCCTGCGAACGATGATTGGGACGATGAACCAGTGAGCGATTCTCGCCCGGAACGGACATCCTCTACCGTTGACGATCGCCGCAGCTATGAAGTGAGACAGGAGCCGAAGACCAGTTCCCGCTCTGGTTCGGTTTATTCCTATAGTTACCGGGATGATCAGGATGTGGGCGATCAGGATACGACGCAGCGAGATAGGGGCGATCGCAGCGAGAATAAGCGTACTACGGGCAAACGGGAAATGATCGTTGATGCCGACTATCGTGTGATTGTGCCGCCCTACCGCCCACCGGAAACCAATTCCAATCCTCCACCGAAACAACCATCAGAAGAATCCGCTGATGATTGGTTTGAATAATGTGCATTTAAAAACCGGCCGGGGCATTGCATTGCAATGCCCCGACACTATCCAACAACAGATTTAGAACACAACAAACTGCCAATTGGCATCGAACCAGGTTTTAACGGCGTCTAGAACCACTACTGCGACGGCTACCGAACCCGCTACCAAAGCCACTGCTGGGACGACGGTAGGTACCCGTTGAACGATTTGATCGCCGCAAGTTAGTGGAACCATAACCGGAACCAGTGGAGCGGTTGGCACCCGTCTGTACCCGACTACGGGACTGACCGTAGGAGGGCGATCGCAACTGCCCGGTGGAACGAAATACCTGCCGATTGCGAACTTCGGCTGGAGCCGTTTTGTATTGGGTGCGGTAGCGATCGACTGCCTGACCATAGGTGGAGCCGTATCCGCCAAAGCCTACTAAACCACCATAGGGTTGGTAAACGGGTGGCATATAGTACTGGGGCCGGAATAGCAGGCTACCCAACGCCTGACCCGCTAATGCTCCAGCAAAGGGTGTCCAGAAACTTGACTCCTGCCGCACGATGACGGTTTCGGGTTGTCCTGTTTGGGGATTGGTCTTGGTTTCGGTGACGTTGTGGACGTATTCGATCTTGAAATCTTCCGTCAGATAGAGGGCAGGTTCGCCATTTTCGACTTTGAGATAACTTTTCTTGCCTGCTTTAACCTCTTCGTCGGTTAATCGTGCCATTCGTAGGTTGGTTGTCCGTAAGACGGAGGATTCACCCGGTTTTGTATTAAGCAACATGACGTTATATTCACCATTACCGTCGTTGTAAGTTGCTTGCTGAACGGGATATTGACCATCCGACAAACGGGTTTCATAGGAGGCTTGGGTGATTTCGGATTGGGGTTGCGATCGCGAGGGTGACTCGGCTACAGGTGACCCACCACAGCCCACCGAGGTTAATAGCAATGTGGTAGCCAGTGAGTAAATCAACAGTTGGCGAAACATAGGGCAATAAAATGAGTTGGAGTAGTGATCCTTAGAAACAGCGAAGAACTACAAAGGAATCAGTTCGGGGAAATTGAGCAACACCTGGTCGGCAGTCAGTTCGTCGCCCAATTGTGCCGGGGAAAAGTGAACCTGAATGGCCCGTAACCGTTGCTGGTAATGCAGGTTGATCAATGCCTTTAAGCCTGCCTTCAGAGCACCCATATCCGCCAGGTCGGTTTCTAGAGCCCGTTCTTCCCCTTCGTAGGCAACCGTCAACATCACGACCAGATTGCGGGTGACGGGTACGGAGAAGGCGGCATTGGGATCTGAGGGGGTATCGACTTCTGGCGTACTCTGGTATCGTTGTGCCGAATCGGTGAACAACTCGGTTACATAGTCCCCCGCATCCCCTTCATCCCAAAAGACATCGCCTTCATTGGCGGCTGCCTGCCAGTACGTATCGGCTTGCAACAAGTTCTGACAGATATCAACCAGGCCCTCGCCCATAATTTCCAGATCGCCATCAGCGTCTACCGCCTGACTGGCAGCCCGGTTGAGGGTACCCAGCAAGGTCGCAACCTCATCTCCAGCTAAATGAATAAATAACCGACAGACGACAAAGCGAGTTTTGCCACCAATGCGATTCAGGCGATCGCGCCACGAGTTCATTTTTCAGCCTCTTGAACCAGAAAGGTTCCTAATAGTTATGTGTTGCCAATTGGGTCATTTACCCTAACTCTAGGCAACGTCTGTGATAACGTTATCTACCTCTGGTGTAGCGTTCGTTTCGTAACTCTAAATGTGCGGATATCTGGATAAAACCGAATTCGTATAGCAATCCTATTTTGGATTGTGAAAGGACTTTCCCGCCCAGGAAAGACTGTCACAAAGCCCCTTGTTCACCAGCAATTCGGAATGGCTGTAGTACGGTGATTTTGGGACAGGGCGGGTTTTGTTTCAAAATTGCTCACTTCTTTGAATTCTTCTGCTAAACCCGCCCCTCCGGGAGAACGATCAATCATCAATTTCAGACTGGTAATTTAAGCCTTGGGATAGGGTGTTGTAAGTATTGATCCCACTAAGGTTGGCTGTAGAGATGTGCGATCGAGGACTCAATCTATGAGCGAACCAACCGAAAAAATTCCTGCTGAAAAAGGTGATCCAGAACAAAAACATCCCCAGCAACGGATTGTTGATCCACGGGATTTGGTGTATGTCAGTTCTTACGATGAGGAAGGTGGCAGTATTTCAAACGATCCACGTGAGATTATTAACAATCCTGCCGTGGCACCGCAGATGTTAGATAGCACCCCAGAGAATTTGCGAGATGATTTTCTGCACGATAATCCTGCCGGTTAGGATTTCAAGCGAGAAACAGGGAAGGGAAATTAAATAAGTTCGATATTGCGTAGGGGCGTAGCATTTGGTCAAAAATCTTTGAGTCAATCCAGGAATTCCCTCCTAAATGCTACGCCCTTACAAGGTTTAACGGTTCAAACACAAAATCTGTCAGAATCAGGCATTTTTTAGGGGTGTAGCATTTGTTGCTGTGCCCCTACATTTCTTGCCTGGTAGTAAATTTTAAGTGCCCAATTTCAACAATTCCAGACCTGATTGCCCCATGTTTTCCGAATAATCGCCTTAACATAGACCTTGTATCGATTTGTAATCTAATTCTAGAGAGGTTGGAAGGTTGGGCGATCGCGTAGCAATTGTTGAACAGGCATGGGAAGCACTGGAAAAGTCAATTATTTACTACAAGGGGCGTCCGATTGGTACCATTGCCGCCCGTGATCCGGATGTAGCGGCTCTCAACTATGACCAGTGCTTCGTTCGGGATTTTTTTGCACCAGCGTTACTCTTTCTGATTAAGGGCAGACCGGAAATTGTCCGTAATTTTCTCGAAGAAACACTGAAATTACAACCGAAAACAGGTCAGCTAGAGTGCCTTAAGCCCAGCCGTGGCTTGATGCCTGCCAGCTTTAAAACAGAAACGATCATTGGGGGAGAGTATCTTAAAGGAGATTTTGGTGACCATGCGATCGGGCGGGTGGCTCCTGCCGATGCCTGCCTCTGGTGGATGTTGTTGCTCCGTGCCTACGTCATCTCGACGGGTGACACAGCACTGGCACAGCGAGCGGATTTTCAGGAAGGAATTCGCCTGATTCTGGAATTGTGCCTGGTGACGCGTTTCGATATGTACCCGATGGTGCTGGTGCCCGATGCTGCCAGCATGATCGATCGCCGCCTGGGCCTTTACGGTCATCCCTTAGACATTCAGTCCCTTTTCTACGCCGCCTTACAAACCAGTCTGGAATTGCTCGTGCCCACTGCGGAGAATCAAATCATTCTGCAAGCCGTCCATAACCGGATTGGGCCACTGCTGAATTTGTTGCGGGAGCACTACTGGATTGACAGCGATCGCCTGAATGTGATTTACCGCCTTCGGGTAGAGGAGTACGGCGAAGAAGCACTGAACCAGTTCAATATTTATTCCGATTCGATTCCGTTCTATCGGTTGGCAAAATGGTTGCCGGAAGCGGGTGGTTATCTGGCGGGTAATTTGGGGCCGTCCCAATTGGATACACGCTTTTTTGCGATCGGTAACTTGATGGCGATTATTTCCTCTCTAGCGAACGAATATCAGTCCCATCGCATCCTGAACTTGATCGAATTGCGCTGGTCTGATTTGGTTGGTCACATGCCCATGAAACTGTGTTTTCCGGCGTTAGAAGGAACCGATTGGCAATTGATCACCGGCGCTGACCCAAAAAATCGTCCCTGGTCGTATCACAATGGAGGGAGTTGGCCCGTCCTGCTGTGGATGTTAGCTGCTGCTTCGCGCAAAATGAACCGGGCAGAACTGGCGCATCATGCGATCGCCATCGCCGAACGGCGACTGTTACAGGATCACTTTCCCGAATACTATGATGGGCCGGATGGTCGCCTGATTGGCAAAGAAGCACGCAAATATCAGACCTGGACAATCGCTGGCTATTTGTTGGCGAAGGAATTTATTGCCAACCCCGACCACCTGAAACTGGTCGCCTTTGAAACGCTGGAATAATGGGTACCTATGGCTCTCTTAACGCTGCGATCGCTGAAAAAAGACTTTGGCATTAAGGAAATTCTCCGGGATGCCAGCTTTAGCCTGGAAGAGGGCGACAAAGTGGGATTGATCGGTACCAATGGCTCCGGCAAATCAACCCTGCTCAAGATGATTGCCGGACTGGAACCCAGCGATGGTGGTGAACTTTGGACGAATGCTGCCGCCAAAATCGTCTACCTGCCACAACAACCGGATCTTGACGAAAATCGGACGGTTCTGGAGCAGGTCTTTGCGGACAGTGGCGAACAGATGGCACTGGTGCGCGAATACGAGCAGATCTCGGATCAACTCGCCCACAAACACGGTGACACCGACACCCTGATGGCGAAACTGTCCAGTATTTCCCATCGCATGGACGCAGCCGGAGCCTGGGAACTGGAGACGAATGCCAAAGTCATTCTCAGCAAATTGGGCATTGAGGATTTTGATGCCCGCATTGGTAACCTGTCCGGTGGCTATCGCAAACGGATTGCCCTGGCGACGGCATTGCTGTCAGAACCGGATGTATTGCTGATGGATGAGCCGACCAACCATTTAGATGCACTGTCGGTGGAATGGTTACAGAGCTATCTCAAACGGTTCCGGGGTGCATTGTTGTTGATCACCCACGATCGCTACTTTCTGGATCAGGTAACGAACCGCATCCTGGAAATCGATCGCGCCGATCTCTTCGCCTACGTGGGCAACTATGCCTATTACCTGGAGAAAAAAGCTGAGGCAGAGGAATCTGCCGCCAGCAGCCAACGCAAACATGCCGGAGTTTTACGCCGTGAGTTGGAATGGCTCAAACGGGGCCCGAAAGCCCGTAGCACAAAGCAAAAAGCCCGCATCGATCGCATTCGCGACATGCAAAACCAGGAATTCAAACAGGTACAGGGCAAAGTAGACATTTCGACGGTTGGTCGACGCATTGGCAAGAAAGTTATTGAACTGACCAAGATTGGCAAAGCCTATGGGGAACGCACGCTGATTCAGGATTTCACCTACACCTTCAGTCCGGAAGATCGGGTTGGCATTATTGGGGCTAATGGAGCAGGCAAATCGACCTTGATGGATATCATTACGGGACGGGTGGAACCTGACTCTGGCAGTGTCGAGATTGGCTCGACTATTCACATTGGTTACTTTAACCAGCATTCCGAAGAACTCATCCCAAATGGTAATCAGCGGGTCATCGACTATCTCAAAGATGTGGCAGAACTCGTCAAAACCGCCGATGGTAGCGTGATCACTGCCTCCCAAATGTTGGAGCGATTTCTGTTTCCGCCAAATCAACAATACGCCCCCATTAACAAACTGTCCGGTGGGGAAAAGCGGCGGTTGTTTCTGCTGCAAGTGTTGATGCAGGCACCGAACGTGTTGATTCTGGACGAACCAACCAATGACCTGGATGTGCAAACCCTGGCCGTGTTGGAGGAATACCTGGAAGACTTCAATGGTTGTGTGATTGCTGTCTCCCACGATCGCTACTTCCTTGATCGCACCGTTGATACTATCTTTGCCCTGGAACCCGGTGGCAATTTGCGCCAGTATCCCGGCAACTATTCTGTCTATCTGGACTATCAAAAAGCCGAAGCCGAATCAGCTGCAGCCACAACCCAATTGTCATCAACAAATAAAACTACAACAAAATCATCCAGCACGAGTCAGGCATCGCTGACGGATACTGGCAAACAAATGACAAATGACAAAGGACAATCTCCGAAAAAATTGTCATTTAAGGAAAAACGGGAATACGAAACATTAGAAACCCAAATTCCCGAAATGGAAGCGGAAAAGGAAGAGTTAGAGAAAACGCTCTACAACAATCCACCAACCGATTTTACTGTTGTACAACAAATGACAGAACGATTGGCCGAATTAACCGATGCGATCGACGTGGCAACGGAACGCTGGATGGAACTGGCAGAACGAGCCAATTAGATCTTGTGGTTGGAAAACTTCACTCCCCCATCAATCAGGAACCCTGGTTCGGGTGGTAAGGAGATTTCTAGGAGGTAGTGCCCTCAAGGGAGGGATGGTGAGAGTGCGTGAGAGTGCGAAATGCCCACGCTCACACCCTCTCACACCCTCTCCTTTCTTAGATAGGAATACCTTCTAGGAAACAAACTACCTGTAAGGGCAGGTTTAGCAACAGAATGACTGGTTGCTGCTCAGGTCTTTGGCAGAACCTATTCCTACGCAAGGTACATTTTTTCTGGAAACCGCTTAAGCACCAGATATTCTCTTCAACCGAAATTACGTCTAAATGGTTAAGGGTTGGGAGTATATGGGAACACTAACGTAAGATCAGAATAAATTTTATCTGACCAGTGTTTAAGCTGGGGTAACTCCCATGTTCAAAAGTGCCACTCTCCAAACGCGATTAATCGGTGCCTGTGTTCTGATGGGCGGGATTGTTCTGGTAACTGCATT
>CAZGDE010000224.1:0-2311 GCA_964524315.1 uncultured bacterium
TCAATTGTTGACAGGTAGCCAAAATTTCAGATTGCTGATTGGGATTAAATTTTGTGGGTCTTTGGCCCGACAGAATTTTCCTGACGGAACACCAATGTGTTCTGCAAGCAAGTTTCAGATAGCGATAAGGCTGTCTAATTTGCTCTGCATGGGTGCAATACCAATTGCAGTTTTGAGGATTTTTAGATGGCGATTATCATAGTTACGACTTCCAACGACAATGGCCCCGGATCGTTGCGACAGGCGATCGCCGATGCCCAATCGGGAGACACCATTCAATTTTCCCCCACCTTAGCCAACCAAACCATCCGCCTGACCAGTGGTCAACTGACCATTCCCAACGGCAAAAATTTGACCATTGATGGTACGGGAGCCAGTGGGTTAACCATTAGCGGTAATCAACAGTCCCGCATCTTCAATGTTGAATCGACATTTGTCAGTCAGACGCAGTTTACGGTCAAGAACCTGACCCTATCGGCAGCGGCAACCAGTGGGCAGGGGGGAGCTGTTTATGCGAATGACCAGGCTCGACTTCAATTTGACGGAGTGACTTTCCGCGATAACGTTGCGAATCAGGGCGGTGCCTCGATTTATATGAATCGGGGGAGTGTGCTGGTCAACAATTCGCGGTTTGAAAATAACCAGGCAACCGCAACGAACGATGAACGAGGTGCCGGGGGCATTGCGGCTGTCAACGCGTCTGCCGTAACCGTATTAAATAGCGTATTTACAGGCAACAAAGGGATTAATGGCGCGGCCATTAACACGCTGAACTCCCAACTGACGGTACGCAATTCCCAGTTTTTGAATAATGATGTACTGGCTGCCGTCTATGCCACCAATGACCCCAATGGGAACAACTTCCTGCGCGGTTATGGGGGAGCCATTTATACCGATCGCGCCAGCGATAGCACAATCATTGAAAATTCTTTATTTGAAGGGAACGCTTCGCGGGCAGCGGGTGGTGCTGTTTATCTATTCAATGACCCAGAAGATCAGGTCACCATTTCCGATACCACCTTCCGGGCGAATCGGGCGATCGGGCTGCCGCAGGGCGAAGACGGTAATGGGGGTGCCCTGGAGCATCAACGGAACTCGTTGGGTTCAGGCTCACTCACCCTGACGGATGTGTCGTTCGTTGCGAACCAAGCCAATGGTCAGGGTGGGGCCATGCGAGAACGCAACACCAACACGACAATCACCAATGCCACCATTGCCGAAAACCGTGTCTTTGGTAGCGACTTTTCCAAGAATGGCGGTGGTATTGTCTTTAGTGGCAATGGTACGGCTAATGTGGTCAACTCGACGATCGCCTTTAACCGGGCCGGTTGGGTTGGTGGCGGTATCTCAGCCGAAAACAGTGTGCAGGTTAACCTGCGAAACAGCCTTTTCTACCAAAATACGGCTGATAATGGCGGCAATGGTTGGAACATTCTGCAACAGTCCAATCGCCAATTTAGTGACCAGGGTGGCAACTTCCAGTGGCCGTCTGGCAATGGGAGCAGTAACAATGTTTCAGCCAATGTCACCATTGCCGATGTGAGATTGGGTACCCTCCAGCAGGTGGGTTCCCTCTGGGTGTATCCCCTGCTGGAAGGATCACCTGCAATTAATGCCGCCGTTGCCGGTGCGCCCCCGACCGATATCCTGGGTGCTAACCGGATTGGTAATGCGGATAGTGGTTCGTTTGAATTTGGTGGTACGGTCACGAATCCCACCCCTGTGTCAATTTCAGTTGGGGATGTGACGATCGCCGAAGGTAACAATGGCACCACCAACGCCCTGGTCACTGTTACCCTGTCAGCGGCCAGCGCTCAGGCAGTCAGTGTGAATTATGCAACGACCAATGGCACGGCGATCGCCGGATCGGATTACACGGCTACCACTGGAACGCTGACGTTCAATCCTGGTCAAACCAGTCAAACAATCTCAATTCCGGTGCTGGGTGACACAGTAGTTGAACCAAATGAAACCCTTTCACTGAACCTCAGCCAACCCACGAATGCCACAATTTCGCGGGGTCAAAGTACTATTACCCTGCAAAATGATGATGTTGCGGCTCCCGTTCTGCCCACATTATCAGTGAGTAATATTGTGCTGGCCGAAGGTAACAATGGCACGACCAATGCGGTGTTTACCGTGAACCTGTCCAGTGCCAGTAATCAACCAGTCAGTGTCAGTTACGCAACGACGGATGGTACAGCTCAAGCTGGATCAGACTACACCGCTACGACTGGAACGCTGACCTTCAACGCAGGTGAAACCAGTCAGACAATTACAATTCCCGTCCTCGGTGATACGGTAGTTGAAC
>CAZGDE010000224.1:2411-11565 GCA_964524315.1 uncultured bacterium
CCGCAACCCAGCCCATCACCGTCGCATATGGCACCACCGATGGAACAGCAATCGCTGGATCGGACTACACCGCAGCAACAGGAACACTCACCTTCAATGCGGGTGAAACTAGCCAAACAATTGCCATTCCCGTTTTGGGCGACACCCTGTTTGAAGCCAATGAAACCTTCTCCCTCGGTTTAAGTCAGCCGACGAATGCCACGATTCTTCAGGGACAGGCTGTAGCAACCATTGGTAATGATGATGTGCCCCAACCTGTGAATTTACCCACAGTCTCTATCAGCAATGCTTTCCGGTTTGAAGGGAATCGGGGAACTCGTAGCATGGTATTCAAGGTCAGATTATCAGATCCTTCCAGTGAAGCGGTCACTGTCAACTACACGACCGCCAATGGCACAGCGATCGCGGGAGTGGATTACAATAGTGCCGCTGGTACACTCACTTTTAATCCTGGTGAAACGGTCAAACGTCTCCGCGTTAGTGTCATTGGTGATCGAACACTGGAACCAATTGAATCGTTCGCAGTGCAACTGGGTAACCCAACCAACGCAAATATTGGTCGGGCAAGCGGTACGGGCGTTATCTTGAATGATGATCTACCGTCTCGCAGTCAGGTTGCGAAAATCGTAGCTGGCGGTTTGAGTACGGTCGGCAATTTATTGGGTAATCCATTTTCGGTTACCCGATCCGATGCACTCACGAATCTACTTAATTCCAGTTCAGAGTCCGCCACTTCTGCCTACGCTTCCATCAGAAAACTGATCAACGGGTAGTAGGAGAAGTTGTAGGGGCGGTTCGCGTTCGCGTAGCGTCTCCATGAGAGACACCGCCCCTACCAGCGTTAACTAATTCTTTGGGCAAAGGCTACTCTCGGTTCATTCATGGCATCCTCGACAAATTGCACTTCACCATAGACTGCGACACGGCGGAACAAAAGGCTCACCTGTTTTGCCTGCCCTACGCCCATCTCAAACAGCAACCAACCGTCCGGTTTCAAGTAAGTAATCGCATCCTTAATCACCCGTTGATGGATAGAAATCCCATAGGAGCCACCGTCGAAGGCTTCCCGTGGTTCCTGCTCCAATAGATGCGCCCGGTCTTTAGCGAGGCGGGCAGTGGAAATGTAAGGGGGGTTGCAAACAATCATGTCAATGCCGCCCTCCAGACCTTTTCCCTCCAGACCCGCAAACAGGTCTCCCTGAACCACCGTTGCGCGTTCAGTGAACCCAAAATGGTCAACATTACGACGAGCCAATTGCACGGTTTCGTCTGTTAAATCGCTTAACCAGAATTGGACATCAGCGATCGCAGCCATAATGCCACAAGCCAGATTACCTGAGCCACAGCACATGTCGATCGCCCGTTGGTTTGCCCCCCGTTGCTGCAGTAACCTTACCGCTGTTTGACCCAGCAATTCGGTTTCCTGGCGGGGTACCAGCACCCCCGGCATAACCTCCAGGTCAATTCCCATGAATTGTTGGCGACCATTCTGTTGGGCTAAACGAACTTCATCCTGAATACTTGCGTCATCAATACTTGCGTCATCCTCAGAGGTGGTAGGGTGATCGCGATCGGGGGTTAACTCTTCAGTTGTCATCAATTTCAGTAACTCTTGTTTTGAAACGTTTGCAGCGAAGCGGAGATATTTATAACCTTAGAGTAATTTATTATTCGAGCGGCGTCATCGCTACGGTCAGCAATACCAGCCAAAGTTTAACTACATCTTCAATTCAGCCATGATACCGAAATGGTCTGACGGGTAAAGGGTGCGACGGTTTGGGTCAGGCTGATTCAGAATAAGTTGACAGTTTTGCACCTGCAAATGCTGATTGACGAAAATGTAATCCAACGTGCCGCGCCAGGGTTTGAGGGTGCGGTTGGCCAATAAATTACGTAAAGTATGCCGTAGTAGTTTTTGCCAGCTTCGGCGTGCCAGGGGAGTTGGACAGGTGTACTCTGGCTCCTGCCCATGATGGGCCGCATAGGCCGACTGAAAGTGTTGCCGCATTAGCGCGATCGCCGAAGTATCCGGTGTTCCGTTAAAATCGCCTACGGCCACAATGGGTAGTTCCGGTGAAAGTTGCCCTAACCAATGGATCACTTGCTGTACCTGGGCATCCCGTTCTGGGTGGGAGCCGGGATACCAGTAATAATGACCGTTACAAAGAACAAAGGGCTGCCCATCTACTCTTACCTGAACATATTGGGCTACCCGTCCCTGACCCTGTAAGGTCAGCATTTCCTGATGAACAAATGGATGGCGACTGAGAATGGCAATGCCATCATGGGGCGGTTGCCCGGCCGCATTAGTGCGGGGAACTAAATATACATAGGGCATCTGAAGTTGTTCTGCTAACCATGCGCCGGTGTCTTCTGGTAATTTGACCTCTTGCAAGGCAATTAAATCAGCCTGTTCTGCGGCTAACCCACTGACGAGCAGTTCCCGGCGCAGCATCCATTCTTCCAGGTCAAACAGAATGTTGATGGTCGCAACTTTTACCATGTTCACATAGCACTTGGTATTTCAAGAATTCTATTTCAAGAATTCTTTGCTTCAGGTTGTTGAATTGAGTCACGCTGCGGTAAGTGGATACCTAACACCAGGTCATAGAGAAATCCTCCAAGATTACGTCCGTCCAGAAGCCCCAGGGATTGTTCACACCCTTTTTGATCCAGCAGGGGTTGGGTGGCGTAGTAGGCGGTCTGGTAATGGTACCAGGGCATGCAAGGCCAGAGATGATGTACCAGATGGTAATTCTGACCCAAAATCAACCAGTTCAACAGGCGACTGGGGTACACGCGACCGTTCAGCCAGCGATCGCGCTCGTGAAAGGGCATGTGGGGCAGGTAGACAAAAAACAGCCCCAGTAAAAAGCCCACAATCATCGCAGGCAGGAACCAGTAGCGCAGAACAAAGGTGAGATACCCATAATGGGCCGCTACCAGCACAATCCCCACCAGCAAAAGACGGGCTACCAGCCAACTCAACACATCAATCGGCTTGCCCAACCGTCGCCAGAAGAACACCCAATCGTAATAGAAGAAGCGCATGGGAATTAACCAGAGCGGGCCACCTGTTGCCACAAAGTGATCCGGGTCTTGTTTAGGGTCGTTGACATGACCGTGGTGCTGCAAATGTACCTGCCGAAACACAGGGAACGAAAAGCCCAGAAACATAGCGCTACCATGCCCCAGAAACCGATTGATCACCGGGTTACTATGCCCCACCTGATGTACGGCATCATGTACCACCGTACCTAACACATGTAGTGCCACGACGTTTAAGGCAAAGCAGAGCCAGTGGGGAAATTCCCACACCCAATAGCCCCAACAGGAAACTGCTATTACCAAAACGGAACCAATATACATGGCAATGCTGGGGCTCAAGCCTGTAGGTGGCCCCAACAGCGCCTGGGGAACGGTAATTGGATGAACTGGATTAGTACCTGGATTATTAATACCTGAATTATTAATATCTGGATTATTAGTACTTGGATTAACAGTGTCAGTCATGCGCTCACTCCTCAACTTACATCGGCCATGCCCCGGCGGCTACGGGCAATAACTACGGGCGATCGCCATTAATGAAGGTGCTATTCATTACATACAATATTTGCCCTTCTAGAGAGGATACAGACATAAAATCTTAAGGAAAATATAAAGGTCACAAGCATCGACAAGCTGAATTAAGTCAATTGTGAGAATAGTCAATATTGGCATTAGTCATACGTCGTCAAATGACCGATGACCAATGACGACCTAAAAAAATCTTCACAAAGCCCCTCACTCTCACAAAGGATTTAGGACTGCTATGTTTACATGGAGCAATGTTTTAGGTAGATGAGTAAATGTTTTAGATGAGTTAAACTGCCGTATATTCTGACGATTGTAATTATTCTGCTTGAATGAATCAGGCAATCCACGAGCGTCAGCCACGAAGATACTATGGCAAAAGAATTACTGGTAATGGATGGGAAGCAGCGAGTTGTCGTCATTCAAGGTGACATCACTCGCCAGGATGTGGATGCCATTGTGAATGCAGCAAATGAGTCTTTGTTGGGTGGAGGTGGCGTAGACGGTGCTATTCACCGTGCTGCTGGCCCCCAACTCCTGGCCGAATGCCGCAAATTAGGTGGGTGTCAAACCGGGCAAGCAAAGCTTACCAAAGGATATAACCTCCTGGCACATTGGGTGATTCATACGGTTGGGCCAGTCTGGCATGGTGGACAGTACCACGAAGATGAGTTACTGGCAAAGTGTTACCGCAGCAGTTTGGTTCTAGCGGTGCGCCAGGGTATTCGCACGATCGCCTTTCCCGCAATCAGCACTGGGGTGTATGGTTTTCCCCTGGAACGGGCGACACAAATTGCCATTACGGAAGTGAAAAACTTTCTCGCCCAGGACAGAACGATTGAGCAGGTGCGGTTCGTTTGCTTTGGTGAAGACGCTTATCAGTATTATCTGGCTACGCTTGCCAGCGTGGAGCCGGTAGCAAATTGAATGTTGGTTGCTGTCACTTCGTCCGCTGCTACGACATCACAGGTTAATGGCTATGAATCAGTCCACCCTCGCGACACACCCGTCTATCCTGACCCTGATGGCACCCCTTTCTGGTTATCTGGTGCCACTCGCCCAGGTACCTGACCCGGTTTTTGCGCAGAAAATGGTGGGGGATGGCGTTTCGATTGATCCGATTAGCCAGAGTTTGCTGGCTCCCTGTGATGGAGAGATCATGCAATTGCATCCATCCAACCATGCCGTGACGGTAAAAACACCAGATGGCATCGAAGTATTGATGCACATCGGGTTGGATACGGTGTCCCTACGGGGAGAAGGGTTTATGCCCCGTGTGCAGGTGGGCGATCGCGTCAAAACGGGTGATGTGCTGATTGACTTTGATGCTGAGTTTGTTGCCGACCGCGCCCGTAGCTTGTTGACGCAGATTGTGATTGCGAATAGCGATCGCGTAGCCCAGTTTTTCCCCTGCTCTGGCAATGTCACCGTTGGTAAGGATGTGATTCTGGATCTCAAACTGACCGATGCAACGGCACAGGCAGATACTCAGGTAGGACAGGTCATTGTCTCTGAACCAATTCTGGTTCCTAACCCTACGGGGCTGCATGCCCGACCAGCAGCAGTACTGGCGAATCTGGCGAAGAAGTATCAGTCCACCATCCGCCTCAAATACGGCAACCAACAAGCGAACGCCCGCAGTGTCGTTGGTTTAATGGGTTTACAGGTTGGCAATGGTGCCGAAGTTTGTCTGGAAGCAACTGGCACAGATGCAACCGTTGCGATCCAAGAATTGACAGAGGCGCTGCGATCGGGTCTGGGTGAGAATGGGGCAACACCCATCGCGGCACCGGCCAGTATGGTTCAGGCAGAGATTGCCAGACCAGCACCTCGCCCCCGTTCCAACGACCCGAATCTGATCCTGGGTGTGGCCGCTTCTCCCGGTGTCGCAGTGGGATATGTGCGGCGAGTTCACCAACGAGACATTGCGGTGACGGAGAAGGGAGACAGTCCCAACCAGGAACGGCGCAAACTGGAGCAGGCGATCGCCCAGGCCCAGCTAGAAGTCGAGGCACTACGGGCAAAGGTACACGGGCATGGTGACCCAATGAAAGCTGCCATCTTTGCTGCCCATCAGGAGTTGCTGTCAGATCCGGAACTGATCGACACGACGAATAGCGCGATCGACAAAGGAAAAAGTGCCGCCTTTGCCTGGAAGCAAACCTATACCAACCAGGCTGATCAACTGGCGCAGTTGGCCAACGAATTACTGGCCCAACGGGCAAATGATTTACGCGACGTGGGTGGGCGAGTGCTACGAATTTTGACGGGTGTCCCAACCGAAAGCCTGTCCTATCCAGAGAACACCATTCTGGCGGCAGAAGACCTCACCCCTTCGGATATGGCAACCCTGGATCGGTCAAAGGTAATTGGCTTCTGCACGGTGGCAGGTGGTGCCACGTCCCATGTGGCAATCCTGGCACGGTCGATGGACATTCCGGCGATCGCAGGAACAGAACAGCGTGTGCTAGAACTACCCGATGAGACACCTGCCATTCTGGATGGCAGCAAGGGTCAACTGCGCCTCAATCCGTCTGCTGATGAGATGGAACGTACTCGTCAGCGGCAGATCCGTATCGCGGCAAAACGACAGGCAGACCTGGCAGCAAAGGATCAGCCTGCCATCACCACCGATGGACATCGCATCGAGATCGTTGCCAATATCGGCAGTCAGGCCGATGCTGAAAAAGCCGTAGCTCTGGGTGGCGAAGGGGTCGGACTGTTGCGCACGGAATTTGTCTTTATGGAACGGGCTGCCGCTCCCACCGAAGACGAACAGTGCGAGATTTATGGCAATATTGCCGCTGTTTTGGGCGATCGCCCCCTCATTATCCGCACCCTGGATGTGGGCGGAGACAAACCCCTGCCCTATTTACCCATGCCCCCCGAAGAAAATCCTTTCCTGGGTGAACGGGGTGTCCGCATGGGGTTCGATCGCCCGGAACTGTTGCGGACGCAACTACGGGCCGTTCTGCGAGCCTCCCCCAAAGGGAACGTCCGGATCATGATGCCCATGATTGCCCGGATTCCCGAAATTCGGATGGTGAAAGCCATGCTGGAAGAGGAACGGCAGTCTCTCAACGTTGCCCCCATTGAAGTGGGGATTATGATCGAAGTTCCTGCTGCTGCCGTCATGGCGGATCAGTTTGCGGCAGAGGTCGATTTCTTTTCCATTGGTACCAATGACCTGACCCAATACACTCTTGCTATGGATCGGGGTCATCCCAAACTGGCTCCCCTCATTGATGGCCTCGATCCGGGTGTATTGCGGTTAATTGACCTGACGGTCAAAGGTGCCAATCAACAGGGTAAATGGGTGGGCGTGTGTGGTGGCATGGGTAGCGACCCGCAGGCAGTCCCAATTCTAATTGGTTTGGGTGTAAAAGAACTGAGTGTCAGCGTTCCCACCATTCCTGCGATCAAAGCCCGAATTCGAGCATTGAGCCTGAGTGACTGTCAGCAATTAGCTGCCAAAGCCCTGGCATCAGAGACAGCCGCCCAGGTACGTGATCTGTGCCCCCTGGGAGAGGACTAGCGAGTGGTGCTGAATTGCAGGTGAATTGGAACGGAGTTTCCATTCATCCAACACTCCATTCATATCCAGAATCAGTGAAGCCGACTAACGAAGGGTAAGCATTATGTGGAAAAAGTCATTTGCACTGTTGCAACAGATGGGCAAAGCACTCATGCTACCCGTCTCCGTTCTGCCAGTAGCGGGGTTGTTACTCGGTCTCGGAAGTGCCCGATTGATTGAGTTGCAAAAAATTGCCGCCGGGACAATCAATCAAGCAGCGTTCTGGTGGTTACCGGAATGGTTAGCCACCATTATGAAAAATTCGGGCGATGCTATTTTTGGGGCGTTGCCGTTGATCTTTGCCGTTGCCGTTGCCATTGCCTTTACGGCCAATGATGGAGCCTCCGCGATCGCCGCTACCGTTGGCTTTATGGTATTCATCGCATCGTTGGGTGCGATCGGTGTGGCGAAGGGATTCATGACCGAAACCCAGGTCACGGAACTGATTAACCAGGGCAAGGAGGCTCCCCACGTCTGGATGAAGCCCGTTCTCGGCATCATGACCCTGGATACGGGGGTATTTGGCGGGTTGATCATGGGGTGTATTGCCGCTTACCTGTTCAACCGTTTCTTTAAGGTGAAACTGCCCCAATACCTGGGGTTCTTTGCCGGGAAGCGATCGGTGCCCATTATTACGGCCTTCGCTGCGATCGCCCTGGGGCTAATCATGAGTATCATCTGGCCGCCCATCGGTGGTGCAATCAACTCCTTTGCCAATCAGGCTGCCAGTGGTCAGAACATTCCCATTGCAGCGGGTACCTATGCGGTAGTTGAACGGTTACTCCTACCGTTTGGGCTACACCATGTCTGGAATGTGCCGTTCTTTTTCCAGATTGGCTCGTTTACCGACCCGGTCAGCAAAAACATCGTGCATGGTGATATCAACCGTTTCTTTGCCGGTGACCCGACCGCAGGCATTTTGGGGGGTGGTTACTGGTTCAAGATGTTTGGTCTTCCGGCAGCAGCCCTGGCGATCTGGCAAAGCGCCAAACCCAAGAATCGGGCTGTCACTGGTAGTTTAATGGTATCGGCAGCACTAACCTCGTTTCTGACAGGGATTACGGAACCGCTAGAGTTTTCCTTTATGTTCGTTGCGCCTGCTCTGTATGGCATTCATGCGATTATGGCAGGCATTTGTGACTTCATGTTCACCGCACTTGGCGGCAGAATGGGTTTCACCTTCTCACAGGGCTTTATCGATTTCATTCTGTTTAATCGGTTGGGTAACTGGAATGGTCAACCAGGGGTTTGGAAGATCATCGTCGGTGGTGGCATTGCGGTCTTTGCCGTTTACTATTTCGTCTTTCGGTTTGCCATCCGGTCCTTAGATCTAAAAACACCTGGACGGGAAGAGGAAGATGAGACTACCCTGGCAGACCCGGCGATCGCCCCTGTTCCTGCCGTGGGCGGGATGGCAGCCGAACTGGTACGGGCGTTTGGGGGACGGAGCAATATCGCCGTGCTGGATGCCTGTATTACCCGGTTACGGATCACGGTGCAAGACAAGACGAAGGTCAATAAAGCAAAACTGAAAGCCCTGGGTGCGTCGGGGGTGCTGGAAGTGGGTGATAGTGTGCAGGCGATCTTTGGGCCCCGGTCAGAAAACCTGAAAACGGACATGATCGACTATCTCAAAGTTGCAGGCCCGGAAGCCGATGTGGTCGATCAGCCTCCAGAACGGCGCACAACGGCAGCGGCGATCGCAACGATGGAGGAAGCTGTTTCGGCTACACCCGATCCTGCCGTCGAAACCAATGTTCCCCAGATCATTGAGGCGTTAGGTGGCACCAAAAATATTCAGACGGTTGGAGTCACCGCCTTAACCCGACTAAAATTACAACTGGTAGACCGCACAATTGTTGATGAAGCGGCGTTGAAACAGTCGGGTGTAAGTGGGGTGATGTTCTTACCCGATCGCAAATTACATTTAATCGTGGGTATGAGTGCAGCCCAGTATGCAACAACCATGAACCGGGCGATCGTTGCCCTTGCCGCACGGGGGTAAAG
>CAZGDE010000225.1:0-11482 GCA_964524315.1 uncultured bacterium
TCTTCTCGTAGGTCTGGTTCTCGATCTGGTGGGTCAGGACATTCTTAGTCCAGCCGAACTTGCGAGCCATACGGATGTAGAATTCCCGCTCCAGGTCGTCTTTACACTTTTCCAGGATGACCAGGTTATGGGTCCAACTAATTTCTGCCACCAATGGTGTCAGTTTTTCATTGGCATGGTAGGTCAGGTAAAAGTCCCGCATCCGCCAGATGTTGCGAGCTGAGAAACCACTGATACCAGAAAACTCTGCCTTCAGGTCTTTGGCCAGTTGTTCTACGATCGACTTCCCCCAGGTCGCCCCCTGCTGCCGTTCGACAATCAACATACCAATGTCCCAGTACAGGGCGATCAATTCCTTGTTGACTGCCTTAAGCGCAGCATATTGGGCCGAACGAATCCGCTGCTTGATTTCTCCCAGCAGTTGCCCATACCCAGCAACCAGTTCACTCACCTAACGCTCCTATATTTCTGTATTTCTATATTTCTGTATTTCTGTATTTCTAGCTTTCAGTATTTCTTCAAATACGAGGATACAGAGTTCAGTAAATGAATTTCACAGAATTCTGTTTTTCCACTTGTTTCATCAGGCCATACCTGAGAGCAAGCAGAGGGAGGCAGCAATCCATTACTTGGGCTGGATTGTCGTATTTCTGCAAATCATTAAATCTGCAAATCTGTAGATACGGTCAATCCTTTGGAGCATAGTGCTCTTCCAGAAGTTGCCTTAAGAGTTCGACCATTGTCACGCCCTCATTGGTTGCCTTCAGCTTGATAGCTTTGTGCAGGCTTTCTGGGATATCCAGAGTGAGGCGCTTAATTTTCTCTGGTTCGACCTTTGGGGCGGGCAAGGGCTGTTCTTCCTCAACCAGAGCTTCGCGGTTTGTTACCCAGTCTTCTACATCTACAGGTTTATCTGCGATACCTGGCTTCCGACTAAAACTAACTTTCTTTCCTGCCATCTGTTAGGCTCCTAGACTTAAAATTTCATCCGTCAGAGCAAGAATCTCCCTGGCGGCGGCCCCATTTGGGTCAGTATCCAGAACTGTCCCGCCGTTGGCGGCAGACTCCGCAAAACTGACCCGTTGGCTAACCGTTGCTTCAAGGACAGGGATTGGATACTCTGCCAGAGCATCCCCTACATCTCGCCCGATCGCTGTATTTACGATTTTACGATTAATTACAAATACAGACTTCAGTTTTTCCTTAAATACAGAAGCTTCTTCAATCAGCTTGATAATTTCGTTGGCCGCCCAGACATCGTAGGGACTGGGCTGAATGGGGACAATGACCAGGTCTGCTGCGATGATGGCTGAACGAGCCAAGTCAGAAACGCGAGGTGGGCCATCGATTACCACATGGTCGTAGTCTTTAGCGAGGGGTGGCAAGTCACGGTGGAGGGTGGGGCGATCGAGGCCGATGACTGAGAAGGGAGGTTTGTCGCTGCGGGCAGCAGCCCAGTCACGGGCAGAACCCTGGGGGTCGGCATCAACCAGCAGCACTCTTGAACCTTTTAGAGCCAGGGCATGGCTGATATGAATCGCCAGGGTTGTTTTGCCTACCCCGCCCTTTTGATTTTGGACTGAGATTTTCATGATTTACAGAAATAAGGAGACACAGAAATAATGGATTACGATTTCACGCGTTTACAGAAACAAGAATACATCAGAACCCTGGAATAGATGACTTATCGGCTCCAAAGAAGTCTGTATTTCTGTAAATACTCTTATACAGAAATACAGACTTCTTGAATGAAGCTTGCCGCGATCGCTACGCTCCCTCATCCTCATTGCTGTGGAGCAAGTCCGTCGCCTTTCCGCCTAACAGACCCACGATCGCGCCAACCCCAATCTGCCAGGTGGTCATTGCATTCTCAAAGATGCGGTTCTGCTGGGGGGAAGGGTTGGACTGAGAGGCCATCCAGCAGGAGACACCTCCGGAAAGCAGGGTGAGAAATAAGACGGTGAAGAAGACTTGCTGGAAAGCGGGTGTGATGTTCATCTTGTTCATTTGGAGTTCCTCGCGAAAGGTGTTTTGAAATCAACACCCTCATCATCCCGATCGCGGTTTGACTTCCGGTTCTAGCCAAGACAGTGCCAGGTATGACTTCAGTATGAGTTAGGCATGACTTTGCCTGGATGGGTAGAATAAGCTCAAATTTGACGGTTGGAATATGGGTACACGATCGCTCCAGGCTTCTCAAAAAGGGATTGGGCGGGCAAAGATTGCCTTGGCTGACTATGCGCTTAGCCAAAATGAACTAGCAGAAGAGTTGGAGATGTCGCGCCAAACAGTCAACAACTTTTTTAAGGGAAAGCCAATTAGCCGTGATAACTTTAGGGCGATTTGCGATCGCCTGGGCCTGGATTTAGAGAACACAGTGGCAATTAGATCTGTTGAGGCAAGCCACGACAACCAAATTCCTGATTCAGAGTTAGATGCTCTGGTTCAAGAGGTGCGGCAGAAGGTACACGCCAACATTCAAAAACGGTGTGGCGAAATGCGGGTACTGGATATGACCCGTCCCATCGACCTGGACACCATTTACACCGATGTCAACATCCTGCAAGACATTACTGGACGGCGACGATTAGACCTGGCGGAATTATTGAAGAATTGCAGTTTAGAAGAATTTGATCGCCTTGGTTTTGCCCATGCCCAGGTAGAACGAAGATCAGGGCTGGAAGCAGTTGAGGAATTTGATCACTTAATGCTGCTGGGCAAGCCGGGAGGTGGAAAGACGACATTTCTCAAACGACTAGCAGCCTTATGCAATAGAGGGGCATTTCAAGGAGAACGGGTTCCGATCTTTATCACCCTGAAAGACTTTGGAGATAGTGCAGAGAAGCCAGAATTGTTGATCTACATCAGTAGATGGTTTAACGAATGGGGTCTTCAGGAGCCACAGAAGGTGGAACAGATCCTCCAGCAGGGGCGAGGCTTTTTGTTGCTAGATGGATTGGATGAAGTCAGTGAGAACGTCAGTAAGCAGGTGATACAGGAGATACAGTCCTTTGCTAATCGATTCTCTCAGAATGCGTTTGTCGTATCCTGCCGAATTGCGGCAAAAGAGTTTACCTTCCAACAATTTACAGAAGTTGAAGTTGCCGATTTTAACGACAAGCAAATTGCTAACTTTGCAACCCGGTGGTTTCAGGCCAAAAATCTGGCGGAGAAGGCAAAGAATTTTTTAGAAAAGCTGAAAGCGCATCCCCGCATCAAAGAACTGGCAACTAACCCCCTGCTCCTGACCCTGCTATGCCTGGTATTTGAGGGGCGAACCGACTTTCCCGCCAACCGCTCTGAACTCTACGAAGAAGGGTTAGATATTTTGCTTAAAAAATGGGATGGCACTCGCAGTATTGAGCGGGAACTGGTTTACCGGGAACTGTCACTTAAACGCAAGGAAGACCTATTGAGCCAACTCGCATTTACCACGTTTGAACCGGCAAATTACTTTTTCAAGAAAAAGGAGGCAGAACACCTGATCGAAACCTATATTCAAAACCTGCCCGGTGCAAAGTCAGACCCAGAAGCCCTACGGTTGGATAGCGAAGCTGTTTTGAAATCGATCGAGTCACAACATGGACTATTTGTGGAACGGGCACGGGGAATTTATTCATTTTCACACCTGACCTTCCATGAATACTTCACAGCTCGAAAGATTGTCACAAGTGCAAACTCGGAAGCCTTACTGAAAAATCTCTCAACTCGTATTACGGAAAAGAGATGGAGAGAGGTCTTTCTGCTAGCTGTAGGAATGTTAGACAGTGCGGATGAGTTATTGCGAGCTATGAAACAGGCAATTGACTATCTCCTGGCTAGAGATAGTCAACTCCAGCAGTTCCTGACATGGGTTACAGAAAAGAGTGGATCAACTCAAATCTCCCACACACTCACTTCGAACCGCGCCTTCTACTTTAGACTCGCCCATAACCATAACCTCGCCTACCTCCTCGACAGAGTCATCGACTACAAACTCGACATCGCCCGCACCCTAGCCCGCGAATACCCCTACCCCGCCCCCAACCCTGACCACACCTTAGACTGTGATATCACCTCCCACCTTGACGACTCCATCGCCACTACTCTCGACCACGAAACCGACAACATCAATCTCATCCCTGCCCACACCATCACCTTCGACCCCGACTGGACCACCGACCGCGCCCTCGTCACTGCCCACACAATCGCCACCGACCGTGTCATTACCCACACAATCGCTACCGATCGCATCATCGCCCACGCCATCACCATTGCCCGTGCCGTCGATCTTGCCATCACCCACGCCCCTTACCTCAAGAGATTGCTTCAGAACTTGAAGAATCAGCTTCCTGATCCCCAAAAAGATTGGGATTACTTCGAGAAATGGTGGGAGATAAACGGAAAAACTTGGACTGAGGAACTGAGAGCAGTCATGATCGAGCATCGTGACATCGGGCATAACTGGCAGTTTATCGATGCCCAAGAACAGTTACTCCAGCAGTATTACGATGCTAATCAATTGCTAGTTGATTGCTTAAACAGCGATTGCTATGTCAGCCGAGAAGTGCGCCAGGAAATTGAAGATAGCCTGTTACTCCCGATCGCCGAAATTGAGAAACGCTTTCCCAACCAGCGTCGTCAACCGTAAGTCTCGTCCTGCAACTGGCTGTTCAGTTCAAACAACAGGAACTCCCAGTCATCTTTAGTCATCTCTGCCTGGGGATCGTCAAACAACTCCAGGAAAAACCGCTCCTGCTGCTGGGA
Source organism: uncultured bacterium (assembly GCA_964524315.1). GTDB lineage: Bacteria > Cyanobacteriota > Cyanobacteriia > Leptolyngbyales > Leptolyngbyaceae > CAZGDE01. The sequence continues at coordinate 4,747 of CAZGDE010000225.1, forward strand.
AGTCCAGCCTAATTGCAGGAACCGTTGGGCGATCGCCTCCTGAATCTCTTGCACCGGGATGGGATACTGTTCAACCGCCTGCCGCAACAATATCGGCTCCTCTAGAAACGAGGTAAGATCAGGCCGCACATACCAATCAGCCTGTTCCAGGGCAAAATCTGGTGGTGGGGCCGTGAAGTAAATCGCATCCAGGGTATCGTCCACATCCAGCCACTCAACCATACGCGCGATCGCCAGCCAGTCTTCTTCCTCAGGCTCTAAGAATCGGACACCTACTGCCAGTAGATCGACCTGAGCCAGTGGGTTATAAATCCCCAGGGCCCAAGCCATAGCTACTTGCTCTGGATCCTGCCAATCCTGGGCAAAGGCTACTCCAATTTCCGCCTGTAATACCAGATCGGGTTGAGGTTCTGGGGAAAGAGGTTGGGTCTTTTCACCCGGTTGCCGCTTCTCTTTCAGCCCAGTCTTACCACCCTGCTGTTTTGGTTGAGATTTGCCAAATCCACCCGGCATAGCTACATCCTCGATCGAAAAATCGGTAAGTCGTTCCGCCTGCTCTTGATTGGCTACCACGTTACTCTGTTCTGAGGCAGAAATCGCAACAAAGTACTGTTCAGCTTCTGCTTTTAGAATTGGATCATCCCCGGCCAACCATGCTTGCATCCTAGCAACAAGCTTCTCAGACTTAACAGACCGTTGTGCCATTCCGGCCACGTTAGTAGCTGTGGAAAACCCCCCGCACCCCCCAACTGCTAAATGCCCATCCGCCTGCCCTTGAGGGGCGGCGGAATTGGTCACAAGCTTATTGTTATGATTTGGCTGGCTTTCTGCTCCTGGTGCAGGTTTCAGGGATTCAAGAGTGGTGAAATTTTCTAAAATAGGCTGGCTTTCCGCTCCTAGAGAGAGTTTCAGGGATTTAGGGTGCCATAACTCTAGATATTTCTCCAACGTGTCGCCACCAATACCGTAGGCTTTTAGTGCGTTCTTACGGGCAGTGGCCTGGCCTGGTAAGGCGTTTTTGCTCAACAGGTCTGCAACAGCCTGGCGGATACGATCGCGGGCACCCTGGGCTTGCTGTTCGTTCCAACTGGGTAGAGCAGGTTCGGGAAGTGCTTCGAGAAGAGGCTTCGGTTGGCTCTGGTTCTTGCCTTCGTAGGGATAGTAGCGGCTTGCCTGAATGGAACGGACATAGAACTGAGCCCGTTGCTCCAGGTCGTTCTGGTGGTTGCAGTATTCGCTGAACCCGGGCAGAGATCGGGCCACTTCACAGACTGCTGCCACCAGAGCATCCCCCACAAGGGGCTGACACCGGCGCTGGACATGACCAAAAATGTACTCCCGCATGGTGATCCGGCCCAGGAGATAGTTTGTCTGCCCGGGGCCTGTCCAACCGGGTTCAATTTCGGCATTCAGGTCATTCAAAAACTTGGAGGCTTTGACAGACAGGCGATAGCGCTTACGCTGAACCCGCTTGAGTACCCGTTTGAGGAGTGCCCGAGTCAGGGTGTTGCGATTTTGAGCCCGATTCCAGTATTGGACGAAGGTGGTTTGGGTGCCGTAAATGGGCTGGAAGTCGTCGTTGAGCAGGTAAGAATTAGCTTGCAGAGGCAACCGATGGGCCAGGTACAAACTGCGCGTTTCGCTGTAGGCACGGGGGTTGGGAAACAACTCCAGTTGTCCAGGGCTTAGTTTGAAACCTGCATGTTCCAGCAGGATGGAAGCGGCTTGAGCGATCGCCCAGGATTCTTGTTCCGCCTCAAACGGCAGGTAAAGATGAATTCCCCCACTGTCGCTACTGCTCACGGCAACCCAGGCGACCAGATCGAGGGGCTCCAGGGCCGCCATCATCCGGCGGATGGCTAAGGGGCCGTGGTCTGGATGGTAGAGGCTTTGAGCATCGATATCGAGCATCAGGTAGCGTGTTCGCTTACCAAACCGCACCCCGTAAAGGTAAGCACCTTGCTGAATCAGGCGATCGCTCAACAGATGCCGACTCTCGGTCTGCCAGCCGGGGGCTTGGCCTGGTGCTGGATGCTCGGACCAGATGTAGTCGTAACGGTGGGGAAAGAGGGCAAGAAATTCGTCTTGCTCTTGAATCGCTTGAAATTGAGGAGCAGGCAGGTTCATTACAGCCCCTCCCTACGAGCAAAAATTTTCAGATGCACAGGTTAACTCCCTAAGGTCTGTGGCGATGACGGATGGGAAGCCATGCAAAATTTGGGGCAATTCGTCAAAGATGTTGCACCTTCTGACAAATTCCCACTAAAATTAGGCATAGCAATTCGGGCGACTTAACATTTGCTTTTCCAGGGCGGTTAGTTAGAGTCTCCAAATCCTATCTACAAGTGAATAAAGTCTTTGGCCCCTTCTGTTACAGCAGTTGGGGTTTCGACTTTTAAAGGCTGCTATGTCATCTGGTCATCTCCTGGGTCGTTCAAATGTGGAAACTTGTTGGCCTGTCTGCGGTTGACGCTCTTAGCAGCGAATTTACCGTAGAGAGTAGCTTAAGCGATCTAAGCGCAGATCTGGAAAAACGCCGCAATTTTTGAGAATGGATAGGTGAAAAAAGCTACAACCCTGGATATTCTTCAATCTGATTGCCCCCCAAGGGATGACAGTATTTGATCCATACTCAGTTGAAACGCTGGAAAAACTAGGGAAGAAAGCGTCTGCTGTCCCCGAAACTGTGTCACCTGGTATTCCCCATCGACTAATTGGTAACGGGATAGGGTAGGTTGCTTGGGAAAGCCGATAAATCGTCTACCGCCCAATCCCAGGTAGTCCACGATCCAGTATTCAGGAATTCTCAACGTCTCGTAGTCTTCTGCCTTACGGGCATAGTCGTTTTGCCAGTTTGTACTGACCACTTCAACCACCAGTTTGATTGATGAACCGAGCGTGATGACGGGTTCTCGCTGCCATAGTGGTTCCTGATTCAGAGCGGTTTGATCCAGGACGATGACATCGGGACGAAAGACCGTATCGGTGCCCAGGGCAGAAACCAGACAACGGAACGGGATGAAGTAGGGACGATTGCTGCGATCAATTTCTACATTGAGTTTGCGACCTACAAAAGCAGCTATCTGTTCGTGAGGACCAGTTGGCTCCATATCAATTAGTTCCCCATCAATCAACTCCCAGCGATCGTCATCGCCATATTGAGTAACGAATTCATCAACCGTAATTGGGTGTCTTAATGCCTGGATCATGGCTTTCCCCTCTAAATTCCTTGCTGGAAAGTTTGAACCGCTCCTGCAAAATCTGTTTCAGCCATCAAAATGCATCGCTTGAGCAGGTCGATGTCAAGCTCCTCTAAACCAGGTAATTCACTGCGCTCAATCGGTTCATAGTCGTTGTCACGTAGATGGTACAGGGTAAGAACTCCATCCTCCCAGAACCAGACTTCAGGCACTCCTAAAGCTCTGTATCGTGCTAGTTTATTCCCTCCACTGCTAAAAACGACCTCAATTGACAGGTCGGGAATGGGTTTAGAACCGCCGATGCAATAGGATTGATCCGCCTGGGCAGATACCTGTCCTTCCTGTTCTTGAGTCTTGGCTCCTGTCGGTTTGAAGGAAAGTTTTTTGTGCAAAAAGAAGGTTGTTAGTAGATAGCCGATGACATGGGCAAAAAATTCATGGTCTTCTCCAGGCATGAGAATTTCGATCGTCCCTTGGTAGTAAGACAGTTTGGCCCCAGGAGTTTCTTCAAAGCCCTGCTGAATCAGCTTGAACTTCTCCCAGGTTCCCTGGATGACGATGCGCTGGTCGGTAGACTTTTGCAGGAGTTGTGACATGGAGATCGCCCCTTACTTCTGAGCATTAACTTCGTTCAGAAACTCATCTACGGCATCGAACTGATCGGGGTAGCTGATGTACTTCAAGAAGCTCTGGAGCGGAAAATCTTGAATTAACCGTGTGTTTTCAACCTCTCTGTACCCTTCAGCTTCGAGGGCAAAGATCGTGATGATGCCGTTCTCCCAAAACCAAACCTCTTTTACCCCCATCCGGCGGTAGCCTTCTAAACGGTCTACTCCACCACTGGTAAAGACCACTTCAAAGACTAAGTCGGGGTACTGTTCGCGGGTACCGATACTGTAGGATTCGTCGGGTTCGTTTCTGGCACCGTCTTCCTTCCGGCCTAAAGTAGGGCCACCCCGCCGATAAAACCGGATACGTCTTGCTCTCAGGTAACTTTCTAGCAAGATGCCCATGGTTGACTTCACGGTTTCGTGGTCTTCTCCAATGGGCGTGATTTCCAGTAATCCGTCTAAGTAAATCAGCTTTAGACCGGGGAAGTCTTGCAAAGATTCGTCAATCTCCTCAAGCTGCTCCCAGGTCACGTTGTGAACTAGCTTTGGGGTTCTAAGTTGCTTTGGCTGTGCAATTAACCCTGTCATCTGGATTACCCCACAATTATTCCTTGGCAGTATTTTTCTTTGTTGGCGTGTAATCTCCCTTTACTTTCGCCTCCCTTAAGCCAAGCTCAACCAGAAACGTTGCAAGGTTGGCTACAGGGCGACCTTGTTGGACTGCCCAGTCTTCCAACTCTGCTGCTGCCGCATCCGGCAAAGTAATCGTAATCCGCTTCATGGAGTTTGGTGTCATGCGGTTGAGATGCTCCAAATATACTTCTTCATGCTTTAAACCCGTAAATTACACCTTTTAAGATGTTTATCTACATCTTTTAGTATGCTAGCATCCATTCGTAGATCATCCGCATGAATGCAGGCAATTCACATGAATGCCGCCCAAGTTGAAAGGCTGGTTCCCCGAAATATTGCATTAGTCAGGCTTTCAGAGATTCGGTATGGGTCTGAAGCTGTGTCGGAAGGACGGTTGCTCAGTCAGCCCTCGCTCTGGCGCTGGTGTGACCTGGCAGAAATCGAAACGGGGAAAGTCGAGTTTACGGAGACCGAATTCAATCAGCTAGCTGCGATCGCGGTGGCATACCGACGCGGATTCTCGACTCAGCAAATTTTGGAGAAACTGACCCATGAACAAAACGCAAATTCGCCTTCTGCTTGATAAGGAGGGCATCAAGGTCTCAAATACCCGAATTGGAGAAGTGGCCGTGTCGCTGGGGTTTGGGAACAACGTTGATTACACCTACAGCGACCTTGAAGCCCAGCAAATTCTGGATGCTTTGCGTCAGAGTGATCGGCAAAAGACTCAGCAGAAGGCAAAAGGCTCGGCCGATTATGCAGGCGAGACAATGGCAGTGGATGATTCCCGTGCCCTAACCAAACAGGTGATTGGGCAATCGACTGACACCTTAATGAGTCAAGTAAAGGACTTAGCCACTCGTATGGATGCGAGCGATCGCACCCTGGCACGCCAACTGGCTCAGTATGTAGTCGATCGTCCGCAACGGTTCACGATGATATTTGCTCAAGAGCTATCGGTATTAATGGCCCCGGTTCAAGAAAGTCCCCAAACCTTTGTTGACGCAGACTTAGTGGATGTTGAAATGCCTGATTTCACGGCTGACTTTCTCACCATTCTTCCCTCCAGTGTGGCAGGATGCCTACCCCTGTAACTCCCACGTTCACTTTTCCATCTTCAAAAAGCCCCATGCTGAAAGCTCTTCGCCGATTTCTCCAAACCTGCTGGCTGATTGATTCTCTTCCCCTGACCGGCATTACCGAAGCCTGGGGAGCCGGAATCTGCGCCCTCGCTTACTAATAGTCTGCCTCATTCTGTCTGTCTGTTTGGCATCCATAAAACCCGCTCAAATCCTCGCTAGAAGTGGGTAGCAGACAGGCAGGCAAGCAGGCAGGCAGGCAGACAGACAACCAGACAGAAATTATCCATTTACCGAAAGGTCAACCCAATGAAAGACTCCGCCCTGGGGGTGGTTCTGTTCCTGGCGCTTGCTGGGATTGGAATCACCCTTGGCAAAGATAATATCCAGACTCAGATGAGTGCGGCCAGAACCCTGCAAGCTGAAACCCAGGCCACCGATATTAACCACGCCAAACTGGATTTGCTCCAGCAACAAACCGAAGCCGAAATCCAGACCAAAGCCAAACTGCGCCAACTGGAAGCTGAACGGGTCGCCCGAGAAGATGAAATTGCCCTGCAGCGGTATAAGTCCAATTGCCGGGTGCCGACTAACGGGAACGGCCAGGGGATTGCGATCGCCCCTGGGATGGCCCTGAAAGATCCAACCACTAACCTGGACATTCCCGACGGCGTACTGATCTGTGATAGCAGCGGCAACACCGGGGTGATGAGTGGGGGCATTGTCACTCAGTTCGCTCGGTTGTATTCCACCACTCCCAAACAGGTCTTAGACCCGCAGGGCTTCCGGCGCTTCTACAAAGATGTGCAGCCTGCCGCACCGCCCCAATCTCAATCTCAACCCCAGCTCCAGTTCCGACCCCAACCCCAACCTCAAAAACAGGGGGCCTAACCGATGCGAATGTTGCGCCTTATTCTGACCATTTTTCAATGGGTCATCTTCCTCTCTTTGATGGTGATCGTGGCCTACCTGGCCTATATCAATGTGGGAGCCTACGAGCGAGTCTTGATTAATCTGGGAGCTGCCAGTGCCCTGGCCATCTGGATTGGGATCGCCGCCTTCTGGCTGATTCAGGCTAACGAGATCCGCCCCATTCTGATGGAGAAACTTCACAACAAAGCCGCCGAGCTGCTGGACTTTGCCGAAAAGGCCAAAGACAAAGACCTGAAGCCGCTGGTCGTGCAGCTCAAAGAAGAGCAAGCCATCCGCCACA
>CAZGDE010000226.1:0-9356 GCA_964524315.1 uncultured bacterium
ACATTGAGTGGGGTACGGAGTTCATGGCTCATATTTGCCAGAAACATGCTTTTGGCTAAATTGGCTGCTTCTGCCGCTTCCATTGCCTGTTGGAGAGCAATTTCTTTGCGTTTGCGATCGCTAATATCCTGCCCGATCCCCAAAGAGTGACCGTTGGATAATGGAACATTAGCCCAGGTTGTGTCGATGATGCGTCCCTGGGCATCTTGGGTTTGGAAGTCCCGCCAGATACCCGTTGCCATCAGCATGTGGTCTAAAACAATTTGTCGCTGAAGCGGGTCAGGGTAGCAGTCGGACAGGATGTCGCGTTGTTGCCAATCTGCCAGTGACCAACCCAGAACCCTTTCTAGTTCAGGATTGATAAATTGAATGACTCCCTGTTCATTGAATAAACCAATCATGATGGGGATATGGTCAACGATCGCCTGAAACATTTCCTTCTGATGCCGGAGATCGGCCTCGGCTTGTTTGCGAGCGGTCACATCCCGCACCATGACAAGAACCTGATCCTGCGAGAGTGGTGCAATGCGCACCTCCTCATACCGTTGCTTGCCTTCAACTACTAGTTCTTGCTCATATACATGGGTGGTTTGGGATTGTAATGTTTGTTGGACATGATGTAGGCGTAGTTGTGCCAGATGTTGTGGCAAGACATCATGAATATTAACTTTGGCAGGATAGTCATCCGGGTTGACCAGATTAAATTCACTATCAGAAATAAATTCGACCTGACTGCCATCAACACACATCCGCATCAGCAAATCAGGAATGGCCTGAATAATCGCTTGTTTGGTTGCTTCACTCTGTCTTAGTGCTGCTTCGGTTTGATGTTGCTGGGTGACATCAATTGCCACACCCCCGACTAATGTTTCTCCAGAAGGGTCAGGAATGGGAAATTTGTAAACTAAGAAGTCACCCAATGTACCATCTTGACGGGGGGCAATTTCGACGGCTGCCAGTGCTTGCTGCGTCTGCACCACTGATTGAATATTCTCTAACAATGGTTGGGCAATGTCGGCACCAAACAATTCAAAGATTGTTTGACCAATAAAGTCTTTGGGGGGAACCTGAAACGTCCGGTAATAGGTTTGACTTAGATAGAGAATTTTGCCATTGCCATCGGTAATCCAGGCTGCTGCCGGACTGTGATTCATGAAGGATTGGAACCGGGCTTCACTTTCGCGTAAGGCAAATTCTGTTTGTTTGCGTTCGGTAATGTCTTCAACAATGTAAGAAAACCGAGGATACTCGTTAGAATGACTGGCGATTTGACACACGCTAGCGGCTAGCCAGCGTTGCCCAGTTGGAGTGTCATGGAGATACTCCAAGTGAGCCGGAGCCTGAGTTCTGGCTGCCTCGTGGTAAGCTCGAATCCATTGTTGCAGGTATTCCTGGGGGACACCAAGGTCACTGGCAAAACGGTTGCGCATGACATCGGTGGTTAGACCAAAAAAGTTTGCCGTTGTTTGATTATCGGAAAGATGCAAAATATCATGATCATGCAATTCCACGATGCCCATCAGCATCGCTTCGTTGTTAAAGAAGCTGCGGAGGGTTGATTCGCTCTCCTGCAACACGGCTTCAGCAACTTTGCGATCGTGAATATCTTGGCAGGAACCAATGAAGCCAACAAATTCACCACTGGTTGTAAACCGGGGTGTGCCACAATCTACAATCCAACGATATTCCCCATCTAATCGACGTAAACGGTAGTCCATTTGGAAGGACTGCCGTGCTGCAAAAGCGGTGAGATAAGTATCCATGCAGCACGCCAGATCGTCGGGATGAATGCCCTCGGTCCAACCATTGCCAATTTCCTGATCAAGTGTCCGTCCGGTAAAATTCAACCAGGATTGATTAAAGAAAGTACATAGTCCATCGATGTCAGCAACCCAAATAAAGACGGGGGCATTGTCTGCCATCGTTCGAAAGCGGACTTCACTTTCCTGGAGTGCTTGTTCGGCAGCTTTACGCTCAGCTTCCATCCGCGCCTTCTCGGTTATATCCTTCATGAAGCAGTAATGGCCGATGAAGTGCTGTTGCTCGTTATAAGCTGCGATCATCACTAATTGTTTGTAGAAGCTAGAACCATCTTGACGAATTCCCTGGCCTTCAACTTCTACTTTGCCATCTTGCCGCATTTGCTGGTAAGCCGTCGTCAACAGTTCCATGCTATTGGGGTGAACAGTGTGATGCCATTGCATCCCAATCATTGCTTCAGGTTGATAACCGCTAATATCGGCATAGGCTTTGTTGACATAGAGATAACGTCCCTGGGCATCCAATTTGGAAATGCCAGATATGGCATTTTCCATGACTCCTGCCAGTTCTCGGAGTTCTGTCTCTGCCTGTTTCAAGGGACTGATATCGATAAAGGTGACGATGACCTGTTTAATGTGATTGTTTGGATCAAATTCGGGAAATGCGGTGACTAATGCCCATCCTTGGGTGTGATTGGCGCGATGTACCCCAACGACATAATTCTCAATGGCACACTGAGTTGATAGAACCCGATTGATGGGGTATTCCTCAGGCGGCATCACCGTACCATCTTCCCGCAAAAAACACCACGCTGGATCGATCGCCACTTTCCCCAACATCTGCTCCATGGATAACCCCAGTAGTTCACAGGCGGTGATATTGCATTGCAAAATGTGGGTATCGGCTCCATGCACAACGAAACCAGCATTCAGGTGTTCGATCAAATTGCGGTATTTTGCCTCACTTTCCTGTAAGGCCAGTTCAGTTTGTTTGCGCTCGGTGATGTCAGTATGGGAGCCAACCATACGGATTGGATTGCCAGCATCATCCCAGACGGCCTGACCGCGATCGAGAATCCATTTATAGGAGCCGTCTTTACACTGAACTCGGTGTTCCGAAATGTAAAAGGGGCTTTTTCGTGCAAAGTGGTCTTGGATTGCCTGCGTCACCCAGGCAAAATCCTCTGGATGAACCCGTTTCGACCATTCTGTCAAATCGTTGATAATTTCGTGGTTGGCAAAACCCAGCATTTCTTTCCAGCGCGGTGAAAAGAAAACCTCCTGCGTCTTGATATTCCAGTCCCAAATACCATCGTTGTTACCATGTAGTGCTAACTGCCAGCGTTCTTCGTTTTCGCGCAAGGCGGCTTCACTCTTCCGGGCTTTTGCTTGCTCTGCTTTATACCGATTGACCTGGTTACTGAGATCCGTCACATCCTGAATTGACCAGAGCGCATAGAACTCTCCGGACGTGACAGCGGGTATGGCTGTTACGGTGGTATTTTGTACCTGTAATTGGCCATCCGGTCGGGTGATCGGAATTAGATGGGAATGCAACTGGGAAGAAAAAAGAATGGGGTGGCCCCCTTCAAAAATCTGATCGAGGCGACTTAAATATTTGGGTTGATTTAAGTGGGGGAAATGGTGATCAATCCGTTGGCCAATAATTTTCTCGCGAGAAATATTTGTCCATTCCTCTAAGCAGGAATTCCAAAAAAGTACCGTGAGATCGGAATTGAGTGCAAATGCCCCTAACGGTACAAAATCTAGCAGCTCAAAGGTCACTTCAGTAGGAAGATGGCTCCTCATAATTCACCTTTAAAATATCTTCTATTGCTAATAGCAAGATATTGAATGAGTTGATATTGAAAATGAGGATTATATCCCCAACGACTAAAAGTTGCTCGATCAGGAAACGGGCTTGCGCCAGGATGACGAGACTGTGTTGGTCAATTTCACTGGGAGTAAGCAGGCAATTAATTGGCATTTCGGCATAGGAGGGGAGGGAGTAGCGCAATTGCTGATGCAGAACATTGCTAATCTCACCCATCACACCATTGAGGACGACATTGCCAACCTCACTGAGTGCCCCGATCTTAATTGCATCTAAATCATCTGGGTGGTCTGTATCTTCACTCATTAATGCTGCAATTAATTTTGCGGCACTTGGGGGTGGAAAAACCAGATGGGCAACGCCATTGAACGAACCGTTAAATCCCAGACGCACGGCTGCAATGAGATCGAGGCCCAGATGATCGTTTAATTCCTGTTGAATGTCGCTCCAGGGCAATACTTTGATTAATGGAACCTCTAAGTTAACGTGTAAATTGAGCATCCGGTTCAGCATTCCGGCTGATCGCCCCACTCCCAGATTCAGTAACTCCTGGAGGGCATCCAATTGGGCAGGCGTCAGTCCGTTCATCGGGATGCTCCTGTCTGCGTATGCACAGCTAACTCTACTGCTTGCAGAAGTTCATTTGGGCTAACAATTTTATGGAGAATCGTGAATGCCCCCAGGCCAAGACACCGTTGCCCGGTTGTTTCCTGAATATCAGCACTGATGACAATGACCGGAACTTGCGACTCTTGCTGTTGCAGAATTCTTAAAACTTCCTCGCCACCCATTTCCGGCATACCCAAATCCAGCAAAATGCAATCAATAGGCTGGCTTGCTAGGATTGCCAACCCCTCTGTGCCATTGGGTGCTTCGACAACCTCATACCCCGCTGGCTGCAAAATCTTTTTCAAGAACTGACGGGAGAGGAGGGAATCTTCGATAATGAGAATTCGAGACATAGTTAATCTTCGATAGTTTGGTAAGAGTTACGAGAGACAGACAGATTTTTGAGGTAGGCCACTACCACGGCCCGAATGCTGGCTTTAGCATCTACAACCAGCATTTGTGTGGTAGTCATCGCAGGTTCCTCCAACAACTGTTTTTAAACAACCCGAATTGCACTGGACAGCGATCGCTTACCTTAACCACTTGCTCACCTAACCATTACTGGACGAATATGGGTTTGCCATAGCTTCACGTTACGAGTAAAAAATGGAGAAAATTTGGAGAAATGAGGTAATCCTAAGAAGAATTATTAAGGCGCTTTCCAGGGAAAAATGTACCTGGCGTAGGGGCCGACTTTGCCAAAGTTCGTCGCATCAGCCAGTTATTCTGTTACTAAACCTGCCCTTACAGGTATTTTTGCCTAAAAATCTTCTAAGGTGGCTGGTTTAGTTCAGTGCAAATGCTGATGCCGTCAGGTTCGTCGGGGTGGGCTTAGTGGCAAGTTAATGCCAAACAGGTAACTGACTAATGTCACTTTGGCAGTATTCCCAGTATTCCCTAAACGCTGGTGTAAACGATTACATTCAATACCACAATGGGCAGATTGCCCCACTCAGCACCTTGGCGCACCACCTGACACAACTCCAGGCCACTCACCTGGGGCCTTTCCAAATCCAATAAGCCCAGATGTGGTCAGTTGAAACCAAAACATCCCCAAAGCGTTGAGGTTCGTGCAGCCCATCCTCCTGGGGCTTGGAGAAGGTCAGACTCAACAAAACCACATCCGGGCGAGTGCGCGCTAGCGTTGCCTGGGACGGGGCGCGAGTGGGGCGTTGATTACGTGGAGCGATCGCCCCTGGGCCTCGCTGCGGCGTTGTTCTGTGGGGGCTTCATCGTCATCGATTACCAGCACCAGTGGTTCTACACGTAAACAAATTGTTACTTGCTCCAGTAGCGCTAGCTGCATGGTAAAGGTATTTCCAAACTGACAGCTCTGGGATATTAATTGGCTTGACCATGTAATCAGCGGCACCGGCGTTCAGACCAAGGATGCGATCGTTGGCTCCCCCTTTAACTGTAAATCACAAGATACATCGCCTCACCTCGCTTCAAACCGGCAAGAACCTCTCCCCTCAACTAAAACCATCCCATGAAAAAATGAGGAATTTATGAAGACTAAGCCAGAAATAAATAGTTTGGGGCAATATGGCGTTTCCTTGCTGTAAGAGTACGCTGATGGCCCAGAGGGTGGTGTGCGACACTGAAAGAAAGGGTAGACAATTTAGGCGGAACAATTCGGCTTGATCGTGGGAACCGCCAGACAACCTTTATTTTAGAATCAGGGTTGTCCTAATTTCTCTTCTTGAAGAGTCTTCTACACAGCCGGAACCGGATGTTCGGCAGGATGAATCACATAACCATCCTGAATCCGAATGATCCGTTTTGTTTGTGCCGCGATATCGTGTTCGTGGGTGACGATCACGATCGTAATCCCCTGCTGGTTTAGTTCGGTGAGTAAGTCCATGACATCGTGGGACGTTTTTGTATCTAACGCACCGGTCGGTTCATCGGCTAATACCAGAGCAGGATGGTTCACCAGGGCCCGCGCGATCGCCACCCGTTGTTGTTGCCCGCCGGATAACTGATTGGGACGGTTCTGGAGGCGATCAGCTAAACCGACCTGGATGAGTGCCTGGGTGGCTCGTTCGCGCCGTTCCGCTTTGGGAACGTTGGCATATACCATGGGCAACATAACGTTTTCGAGCGCCGTAGCACGGGGCAGCAAATTAAACTGCTGAAAGACAAAGCCAATGCGTTGGTTACGGACGTAGGCGAGTTCATCACTGTTAAAGGAGGTTAAATCTGCTCCTTCAAATAGATAACGTCCACTACTGGCGCGATCAAGGCAACCAATGATGTTCATGAGGGTAGATTTCCCTGAACCCGATGCTCCCATGATGGCAACATATTCCCCTTCGCCAATGGAGAGATCAATACCTTTCAGAATGGGAACGGGGGTGTCTCCCAAAAGATAGTTTTTGGTGATATTCTCCAACAGAATGATGGGTGTCATGGGTTATTCACTCCGTAGGGCGGCGATCGGGTCTAGCTGGGCGGCATTACGAGCCGGAATCACACCTGCCCCCAGGCCAACTGCCATTGACAGGGCAAACCCAATCACAATTGACCAACCGGAAACGATGAATGGAAAGCTAAATGCTAACGAACTCACAAAAGCAATTAATACGCCACTAGCCGCACCAACGATACCACCAATGGTCGAGATCGAAACGGCTTCAATCATAAACTGGGTGAGAATGGCGGAATTAGTTGCCCCCATTGCTTTACGAATGCCAATTTCGCGGGTACGTTCCACCACTGACACTAACATAATATTGGCGATCCCAATGCCACCGACGACAAGGGAAATGCTAGCGATCGCAACCACTAAAATCGTCAACACGCCAATTACATTGGAAAAGGTGCTGATTAAATCAGATTGATTCATTACCCGGAAATCATCATTCTCTGGGTTATAAATATTGTGTCTTAATCGTAAAATATTCGTTACCTGAAATTGTGCTGCCGTGAGAGCTTCCTGATTTTCCCCTTTGATCCAAATCGTGTTAACGGAAACACCGCGAATGGCATTGTTTCCCACAATCCGAGACGACATCGTTGTGAGTGGGATAAACACGGCATCATCCCGATTCATCGGTCCCTGGCTCCCCTTCGATTCCATCACGCCAATCACGCGATAGATCTGACCTTGAATCCGAATTTTTTCATTTAATCCGGTGGCACTACCAAATAGTTTCCGTTGTACGGTTGGGCCCAGCACAACCACCTGAGCCGACTGATCCACCTCTGCCTGGGTAAAATAACGCCCAATTTCTGGATGGGTATTGCGGGCTTCCGGATAATTCGTATCTGCGCCATACACAAGGGTATTGGTATTCGTTTCACCGTAGACGACCTGCGTTGATCGCTGCAAGGTGGCAGAGACAAGTTTGGCGGATGGGGCACCTTTGGCGATCGCCTTGGCATCTTCCCATGTGAGTGTACTGATTGAACCCGCTCCTTGAAAGACGTTGCCACTCCGGGCAGCACCCGGCATTACTTGCAAAACATCGGTTCCCAAGGACTGAATCTGTTGGCCGACATTTTTCTGAATTCCCTGGCCAATCGATGTGATCGATGTAACAGAGGCAATGCCAATCACCACACCCAGCATGGTTAACCCGGTGCGAAGTTTGTTGTTCCATAGGGCATCGGTGGCAATACCGAATACTTCGCTCAGGGCAATTTGTTGAACTGCTTTTTGAGTTAGCTTTTTCATTATTCAACTTTTCATCATGCAACGTTTTAGAATGCAATGCAGGAATATCTTGAAATGCAGTTGCGTTATTATGGCGCAGGTGGATGTGAAGGCATATTATTGTTCGGTGATGAATTACCTCTATTATTGGTGCGGTTTCTGCTACCTGACAAAGCGCCGAAGGGGCCACGCAGTTCTGCCTTGGGTTCCATTCCCGGTGGAAAGCTAATTAATACCTGATCATCTGGATTCAGCCCGGTTTTAACTTCGGTTTGTTCCTCAATGGTGGTACCAATTTCAACCGGTTTGAAGACCGGTTTTTTAGTTTGATCAAGCAGATAAACGCCAGTTCCATCTTTTTGGCGCACGATCGCCGCCGAGGGCACAAAAACCGCGTTATTTAATTGCCCAACCTGAAATTCAACTTCTGTGTTTGTGCCAACTTTCAGCAGTTGTTGGGCGGCTGGTTCTAGCGCGACTTTTACCTCAAAACTGGTGACGTTGGCAGTGGTGGTTGCCTGGGCTGCAATTTGATCGACTTTCCCGGTAAAGGTGCGATCAGGGTAGGCATCGACTGTAACCTTGACCGGCTGACCGACTTTCACGCGGGCAATATTGGATTCATCCAAATAAGCCACCACCTGGTAGGTAGAGGCAAGGGTCAAAATTGAACTGGAGGCAGAACCTTCCACGCTGCTGCTGGTTGTCGTTGGGGTCACAAATGAGCCTGGGTCAGCATATTTCCGGGTCACGATGCCACTAAACGGGGCCCTGATCACCGTGTCATTGAGTTGCGTTTCGACCGTTTGTAAGGCACCACGGGCAGACTCGACCTGGGCCCGGGCAGCATCAATGTCTTCTGGACGTGCGCCTGCCTTGAGCAGGTTGAAAGCTTGCTGGCGTTGATCCACCTGCGATCGCGCCTGGGCAATTTCCTCAGAACGGGTGCCATTCCGCTGGAGCGATAATGCGGCCTGGGCCTGATTGAGAGCTGCTTGCGCCACATCCCGCGCCGATCGCTTCTGCGCTACCGTTTGCTCAGCAATAGCTCCGGCACTTAATAAACTCTGATAACGTCGTAATTCATCCTCTGCCAGACGCAGATCGGCCTGGGCCTTACTGAGTTGGGCCTGGGCCTGGGCAATGTCCTCGCGACGATTCCCCACTTCTAACTGGAGTAGCCGAGCTTTGGCCTCATTGAGTTGGGCCTGGGCCTGGGCAATGTCTTCGGCACGATTGCCATTGACCAACCGTCTCAGGTTGGCTTCCTGCTGGGCTAATTGGGCCCGCGCCTGGGTCAACTGTCCCTGCAAGTTGGAGTCATCCATATAGGCGACGATTTGACCTTGTTTGACGCGATCGCCTTCCTTAACCAGTAATTGTTTGAGATAACCCGATGTTTTAGGACTCAAGTTAATCGTGCGTTCGGGTTTAATCGTGCCATTGGCAGAGATCGTAATAGGTAAGCTCTTTTGCTGGGCGGTAATTGTCACCA
>CAZGDE010000226.1:9366-11442 GCA_964524315.1 uncultured bacterium
CGCGATACATGCCAAAGCCACCAGCAACCACTCCACCCACTGCCAGCGCTCCCATGAGCCAACGGGAACGTCGCTGTTTGAGCAACGATTCATACCAGGGAGTTGGATTGGGCGACTGGACTTCGGTTGTCATGGTTGATGCTCCTTATTTGATGCGCCTTACGGATTGAGGGGGTTGGTGGGTAAACGTCGTTCACGGAAAAGGCTGGTCATTGTGAGCCCGGTGATCAATAACCCTAACAATCCCAGTCCATTAATAATTGGGAAAAATGTGTCTAGACCAAAGGTTTCCAATGTATGTAGATGGATCAGGAAACCAGCGAGTTGACGTTGGTGCAATGCTTTGGCGATGGGGAACGCGATGCCGGTAATCACGGTTAACAGTAACGGTAATGCACAAATAATAGCCAACCATCTATGATACTTACGAAATATCCGCGACAAATAGGACATAACAAATTCCTCAAAAACGACCATCAAACCTCCGAGATCTTAAAGACCTCGGAGGTTTTTCTTTAGCGACTTTGATTAGACTGGGAACGGGACTGCCGACGTTGTTGCTGCAGCTGTTGATGTTGCTGCATGTGTTGTTGGAGTTGCTGACGTTGCTCTGGTGTGAGAACCGCGTCCATTTGTTCTCTGGACGAACGCATTACCGCTTCAATTTGAGAACGCTGGGTGTCTGTCAGGTTGAGGGAGGCAAATGGGCCACCAGGCATACCGCGATTTTCTCCCATCCTGGGAGGCTTCTGGTTGGTTCCCGCAGGAGGCTTCTGGCGGTTGCCCCGTTCGCTCCGACGTTGGGCGAGTTGGGCTTTTTGTTCGGCAGTCAGAATGGCATCAATTTGCGATCGCTCATTCTGGCGAATTTGGTCCATCTTTGCCTGTTGTTCTGCCGTCAGGTTCAAGAAGTTGGGGCGACGTCGCATCTGTTCACCTGGAACAGGCGGGGTGGAGTTCGTTTCCTGGGAAAACGCGGGAAGTGCGGTACCAATGGAAACGGAGAGAGCCATCACACCTGCCAGGAGGGGTAACAGTTTGGTTTTAGAATTCATTTCAGTTCACTTCGGGATAGACGAATTGAGATATAGCGAGCCTGGATGCATGGTGAGCATCTTTTCGGTGGTGATTGGCCATTGTCATTTGACGACGAATGACCAATGACAATCTCGACGATTCTCACAGTTGACTTAGGGCTGCCATAGCGGCGTGAGATCGAACAAATGAACGATTCGGTTGTTCGATAGTCCAATCCTAGTGGTTACCTCCTTTCTCCCACATGGATCAATATTCCCAATTTGACCTGGTACTAAAGTCCCAATTTCGTTGGGGTTGTGTTCGATCGAACCGGGCAAATTTGGGATAAAAGTCTCTGTTCTGGCAGGTTCCCGCTACAGTAGAACTAAATTATTCCTCCCCCGCGATCGCCCTACCATGCGTCGTTTCTTCCCCACAGGCGAACTTTCGGCAGACTCTTTATCAGGGTGGTTTTGGCAATGCTGCAAAACCTCACGGCGTGAACTATTCGTGCCTAATCATTCCTTCCGATTGATTCTTTACCTGGAATGGATTTTGTTAGGACTCGCGTTTCTCCTGGAGATTCGCCCCGCTCGATTTGGGCCTGATCAGTCGAATCAAACTTTGGTCATGCTGATGCTGGTTGTGTTTGGGGTGATGGGGTTGAGGTTGCCGACGACCAACACGCTGACTAAGGTACTTTATACGGGCGTGGAACTGGCGCTGATTTTTGTGACATTTTGGATTGATCCGCGTACCGGATTTTTCCCCCTGCTGGGACTGATTATTGTCATTCGCAGTTGTTTGATTTTTCCGCAAGTGGGCCGCTTAATCGTCGCCGGATTGGTGTTTATTACCTCCGTGTTGATGTTGTTCCTGGGCAAGCCATTGCCACCACCACCACCCCACCGCTTTAGACCGGAAATCCCGTCCGAGGCAATTGCGAACCGGATTTTGACCCTTAATATTAATACGGCCATTACCTTTGGGTTAACTCTGCTATTTATCCTGCTATTGGTCAATGCGTTACTGGCAGAGCGGCAAAGCCGGGAAAAATTG
>CAZGDE010000227.1:0-11394 GCA_964524315.1 uncultured bacterium
GCATTACCCAGTTGATGAACCGGGAAATTGATATTGCTTGTGAAAGCCAATTTACCTGGGATCGCGATCGCTATGTCGATTTTTCCACTCCCTACAGTATCTCTGGGATTCGCCTACTTTCTAAAAAGGGTAGCTCGTTAGGATCCCTCGAATCCTTAGTTGGAAAGCGGGTCGGAGTCGTTGAAAATTCGATCGGCAGTCAATTGATGAAATTAGCCCAACCTGAAGCTAAAGTCATTTCTTTCAATAGCATTGATGCCATCATCCAGGCACTGCAATCCGGCAAAATTGAGGCGGCGGCGGGTGACACCATCATTATGACGGGTTTGCTGAAACAAAAAGGTTTGACAGGCTATCAAATTACTCCCAATGATCCCTATGCCCGTTATGGGATCGCTTGCATGATTCCAGAAAATAACTCCTCCTTTCTGCGTTTGGTGAATTACTCGATCGCCAAGTTGATGCAGGGGTATGTCTATAGTGAAAAACCTTATACAGATATGGTGAGTCAATGGTTTGGACCTCAAGGAATGATTGATGATCTCGATCCGAACGTGATCAAGACATTTTTTCAACTCATGATTGTGACTCAGGAACAACTTCCACTCACAACACCCTGAAAGCGATCGTGGATCAAAATTTAATTTCATCCTAAATCACAACGCCAATTGCCGGAGACAACATTATGCGTTTTTCCAGTCAGGCTGGATTAGTAGGCTTTCTCTTAGCCCTGTCCACCCTATCCGTTTCAACAGCAGCAACTGCCAGTAGCCTCACTGCCGATGTCGAAACAACCCACACCATTGAAGCACGGTTAAGTCGCCTCACCGGCGCAATCCGCCAGCTTGAAACTCAGCTTCCCGAAGGTGTGCCGTTACCCGAAGAAGTTTTGATGGCTGGTGGTTTTGCCAAGAGCCCCTACCGGGGAGGTTGGACTCAAGTTGGAGGAGGAGGCTGGATCAACGGTTCAGGGGGAGGCACCTTTGTTAATGCCAACCCCTGGAGGAATGCCTGGGTCAATGGTGGCGGCTTTTTGAAACGCTATTAACTTGGTTGAAACCAAACCTGACTTCTGAGGATTTTCTTATGACAGTCTCGACACCACTTTCTGTAATCCAGGAAAGCGAGGGAAGAATAAATTGGGACGGAGCAATAAACTGGGATGATTGTGGTCCCATTAATTTAGTCGTAATTCAACCCACATCCTTTTGTAATCTGGACTGTGATTACTGTTATCTACCTAATCGCCAGTCAAAAAATCAGTTGTCTCTTGATTTGATTGAGCCAATCTTTGAAAGAATCTTTACCAGTCCTTTTTTAAGAAAGTCATTTGAAATTTGCTGGCATGCTGGTGAACCGCTATCGGTTCCGATCGAGTTTTATCAATCTGCTTTTGCGAGGATTAGTGATGTTAGCGATCGCTACAACCAACAGTCCTACAGTTTTGGATATTCCTTTCAAACCAACGGGATTTTCATTAATCAAGACTGGTGTGATTTATTTAAGCAATATCCAGTTCATGTTGGAGTTAGCATTGATGGACCTGCCTTTATCCATGATGCTCATCGTAAAACTCGTTCAGGAAGAAGCAGTCATGCCAGGGCGATGCGAGGGGTTGCCTATCTCCAGAAAAACCAGATCCCTTTAAGTGCGATCGCCGTCGTGACGCAAGCATCCCTAGACTACCCAGATGAAATTTTTCATTTCTTTCTAGATCAGGGGATTTGCCAGGTTGGCTTCAATATGGAGGAAGTAGAAGGAATTCATCAGACTTCTACCCTAAATCAATCTGGAATTGAAAGCCGTTATCGAGCTTTTATGCAACGACTATGGGATCTTTCAATTCAGCATGGGGGAGCACTCAAAATTCGGGAATTCGAAACGATCTGCGGTCTCATCTATACCGATAGTCGGCTCGATCGCACCGATATGAATCGCCCATTTGTCATTGTTAATGTGGATTATCAAGGTAACTTTTCCACATTCGATCCAGAACTATTAGGGGTGAAGACAGAACGTTATGGTGACTTCATATTTGGCAATGTCTTGCAGGATACTTTAGAGTCAGTTTGTACCACTGAAAAGTTTCAGCGAATCTATCGCGATGTGACCCTAGGTGTGCAACAATGCCAGCAAACATGCCAGTATTTTGGGGTCTGTGGTGGGGGAGCTGGAAGTAACAAGTACTGGGAAAATGGTTCTTTTAATTCCACCGAAACTCTAGCCTGTAGGCAACGGTCACAGGTAATCACGGATATCATTCTGGAGTCGTTGGAATATTCTTTTCTGTCAGTTATTTCTAACAAGGCAGACTTTTCCTAAGAACGCCCCGCCTACTTTTTACTCGCTGAGTACACCTGGTTAAGTCATCCCTTAAATCCACACGACCTTAGTTATCATTCAAAACAAATATGGAACATTCAGAACATAGTTTAACTCTTGTAGCAGAAATACTAAAATTAGCGCTGGAAAGTATTTCTTTGCTCTGCATTCTATTAGGGTTATTAAAAACAGGGCAGTTTTTGTTCAACGAAGGTCGTCGCTTACAAAAAACGCCTTCATCCCTGGCTTTAATCCGGCTCAATTTTGGTCGCTGGCTCTCTTTAGCGCTAGAGTTTCAATTAGGAGCTGACATTGCAAATACTACAGTTACACCCTCATTTATGGCCTTAGGAAAATTAGGTGCGATCGCTCTAATTCGGACATTTCTCAACTATTTCCTGGCAAAAGAACTTGCTCAGGAAGCATCAACATCACGATCGGAACAAACTGTTTAAATTTCAAACTAAATTCCAAATCTACCCCTGCTTTAGTCCATTATGCAACCTTCTGAGCCGATTCCAGACAAGTCCCATAACCTTTCAAATGAACTTGCCAAAGAGCGAACCAGTGCTGCTGCCGATCGCACCTTGATGGCCTGGACTCGAACGTCTTTATCTTTAATTAGTTTTGGTTTTGGGATTCCCACTATTGTCAGAACGATCGAAGCCTCCCGGATGGGATCACACGTCAATCCTCACTTTTTTGCCAATGTAGTTGGTTTATCTTTCATTGGCATTGGCATGTATGCCATGGTTGCCGGATTGCAGGAACATCGCCAAGTTTTGAGACAGATCAGGAACGATCACTATACCTACAAAAGTTCCAACACGGCTAAGACAGTAGGCTGGACCCTGACGCTAGTAGGACTGATTAGTTTTGTTGGCGTTTTGCTCAGAGCAATGAATCTATAAGTCTTCTGGCATCAAATGACAAGACCAGCACCTCTCCTTAATGTACTACTGGATGGATGCAGTATAAAAACATAGTGGTGGAAGTCTGAGGAGAATTAACGATGCTATTCAGGATGGGATGGTTTGTATTACGACTTACTTCTGTTTCCAGTCTTCTAGGGTTAGGGATAGCGATCGCTGCTCAGTCTTCTATTGCCTCTACACCTCCGGTGATCTCCCCGGAGAAACCCACCGCTTTAGACGCTGCAACGGTTGTAGTCAATGATCCGCTCACAGCAATTGAAGCGGAGGGTGATGCGGAGAACGATGTACTCGAGCAGGTCACATCCGTATCTCAATTAACGGATGTGAAACCAACGGATTGGGCCTTTCAAGCGCTGCAATCCCTGGTGGAACGTTATGGCTGCATTGTGGGGTATCCCGATAAAACCTTCCGAGGTAATCGTGCCATTACCCGTTATGAATTTGCAGCAGGTTTGAATGCCTGTATGGATCGGATCAATGAGTTAATTGCCGCCGCCACGGCTGATCTGGTCAGGAAAGAAGATTTGCTAGCACTGCAAAAATTACAGGAGGATTTTGCCGCAGAGCTGGCTGTTTTGAGGGGGCGGGTAGATGGTCTGGAAGTGCGTACTGCCACTCTGGAGAAACAACAGTTTTCTGTCACCACAAAGCTATCCGGCAATGCGATCTTCGCGCTATCAGATCTGTTTGGAGAAGATGGCGATAAAAATTCAACTGTTTTTCAAGAGCGTGTCAATCTCAATTTCAACACCAGTTTTTCTGGAAGAGACCTGTTATTCCTTGCGCTTTATGCTGGCAATGTTCCCGCATTTCCTTTGGGCGGCTTTAATATCCCTACAACAACCGCTGGGGGACTGCCAGTTAATTCAGCAGAAGGGACTTTAAGTTCTAGCTTCGGTGCCAACACAGAGAATCGAATTCTCTTACTGGGAGCGGGATATGTTTTTCCAGTTGGAAAAACTGCCCAAGCTTTTATCGTGGGTGCAAATACTGGTTTATTTCCGCTGATTCCCACGCTGAACCCAGTCCTTGACGATAAAGCAATGGGTACGGGTGCGATCTCTCTGTTTGGACAACGGAATGCCATTTATTCCCTGGGAGCAGCGGGAGCAGGGGCAGGGATCAACTGGCAGATCCGTCCACAATTTACGTTAACGGCCGCCTATGTAGCTGATGGGTTTACAGCGAATAACCCAAATGCCGGTAACGGTTTATTCAATGGTGGATATACTGCTTTAGGCCAAATCACCTGGTCCCCCAATCCAAAATTCAGTCTGGCGGCTACCTATTCCAACACCTACTTTTCAGGCGGACGCTTTGGCTTTAACTACAACGGGCTACCAGTCGTGGGGACAGCGGTCGCTAATACCCTGGCAGGTCAAACTCGTCTTGCACCTGGGGCTACCTTTGATCCCAACCCGGTCATTACTAATTCCTACGGAATCGAGGCTTTTTACCAATTCAGTCCAAGCTTTATCATCAGTGGATGGTTTGGAGTGACCCACGCCCGTTTAATTGAACAGGGGGATGGAACTATCCTCAACTATGCGCTGACCTTCGCGTTTCCCGATCTGGGTAAGAAAGGTAATTTGCTCGGAGTTGTAGTGGGGGCAGAACCCTACCTGACAGATTTTGATGGAGGAAACCCAGTACCCTTCGCACAAGACATTCCCTTTCACCTGGAGGCGTTCTACCGCTATCAGGTGACTAATAACATTTCAATTACCCCTGGTTTTATTGTATTAACGGCTCCGAATCAGGATGCCGGCAATGGCGCAGATTTGATTGGCACAATCCGAACAACGTTTACATTTTAAGGAAAATGAAAATCGTGCGGTCAAAGTCTGCTTTTCAACCTTTGACATTTCTAGACATCTGTCACTTCAAATCATTGAGATATGTGTCATTAGGGATTGTCTCAGCACTCCTGGTAACGCTTCCAGTGCAAGCTGCTGAGAAAGTAAGGTTCATTTATGGACCACTGGTTAAATCCTTGCCAGTCAGTTCCTTAAATAACTTTGCCAAAGATGGCAGTGTTGATTCAGATTTGAAATTCTATTTCAAGTTAGCAAACGCCAATGCCCAAAGCCAACAGGAATTTCGCAAAGCGCTGACAGAACGGGTAAATGTCAATCCTATTCTGATTTCCCGGTTCTTTTATAGCGAGTTAGGGGCAGATATTTTAACCCGGTTGGGTCAATACATTCAAACTCCTCAGCAGGGAAACGGCATATATGCCCTGCGAGCCGCTTTGATTTTGTCTGCTTTAGATCCAGAAGGCTTAAATCTGCTGAATTTTATCAACAAGTATCCCACTGATCTCAATCTTGACATTGGATTAGCGCTAGAAGCGTTTAAGGAGGTTGAACGGGTTATTCATGCAACCGAGTTCTTTACCACTAAGATGACGCAATTCGCTGCTGCTGAATCCGCCAGCAATGGGGTAGACTATGCATCTATGCCAGATTTGCGTCAGCCGGGCCCTTATCCGGTACGGCAACAGCGGTGGGTCTTGAAGGATACCAATCGCGATCGCCAGTTTTATGTGATTGTGGTGCAGCCAGAATCCTTACCTTTGACAAAAACGCCTGTCATTATTTTTTCCCACGGACTGGCTTCTAGACCCGACGATTTCATCGAGCGGGCAAAGCATCTGGCCTCCTATGGCTTTGTCGTCGCCCTTCCTCAACATCCGGGAAGTGACACCGAACAGGTTAAAAGGTTGCAGCAGGGATTATCCAGTGCCTTCTTCCTAACCAGTGAATTGATTAATCGGCCCCAAGATCTGAGCTATGTGATTGATGAATTGGAGCGACGCAATCAGGCAGAATTTGGTGGCAAATTAGAGACTCAATCCGTAGGGGTGATTGGACATTCCTTTGGTGGCTATGGCGCGTTAGCGGTTGCTGGTGCCACGATCGATTTTGATCATTTACAGCAAGAGTGTAGTCGGCCCTTTGGTTATATTAATACCTCTCTACTACTGCAATGTCGAGCTTTGCAATTACCTCGTCAAGTCTATAATTTTCGGGATCAGCGGGTGAAAGCTGTGCTTGCGGCTAACCCAGTCAATTACAGCATTTTTGGATCTAAAGGGTTAAGTCAGGTGCAAATTCCAGCCCTTCTGGCGGGTGGAAACTATGACCCAGCAACTCCCACCGCATTGGAGCAGGCTCGCTCATTTCCACTGTTGGGATCTGCCACTAAATATCTGATGCTGGTTGAAGGGCAAGCCCATGTGAACCTGGCGAAACTGGATGCCGGAGTCAGTCGAATGCTGGAATCAATTCCCGGTTTAACGCTGGCCAGTCCTGATTTAATTGGTAGATACAGCGATGCAATTTTTCTGGCTTTTTTGGGCACCTATGTAGCTGAAAACAGTCAATTCCAGCCCTATATGAAACCTGCCTACGCCACTTACTTAAGTCAAAAACAAACGTTCAAGCTGTTTGCTATTAGTGCTTCGTCAGGCAATAATCTGAACACTGCGATCGCTGAGTTTAGATCTAAATACAAATGACTGTACGGCATTGTCATACCAACACAGGTTCTCAATCTCAGTGACTTTTAGTTGATCTGCGAATTCATTTTGTCAAAACGCAGGAACTGGGCGCAGCAGCAGCTTCATAGATCGTGACGCTAGGCGGGATGATATTGGGAAAGATGAGAAATCCTAACCCAATAAACGACAGCGCCAACAAAAGAAATGTCCAGATGATCGGAGTGGTCTCCTCTCGATTTTTCAGGCTTTGCAACAACAACCAGACCTGCACACCTCCGAGGAGAGGAATCAGTCCAAAAATATAAACCATTGGCGCGGTGAATAATAAAGCGCGTGCTTGCCCAGACAGAATCGGAGTTGTGACTGTAATGAACACAGCGCCTACCAGCGTTGTCCAGGTTGAGATCGTGGCAGTTTTGTAATTCACACTCACAATCATCAAAGCAGCGAAAAACATACCAATCCCAGACATGATGCGGAAGGAATAGTAAATCAAGCCGATCATATGGGACCGATTCGCTGGTTCCCATTCCTTCAGCCCCTTCACGGGTTCATCCAGTGTTGGTTGCAGTTCTAGCAGGTAACTCAACGCACCAGGAATTTTAACTTCCCACTCATTGCGCTCTGCCTTGTCGTTAGGCACTGCCAACAAACTCCAATCTGCCCGTTCGCCAGCGGCAACTGTCTCCCACTGTGCCTCCGTTTAGTCGGTTGATAATGGTAAACCTGCTCAGCACTCAGGTGACCCACAAAGATTTGGAGAGGGGCGATCGCAATCGCTACAGTTAGCACTACTTTCAGTGACTTTGAAAAGAATGCAGTATGACGCTGGTTCAAAATATACCAGGCGCTAATACCGCCAATCATAAATAGAGACGTCTCCAATGTGGCAAAAAACATGTGGAGGAAACTGTTAACCATGAATGGGTTGGCGATCGCCTGGAAGTAATCCTGCACCACAAATTTGCCATTGACAAACTCCCCGCTTGCAGAAGTTTGAATCCAGGAATTTGCCGAAAGAATCCAAAAGGTTGAGAGGTTTGCCCCAAATGCGACCAGGATTGTCGAAATGAAGTGAATCACAGAGGGAACCCGCTCCCAACCAAACAGCATAATACCGGGGAAACTTGCCTCTAAGTTAAATAAATTTGCAATCCTCCCAACCTTTCGTAACAATCATTGTTCGACTCAATCAAGCGACAGACTGTCAAACCAGTAGAACTTAAAGGTTCTCTTTACAATCGTGATCCGGCATTGCTGGTCTTACCAAGTTGGCAAAGGAACTAGCTATCCGAGCGAGTGGTTAACTGGTTCGCAACGTGCTGCATTGGTTATCCAGTGTTTCCAAATACCCTAGTTTCCAGACGCTGCTGGAGTTGCTAGTCGTGACAGGTTCAACTGCATCAGCAAAATACCGGCTAATTCTTAGCCATAGCTAAGAACTAACCCATAGCGATCCTAAAGTATAATTAAATAATAAATTGACTATATAGTTATATTTTATAATATTTTTAGTGCTTGTTTTTCAAGCTTTACCGATCCACCAAATGATGCTGCAAGAAGACGTTCTATTCTTATTCTTTTAGCATCAGGACTGGTAGACAGGTTTGTTCGATCACACCCTAGCGATCGAATCATCAATCGTTGGTTTGTAAGCATCATCATTGATCACTTCACCTTACAAATCCAAACAATTCTCCTCATTCAAGGAGGCTTCATCTTATGGCTATTGCAATAAAGAAACGACCATCCCTGGATATCAACACCTGGGCTTGGTTCTGTGAGTGGATTACCAGTGCTGAGAACCGATTGTATATCGGTTGGTTTGGTGTACTGATGATTCCTACCCTTTTGGTTGCCACAACCGTTTTCACCCTGGCGTTGATTGCGGCTCCGCCCGTTGATATGGAGGGAATCCGTGAACCAGTGATCGGTTCTCTTCTGGGCGGCAACAATCTGATTACGGCTGCAGTGATTCCGACTTCAGCGGCGATCGGACTACACTTCTATCCAGTTTGGGATGCGGCATCCATTGACGAATGGCTCTATAACGGTGGTCCCTATCAGTTAATTGTGCTGCACTTCTTGATTGGCATTTTTGCATACATGGGGCGTCAGTGGGAGTTGAGCTATCGTCTGGGGATGCGCCCCTGGATTGCGGTGGCATTTTCTGCTCCGGTTGCGGCCGCAACTGCTGTACTTTTGGTTTATCCGCTCGGACAGGGTAGCTTCTCAGAAGGCTTACCATTGGGTATTGCTGGTACGTTCCACTTTATGTTTGCGTTCCAGTCAGCTCACAACATCATGATGCACCCTCTGCATATGCTTGGAGTTACAGGTGTGTTGGGCGGTGCTTTGTTAAGTGCGCTACATGGCTCTCTGGTGACAGCAAGTTTGATCCGGGAAACCTCCGATCTAGAATCCACCAATACGGGATATCATTTTGGGCAACAGGACGCAACCTATAATCTGATGGCAGGTCATGCGGGGTATTTAGGGCGCTTGCTGATTCCCACTTTTGCATTTCGGAATAGCCGGACAGTTCATTTCTTGCTAGTTGCCTTACCGACCCTAGGCATCTGGTTTGCAGCTCTAGGGGTTGGAGTGATGGCATTCAATTTAAATGGCTTTAACTTCAATCAATCCATTCTAGATAGTCAGGGAAAGGTAATTCCCACTCATGCCGATATCCTCAATCGAGCAACGCTCGGTATCCAGGTGATGCATGCCCCTAATACTCACCATTTTCCGGAAGTCTTAGCGGGTGGGGATGCAATCACTGTGAGTACTTTAACTTCAGCATTCAGCAGCATCTGAATCGCAAATAATCCCTATTCACAGTTCATCACTCAATTTAAGTTACCCCCAATGAGGGGATGGCGTTCCATCATCCCCTCATTTTCCTATTGACTCCCTTTTGAGAAACTTTAAAGGTACACACTTATCAAGAAATCAGGGAGTTGCAAAACATGGAGATAAACCAGGATCGCAATGACCACAGTATGAATTGAGCAGCTTGAGTGCATCAGATTCCGCATGAATTAGTATGGCAGCGGTCGGTGATAGGGAATCAGGGAAGGGGATAGGATTTTGAAAAATCAGGTTGTTTCAGGGAGATCGGGTCTGTCTAATTGTGGGTGCGAATGACAACAGGCTGGGTGAACTCTGTACCGGTATCTTTCTGATTTCCTTTGCGATTACGCCAGAGTTTGTAATACAGGATCGGAACAGCCGATCGCGACAGCAATAACGAGGCTACCTCTCCTGCCATCAGCGAGATCGCCAAACCTTGAAAGATGGGGTCAGTTAGAATAATTGCCGAGCCTACCACCACAGCCGCAGCCGTGAGTAGCATCGGACGAAACCGTACCGCTCCCGCATCAATGACGGCTTCTTCTAACGGCATTCCTTCTTTCAGGCGCAACTCAATGAAATCCACCAGAATAATCGAGTTTCGCACGACAATTCCAGCTCCAGCAATAAACCCAATCATTGAGGTTGCTGTGAAAAATGAACCCATGAGCCAGTGAGCAGGCATAATGCCAATCAGTGAGAAAGGAATCGCTGCCATGATCACGAGTGGAGTTGTAAACGATTGGAACCAACCGACTACCAGAGCATAAATCAGCACCAGTACTACCGCAAAGGCAATCCCCAGATCGCGAAAAACCTCGTAGGTCACTTGCCATTCGCCATCCCACTTCATGGCATAGGTTTCATTGGTTGGTGGCTGTTCTGTCAGATAAGTCTGAACCTTTGCCCCTGTTGGTGGCACCAGTTTGTCAATCTGGGGTTGCAGATTGAGCATGGCATAGACGGCACTCTCAACTCTGCCGGATACATCCCCCAGGACATAAACAACAGGCTGTAGATTTTTGTGATAAATGCTGGTATCGGCCGTCGTTGTTTCTGTTTTCACCAAAGCACTTAAGGGGACTAAATTACCATTCGCTCCCTTAAGGTTGAGGGATTTTAGATCATCCAGGCTGGTGCGACTGGACTGACCGAAGCGGAGATTAATCGCGACATCTTCACGGGCATTTTCATCATGCAATAGCCCAACGTTTTGACCTGTCAGTGCCATTTGCAACACTTCAGAAATTTGAGTTGGGTTAATTCCATTCAGTGCCGCCTTTTCACGATCAATCACTAATCGATAATCGGTCTGCGGTGCCTCCATATACCAGTCCACATCGACAACCCCATCGGTGGATTGATATAACTGGCGAATTTTAGTAGCGAGGTCAATTTGTCCTTGATAGTCGGGACCATACACTTCCGTCACCAGAGTTTGCAGCACTGGAGGCCCAGGGGGAATTTCAGCTACTTGAATCCGGGCAGCATAGCGATCGCCAATTGCTTTCAGCTGCGGCCGAATCGCTTTAGCAATTTCATGGCTTTGACGATGGCGATCGCCCTTTGGCAAAAAGTTGACCTGGATATCGGCAACATTCGCACCCGAGCGCAAAAAGTAATGCCGCACCAGACCATTGAAGTTATAGGGAGAAGCCGTTCCGATGTAACTTTGATAGTTGACCACTTCAGGAACCGTTGCGAGATATTGTCCCATTTCTCGCGTCACTCTAGCCGTTTGTTCCAGCGTTGTGCCTTCTGGCAGATTCACCACAACCTGTA
>CAZGDE010000228.1:0-11391 GCA_964524315.1 uncultured bacterium
TGGGGTGATCGCGGTATCTGTGGTCGCTTTGGATTGGCGGGTGGTTTTACCGCGTCGTTTGAGTGGTGTTGCGGCGGTTGGTTCTGGGGTGATCGCGGTATCTGTGGTCGCTTTGGATTGGCGGGTGGTTTTACCGCGTCGTTTGAGTGGTGTTGCGGCGGTTGGTTCTGGGGTGATCGCGGTATCTGTGGTCGCTTTGGATTGGCGGGTGGTTTTACCGCGTTGTTTGGGTGTGGTGGCGGCGGGTGATGCATCGCCTGTTGGTGGGGTAGCGATCGCCTCAGCAGTAACAGGTGATGCTAATGGCGCTGTGGGTGCAACAGGCGTCACGACTTTGCGGCGCATTTTCGTTGGTTTGGCTCGGCCTTTGCCGCTACGTTTGCCAGTGGGGACATAGTTTTTTAGGGTCGCGGGACTGATGGGAATGCCGGTGTTGGTGAGGAGGGTCGCTAAATCGGGGTAGGAATAGCCTTTGGCGAGAGCAGCTTGGAGTGGTTCTTGGAGGACGGTGACGGCTTCTTTGAGGGATAAATCGTCCTTCGCTTTTTCTGGAAGTGCTTGGAGCAACGATTGAATCCCCTTGACAGAATCGTGTTTGACAATTGTGGCGCGGGAACGTTTCGGAGTCGTGGCCATAGTGAAGGCGGCGAATGGGTAGAGATTGTTTCGATTGTAGGGGCAGAATGGCGAAATGCTGCAATGAACCAATGTTGTAGCGGCTAACTGTTTACCGCCGTGAAGCCGCTTTTTGCAGGTCTGACAGTGTATCTCGCTGCCGATGCGTGTTTGCCCGTTGCATAGGTATCACGGCGAACCAGTTGGCTGAGGTGGTAATGGGGCGGCGTGACTCCGGTGGCAGTGGTGGCGATGCGGTGGGGGAGCGGTGACTGTCAGAATTGCCAGTCCGGTTTTGCGGGTGATCCAGTTTTGCTGATCAGGGATGGAGCGGTTCGGTGATGGTTAAGCAAGGTAAAACCACAAAGTGAAATGGCTGATCGCCCTGATAATTCCCTCGGGAGTACCAGACATCATCGCGCTCCACCCGAAAGACGGTGTGACCAGTGGCCGTGATCTGGCAGTAAGCATATTTGCGAAGTTTCTCCTTGCCCTGTTTGGAGAGCACCGCCACTACCCCATCGGACACCTGGTCATTGCTGAGTCCCTGGGACGAGAAGGTGGCAGCTTGAGGTGTCAAGTGTAATCTGCCCCACCGTTGCGCAAAAGTGTCAATGCGCCGCCGACTGTAGTCATTAATCACCATGGCGTCACTGAGGAAGAGATCACCCGGTTCGAGCACCCACTGGTACTGTAGCTGGGGTGGTAAGGGCACGGCGGCGATATCGAGGGCTTGGACGGTCGTACCATTGTGCATAGCTTGCAGGAGCTGGAGGGCCGTGAGAATCGGCTGTTGTCGCGACCGGGCTGGCTGGGTAGTAACGGCGTGGTTGACGAGAATGACTAATTCGGTCGTGGCGCGGGTAAACCCCACATAGAGTCGGCGAGCCCGGGTTGCCACTGTTTCAGTGCCCCCCCGACCATCTAACCATTGGCCTGCTTCTAAGACGAAGACATATTTGAACTCAGCGCCTTTAGCACTATGTAGCGTGGAGAGGATCACGCCCTGGGTGTGGAGGGGACGGGCAGCTTCCAGGCGATACACTAACTCCGCTTTCGTCAGACCAGAACAAGGTTTGACCGCCTGGAGGAGTGCATTCCAGGCCCGGTCCTGATCACTATAAGCGG
This sequence comes from uncultured bacterium, assembly GCA_964524315.1. Lineage (GTDB taxonomy): Bacteria > Cyanobacteriota > Cyanobacteriia > Leptolyngbyales > Leptolyngbyaceae > CAZGDE01. Next base: position 1,744 of record CAZGDE010000228.1, read on the forward strand.
GTGGGCAGCAGCGGAGCGCTTCGAGATACGCCACTGGGTCGGGCACGAAATTGGTGGGCGCATCGCCCGGTGCGGCTTGTATCTCAGCCCACAGGCGACGGATAATTGCCTGCCCGATACAACTGTTGGCGGGCCGGAGGCTATCGTCGGTGCTGTAGAACTGATAGGGAATGTGGTGGGCTTGCAACTGGTGTTGCAAATATTTGAGATCATCCCAACAATGGGCGAGAACGGCGATGTCCTGTAACGTGTCACCGGGGTTCTGACCAGTTGCGGTTAAAGTAGCAATGTGCTCAACGATCCAGGCCGCCGCATGATACGGATGGCTGTAGGTGCCAAAGTAGATCTGACCGGGTGCAGTTTTCACCGCCGCCGAAGGGCTATGCTTCAAGCGTTGTGCCGGGGGCAGCGCGGTGGCGATAAACTGGTTGGTGAACTGCACAAGCGTTGTTGCTGACCGATAGTTGGGCAATAAATATTTCGTGGTTTCGGGACGGATGGCATAATCCTGGCTGAAGCGGTGGATGAACTCAATCCGCGCGCCTTGAAATTCATACAAATTCTGGTCATCATCACCGACGGCAACCAAAAAGCTTTTTTGTTCCTCGTTGTCCAGGTCGTATCCTGCTAACGCGCGAATGAGTTGATATTTCAAGTCATCGACATCTTGATACTCATCGACCAAAATATACTGGTAGCCTGGATGGTTATCCGCCAAGGCGGCAATGGCTTGTTGTAAGAGCCAATCATAACGAGCGTGGCTCGCAATCGCGGGTGGGGTATCGGTGCTTTTAAGCCCAGTTAGTTTGGCTGCTAAGGCATGGAAGGTGAGGGCATCGACCCTGGCACCGGCAACCCCCAGCAATTGATACAGGCGACGGCGTAATTCAGCGGCAGCGCTGCGATTGTAAGCCAAGGCGAGAATTTTTTCCGGTGGCACGCCGCGAGCCAGGATGAGGTAGGCGATGCGACGAATGATGGTATGGGTTTTACCAGAACCAGGACCAGCCAAAACTAATAATGCGCGACTTTGATCGTCCTTCACCACTGCCTTTTGTGCTGGGCTTAACTCCCGTAACAGAGCATCAATCCTGGGGGGACTGCGGAATCCCCCTTCGCTGGTGGTAATGGCAGCCAAATACCGCGCGTCAAATTCGGTGAGCGGGAGCGTGAAGTAGTCGTGTAAAACATTGAGCCGGGCGAACTCGGTATATTTCTGCTCGAAGTCGCACTCGCTGCCCTGCAATTGGTCCGCCAACACCTGCTCATACGGTTCAGCCGTTGGATCATAAAAAGCGGTGAGGCGGTGGTATTTCTGATTGAACTCGTGGCGGGATAATTTGAATAGATCATCTAAAATGAGCTGCTGGGATTGAGACTGTCCGGCTTCCAGGATCGTTCGCATCGCGTGCAGTCGCCGTCCGCGTTGCTCGTAGTGTTGTTCCAACGGTTGATAGACGTTTTCAGACCAATTTTGCCGTTGCCCGCGCTGCAAGTGATAGAGCATGTCGTAGCCAGCGGCACCGCGCCCGATCCGGATGAGTCCCAGCCGTTGCATCAAATCCAGATTGGCTAACAGATCTGTCTGAGCGGCAGCGGGTGCTTGCTGGTCTAAGTCTGCCAAGTTCAGCAGTTGGCTGGCCGAGAACGTCCACTGCTTTTGGGCAAAAACATCATACAACCGTTGTTTTAGCTGAGTTAACGCGGCCCACTGTTGCGTCAGCATGGGTGCCACTTGCGCCGCCCAGGCAGAGAGATTGGTCTCACTGGCGAGGAATTTGGCCGAGAGAAAGAGCCGCAATGCGGTTGCCCCCTCTTTTTGGTAACGTGCCAGCTTGAGTTGCGTTAACACCTTTAATGCGGCGGCTAACTGGAACTGGCGATTGTGTTGCTGCAAGTGTTCTTCCAGTGGCTGATGCAGTAGGAGCGAATGATCCGCTGCGAGTTCAGGGCATTCCGCGTGCAACCACTCAAGCAATATGGTGGTACTGATTTGGAGCTGTTCAAGTCGGGTGTCGCAAGCTTTGGGCGTTTTGTGAGTAAACTTGAAAGCGATTTCGTAACGCCACGAGGCGTGACCGGATTGCACGAAGGTCCGAATGGCGGTAACGATAACAGCCGGACTTAGGGCTGTCGCCAATGCTACTTCGCGAATATCCAGGTCAACCGTTTGCCCAGCCTGGCGGATGTTCAACTGCCAAAGAAAGTGTAAAACAGCATGGTTCGCCTCTGGGTGTGACGTGTTCCAATCCTCTAATTGCAGATCACGGGTCAGGCAAATGCTGAGAAGACCAGGGCAAGATTCTTTTTCCCGAATGAGGGTTGCTTGTTCGAGGTAGTAGAGGACAACGCGGACTTGGGTGGCTAGGGTATCCGGATCGTCCTGAGCTAAGGGTGCAGCCAGATCCAAGGCACTGATCCAGGCATCCCCATTGCCAGCGTTTAAGTCAGCCCGAATCAGATCCCAGCAACGACGCAGTGCCTGAAAGCTGATTTGAGAGCGCATTTCCTGGGTAAAGAGCCAACTAAAGTCGGCTTCCACATCGACAAAGAGATAGGCGATACCTTCTTCTCCAGGGTTACGGGCGGCCCGCCCAATTTCTTGCAGATAGGCTTCGGGTGTAGCGGGTGGGGCAATATGAATGACGGTCAAAATACCGGGGCGATCAATGCCCATGCCAAAGGCATTGGTGGCAACAACCACTTCTAATTCCCCGGCTTTGAATTGTTGCATAATGTCTTGCTTCTGAGCACTGCCGATGCGGGAGTGAAACGCGGCGGCGGCAAATTTCAGCGTTTGCAGGGCTTTGGCATAGATTTCGGCGAGGCGACGGGTGGGTGTATAAACAATGGCAACCTTCCCCGGTCCCCGCCGCTCTGGGTGGTTCAGATAGGTCACGGTTTTCTGAAAGCGCTCTGATGTGACGACATCATCAGCGGCGGGGCGTTCCACCCATTCAATTACTGTTTTAATTTCTGGACGCCACTGAAAGAGGTGACTGTCGAGCGGTAAGCGTTCGATCTGTCCGGCGCTTGGCTGGAGGTGGTCTTGAATCGTTTTACTTAAGTCATCCAGCACTTTGATAGTCGCGGTTGCCGTTACGAATCCCCAACGAACTTTCTGTCCGTTTAGATAGAGGGTCTGAATGAGGCTGGCAATCCGGAGAAAATCGGGACGAAAATCATGACCCCATTGGGATAACGTGTGCGCTTCATCGAGCACCCAGAGATGGGGTGAACGGTGTTTGAGCAGGCGTTGTATCGTTGGTTGGCGAAGCCGCTCGGGCGAGAGGTACAAAATATCGACCTGCCCCTGCCAAACCTGTTCGATGACGGCCTTTTGCTGGTGTAATGTTTGCGTGCCAGACAGGTACGCTACGCGGTCAGCATACTGGGGAACCCGCGCCCGCAAGTTTTCCACCTGGTCCTGCATGAGGGCCTGCAGTGGGACGACCACAATCGATAGGCCCCGGTAATAACGCGAAATGATGAGGGCAGGAAGTTGGAAGGTCAAACTTTTGCCACCACCTGTCGGCAGAAGTCCCAGGGGAATGGTATCTCCCCGTAGCAATGCTTGCGTGATTTCAAACTGTCCGGCGCGAAACTGGTAATTGGGACCGAAGAAATAGTGTAGTTCTTGTTCTAGATGCGTGGGGCTGAGTGTTGGAAATGCTCGTTTTTCAGCTTCCTGGAAGGTGTGAAAGGTCGTTTCTTTTTCCAACCAAACTGGCCGCCGTGCTGGTAGCGAATCGGGGCGGCATAACCAATTTAAGAAAACAATTGCGCCCAAGTTCGCAATGTCGGCAGGAGTGTGTTTGAGTTCGCTGAGATACTCGCGGAGTGCTTGTGTGTTTAACAACGGGTAGCGGTCCTGGAGCTTGTGCCACTCCTGTTGCTCCAAGGAGGTTGTGACCTTGTCAACGAGCTGTTGGGGATACCCTTTAGGCAGTAAACGCGATGCCCAGTGCGCCACTAATTTGGGGAGAGACGCACTCAGTGCGGCACAAGTTTGATAGATCTCGTAGCTTTCCCAACAATCCTCCACTGGGTCACTCAGCCCCTTTTCCTGTTTGTAAAGTTTGCTGAGTTTATGGGTTGGTTTACCAATGAGGAAGAGATTGGATAACTCCAATGTGTCACAAATTTTGGCGGTTAAATGGGGTGGATACGTGCGTGCTGCGCAGCGATACAGTTCTGGCAAGTCATGGCGACGGATGTTATGCCCGACAATCACATCGGCTTGCTCGAGGCGTTGTAAGATTTCGTTCAGGTGCGTGGAGTCAGGTGCGCTAATACGGCAGGCCCCGTTGGTATCGACAACGCCCACTTCGCGAATGGAGGATTGCTCGAGGCGGCGTTCGATGTCAATCAGCATCCATCCAGGCAAAAGTTGCCTGCGATTGCCTGTATCCGTTTCCATTGGTAATGTTGTGACTCAGGTGGTTGAAGGCGAGCAGCGAACAATCACGTAGCGGTTGTATCTATTGTTTCCGATGCGGCTTTGAAGCACCCGTGTCGCTATGTCATAGTTTATGCCCAAATCTTCAGGGATGGCAATGACTCATGCTGATGCTGCGGGTGGGTGATCGCCTGTCATAAAGCGGTGGGGAGGGTTGTCCCTGGCGCTTGCCCGATGGCTGCTATCATCGTCGTTTCTATTTCTGGGAACACTGTCTCGAATCACAACGCTATGTTCCCAGAACTAGCGACCGTCCTGATCGCCTCGCCTGGTTCGACCCATGTTTTTCAGTGGTAAACGGGGATGCACTCATTGCCTCAGAAAGATCGCAATTGTTGATCTCCAGTTCTCAAGTAACAACCGCACTCGTTAGATGCTCTGGAAAGGGAATGTCTGAAGGAGTGTCTGTGATAAATAGGTGAAAGTCCATTGGGTTCTGGGAAGACTGTCAGATTGATCAGCCGTGATGTTCCCAGAACTACGGGCAAGCAAACTTTGGTGCGAAAAGTGACATGGCAAACTGACTCACGGCAGCGGTAGGCTTTAGGGGCAATAACATAAGGTGTAATCAGGGGCGAGAGATCGTCATCTCAAAACGGCAATTCTGCATCATGTAAATCCTGGCATACCATCACCGTCCAGTATCCCTGGTGGTCACTGCGCCACGCTCTACCAAAGCTCCAGCGATCGCAGTTGTAGTCCCTGAGCTACATATGAGCGCCAGGACCGCGTAATGGGCTGAACACCGCACATATGCGAGGAGGGGAGGAAATCAAGACACCCGTCGAGGAGAGGCAAGGGAGAAAAGGTGGGAAAGGGAAATTGATCGACGTGGCTGCCAGCCTGATGCCCCTCTGGTCATTGCTATGGTTGCCAAACTCAGAATGCGGTAGACAATGGGCAAACCTATCGCGATATCCGGTACTAAAAACACTGGGCACTGGGATAGCGATGACCTACTGTTTGGTCGTTCCCAGACTGTATCGTTCCACCAACCGGATGGCTGCCTGCCGATGCCGTTCCACCATGTCCGGGGGCGATAAGACCTGAGCATTGTCCATATGGCGGGACACCCAATGCCCAAACTCCTGCAGCGATCGCTCCGGTAACTGAATGACATAATCGACAAATGCTGGCTCCCCCGTTTGTGAATCGGTTGGCCCAGCGACAATCTTTTGCTTGGGATGCCGTTGCTGCCCCTCCTGGATAAACAAGGAAGCCGGGGGGAAAAAGCGCACTTTGACGGTTGTGAGGGTGAGATCGCCCTGCCGTTCGCGTTGCTGTTCCTCTGGATTGCCCAAGTTGAGCCCCCACCCTTGCCGTAACAGTTGATGCGCCATCTGCAAGCTTTTTTGTTGCGCGGCTAAGCCACGTCCAACGGTATCTAGAGGATGCACATGGGCCTTCAAGCGATCCATCCGAGATAGGGCCAGGTGGCCATTGGCCTGATCCTCCATGACCAGATACCAGGCAATGTCGTAGTAAAGCAGTTGGAGGGGATAGACATGCCGGTAGCTGGGTGTGCCCTCATAGTTGTTCCGGTACAGGTAGATTTCAATGGGCAGTCCCTGCCTGATGGCGGCCTCCAGTGTTTCCAGTTCATGGAAGAGGGTATTTTGATTCTGCTGCTTGCGCATCATCTCGTCCGGGTCCGTGTGGACGATCGCGCGATTGAAGTGAGCCCGCACTGGATAAAACAGTTCCCCGTGACTGTCCAGATTCAAACACTTGAGCCGTTGTTGGAGCGTCTGGTAAATCCGCCGCGCCTGGGCATCGCCCTGGTAGGTTGCCTGCGATGCCAACGCATTAAGGGCGAACTGCAATTCCTCCCGGTTCAGCGCGCCACTGCCCAGGTAGTAGCCCCAATCATGCCGGTGACGCTCCAAAAGGCCATAGTCCCGCAGGGTCACCAGATCTTTGCGGAGAGTGTGGACGGAATAAAGCGGTAGTTGCATGCCTAAATCCACCGCAACCTGTTGCATGTGCGCTTGCAATTCATCCAGGGAATCCTGATCCTGGGTGACTTTGGCGCGGCGACTCCCGACACCGGGGTGCTTTACCAGGGTGGCGATGAGAACGAGCAGGCGATCGAACGCTGCCTGGTCAGAATACGGATGGATGATGGGTAGTTTCGCCATAAGAAATGTCAAGCAAAATAAAATATTGATGCTTGGCTTTATGAAACTTAAGAGCCCCTGTAGAAAATAGCTAAGGAAAGATTAAGTATAAATGCCATCAATATCTCTTTTGACTAGAGTGTAGCAGGGAATTTTAGCTACAGTCGTAATGCAATGATGGCTCTGCAAGGGGGAATTTGCTTGTGTCTGATGCACCTGGTTTGATCTACACGGCAATCAGTTTTGCCCCGGTGCAGGGGTTTATTGAAAAGTCCCGTAAGCTGAGGGATCTATATGGGGCATCGCAAATCCTGTCTTATTTAAGTGCAAAAATCGTTCGTCGTGCAGGGAGCATGGTTATCTCACCAGTTCTTACCGATGATGGAAGCAGTGTGGATTTGATTCAGGGAATGCCGAATCGCATTTTATTGGAAGGGAGATTTTCCTATAACGATGCTAAAAGTGCCGTAGCAGAAGGCTGGAGCGAAATTATTTCGGGGTGTCGAGGTTGGATTGAGGAAAAGCTAGGCAAAGATTTCACTTTCTCGGAAGAGAGTTGGGGACGAGCCTGGACAAAATGGAAAATCAATGCCTGGGAAGTTTTTTGGGGGGAAGGTCAAACAATTAATCAGGCAATGCTTGCACTCGAAACTAACAAACTACGACGTGATTGGATCGTTCCCAATTGGAATGGCGAAAGCTCTAGCCTATCTGGAGCAGATGGTATTGCCTACCCCAATATGGATAGCAAGGATAACGTAGGCTACAAATACAATCCGGGTAAGGAACGGGAAGAAATCAAGAAGTTCTACCAGCAACTAGCTAAGGCGTTGGAGAATGAAAGGCAAAAAGATGATCCCAAATTTCTTGATTCGACAGAGTGGCTAAGTATTCCTGAACTGATTAAGCGATTAGTTACTCACCATCAAGTAGCTAGACGTATTGACCAACAACAGACGCTTTATGCAAAGAGCTTTCGCGAGATGCTTCGCATCAAGGAGAAAGAGCAAGGAGAGCAGGGTGGTTATTGGACGGGTTGGTTTATGGGAGATGGTGATCAGGTTGGCAGATATCTCAAGGGTTTAGAAACAGCTGAAGAAGTCCAAGATTTTAGCCGTAACCTGCGGCTATGGGGTAAAACCTTTCATGCTGACTTTAATAATAAATTGAAGTTGGGGCGTGTCGTCTACGCTGGAGGGGATGATTTTTTGGGTGTGATGTATGGAACCCCAGACGAACCTCAACGCAAAGGAGAAGAGATCATTCGATTTTTAGTTAATTTAGGAAAGCGATGGCAAGCGGAAAACCTTGGAGTGAGCCTGAGTGTAGGCTTTGTTTGGGCTGGCCATAGTGTGCCGCAACGAGATGTTTTGCAACATTGTCGTGAAGCAGAAAAACGGGCCAAGAATTTGGGACGTAATCGAGTTACTATTCGCATCCTGTTCAACAATGGACAATTTATAGATTGGACAACACCTTGGCAATATGTGGAATGGTTGAGTGACTATCGCGATCGCAATGGCAAAACAGGTAAGGATGCTAACTGGAGCCATGTTTACTCTGATCTTGCCCAACTCAAAGCTAGACACGCTATTCCACCTAAAACTGCTCAGAAAACTGATGATGCCGTTGCCCTCGCACTGCTTGGGTTGTATTTTGGCAAGGATGAACTAGGTGAGGATAAGAAAACAGAACTTTCTAGAAATCGCAAGGTGGTCACAGGATCAGAGGGAACACAATCTGTGATCGACTGGATTGATGGCATGATTCAAGTGGGGTGGCAGCTATGTTCCAATTCATGATTATTGTCCGTCCACTGGGATTGCTCTATGGCAGTGCGGGAGCATTTTTATCGCCAGAAAATCTAGTTGGACGTTCTGGTTCTAAGTTCCCTCCCGATGCAGCTACACTCTCTGGTCTATTCCTATTCACAAACCTTGAAAAGCCTTTCGCAGATCATCAAGAACTCAAAATGAATCTCACCATTGCAGGAGCATTTTGGGCAAGGGATGAGGATACGAGCGATGGAGATTTTTATGTGCCCATCCCTCATTCTTTGATCATTGATGAAAACAAAGTTGATCAATGGGAAATGCGATCAGGTAAGTGGCATCGTTCTCTAACCGATGAGGAGATTAACGCTGCTTACAGTTGGCAAAAAATCAGCTATTGGGATAAACGCACTGATCTTGTTAGAAAAAAAGGCGTTTCCAAAGTTCCTTGGCAATTTGTGCCGATCCTACACCCAACTTTAGATGCAGAACAGCGTCATGTGCGTATGCCACAAGGTGACAACGATCGCGGCAGCTTGTTTTTAGAAAATGCTGTGCAAATGGAAGAAGGGAGTTGTTTAGTTTACCTATCAACTCACCCCATCCCCGATGGTTGGTATCGCTTTGGTGGTGAAAACCATATCGTGGAAATCACTACTCAACCCATTGATCAAAGTGTTTTAGATCTCCTAAATCAACCCATAGGTAGAAAATTTGCCCTTATTTGTCCAGCAGTTTGGGGTACTAATAATCTTTCCCGCCGCTATCCAACAGCGTTGAGTTTTAGCAACAAACGACCTGAAATGCTGACAGAACGCCCCATCCCTTTCCGTCCACGCACGGTCAAACGGCAGTCTCAGCAACGCACAAATGGGCTTGCTATTGGTCGCTATGCTGTGCCTGCGGGAACTGTTTATGTGCTGAAACATCCTCTAGAGGAACGACACAACACCTGGTGGAAATTTCCCCCAGAGTGGTTCCCGGAGGGTGAAAACAAAAAAACTATTGATCAAAGACCCTTACCCCTCAAGCATTTAGGCTGTGGCCTGTGTTTACCAATTGCAATTAAGGAGAGTGGCAATGTATAAAGCCTACGGCATTATTGAAACGCTTGCCCCCTTACATGTGGGAGCTGCGGCTGGGGAAGAGTCTGGTAATCTAAATCTAATTTTTCGTGACCAATTTACTCAAACAGGCATTATCCCCGGCAGTTCCATTCGAGGTCGATTCCGGGCTGACATGCGGCAAGATAAACGGCAGAAAATTAATGGTGATTACAACTATTGGTATGGTCAAGAAG
>CAZGDE010000229.1:0-11388 GCA_964524315.1 uncultured bacterium
GTGCGAACCTGTTTCCACCTAAGCCTCATTGTGAAATGTAAATATGAGGATCTTGGGAGGATTGATACTCTCCAAAAACAATAAAAAATGAAATTTAGCAGCGACAATTACCCGTTCAGTGACGTTTTCCTCTGCCTCAAATGACCCCAAATCCGTAGCCATATCGGTAGGGGCGTTCGGCTGAACGCCCCTACCTAAAGTTAATTGTGAGAATAGTCGAAATTGTCATTAGATCATGTCATTCGTCATTCGTCATTTAGAGAACCAATCACCAACGACCAATGATGAATGACCAATGACCAATACCCAGCGACCAATAACACATTTATTTCATGCAATCATTTGGCGAACCCGACTTGCCGTCGCCGGTGCCAGCAAGATGCCATTGCGGTAATGCCCCGTTGCCAACAAAACATTCCGGTACCCCGCCAACCGTTCAATAATCGGGGCAGGGCGACCCTCCGGACGGGGGCGCAATCCAGACCAGGTACGGACGATCGCCGCATTCGCCAACGCCGGACAAAGCGCGATCGCCCGCATCCTGACTGCCTCCAATAACCCAGGATCACCCACCGGAGCAGCACCATCCACACCAAATTCTACCGTTGCCCCTAACCAATACCCCCCGTCTCCCAACGGCACAATATGGGTATCGTCACCCGTAATCACAGGTTGATGGTTCGGATTACCTAACGGTTGCGCCAGTTGCACCTGCATTGCCTGCCCCAGGACCGGACGGATATCGACAGGTTGCTGCAAATGTTTGGTCAATGGTGTTGATCCCACCCCCGCAGCGATCACGCACCAATCCGCCCCAAACTCAGCGGTACTCGTTTGTACCGTGTGACCAATCCGCTCATCACTTTCCGAAGTGGACTGGGAGGCGATCGCCACCACATCCGCATCAAAACAAAACGTCACCCCCCGTTGCTCGGATGCCTGCACCAGTGCCAGGGTCAATGCGGTTGGATCAAGCTGGCGATCGCCTGGTGAATAGACTGCCCCCATCACCTGTTCCAGATTCAATTGGGGGTAATCCGTCGCCAGTTGGGCACGATCCCACACCTGCAATTGCCAACCTTGTTGCTGCCGGACTGCCGCCAGCGATCGCCAGGACTCCAGATCCTCACCCGCCATACAGAGGCGCAAAATTCCCTGGCGGTTAAAGAGGATAGCTTGCCCAGTCACAGATTCCAGTTCGGGGATCCAACGGTCATACTGGCGAATACTCGACAGGCGCATCTGGAGGTTATTTCCCTTCAGTTTCTGGCTAACTGCCCCCATCAATACTCCCAGTGCTGCCCCAGTGGATGCCTGCGCGGGCGGTTGCCGATCCAGCACCATAATTTCTAACCCTGGAACCTGGCTGAGTTCGTAGGCGATCGCAGCCCCCACAACCCCACAACCCACAACCACAACCCTTGTCACCATATCTCATGCCATCTGTTAATAACCAGGCGATTTCCAGAAAAGGTTTTACCGCCAGAACACCAATACAGGACTATCTTGGCAGATTACCGGGTACAACAGTGATGGGATTGGTCGCCACAGCCTAAAGCGGAATGGCAATGCGAAATTCCGTTCCTTCGCCCGGTTGGGAATAGCATTCCAGGCTGCCACCATGCCGTTCTGTAATGATCTGGTAGCTGATCGATAAACCTAAGCCGGTGCCCTGCCCGATGGGTTTCGTCGTAAAGAACGGGTCAAAAATGCGTGCCCGCATATCTGCCGGAATACCCGTGCCATTATCAACAATCCGAATCACGATCTGATTGTTCTCTTCTCTGGTTTGAATGGTCAGTTTCGGCAAATGATTGGCTTGCCCGGTATGTGCCTCCTCCAAAGCATCGATCGCATTACTGATCAGATTCATAAACACCTGATTCAGTTGCCCCGCATGACACTCCACTGGCGCTAACTCACCATAGTCCCGTATCACCTCAACGCCCGGATGATCTGGTTTTGCCTTCAACCGATGTTGCAAAATCATCAGGGTACTATCAATCCCCTCATGGATGTCTACCGCCTTGAGATCCGCCTGGTCAAACCGGGAGAAATTCCGCAGTGACAGCACAATCTGCCGAATGCGATCGGCACCCGTTTTCATCGACGAGAGAATCTTGGGCAGATCCTCCGCTAGAAAGTCAAGGTCTACTTCTTCGGCGCGATCGCGAATTTCATCTGCCGGTACCGGATAGTACTGTTGGTAAAGTTGCAACAGGTCTAACAAATCCTGGGTGTAGTCGCTGGCATGGTTCAGGTTGCCATAGATAAAGTTGACCGGATTATTAATTTCGTGCGCGACCCCCGCCACCAGTTGTCCCAAGCTGGACATTTTCTCTGTTTGGATGAGATGGGTCTGTGCCTGCTTCAAATCGTGCAATGTCACCCGCAGTTGCTCTGCCTGTGCCTGTGTTTGGGTTAACAGGTGCGCCTGGTGCAGTGCCACACCCAGTTGCGCCGCAATTTGCGAGAGAAAATTAATTTCGTGGGCTTCCCACTGGCGCGGTTGGGTGTGCTGATAAATTCCTAACAAGCCCCACAGGGTTTCACCAACAAAAATCGGAGCGATCGCGTATGCCCGGATGCCAAACTTTTCCAAAACCTCCACATGGCAGTCCGCATGTCCGGCGGTGTAAATATCCGCAACCGCAACGGTTTCGTTATTCCGATAGCGACCGCCCTGGGACTCTTGCAGGTGCGTATCGTTCCAGACGGTGTTCAACCCCAGCATTCCAGACTGGGTAACAGTCGCATTGGCAGCCTCAAAGTTACTGACAAAGGTACCACCCCAATCTTCATTGAAGCGATAGACAGCAACGCGATCGGTATGCATCACATGGCACACTTCCTGCGTCGTCGTCTGAAAGATCGTATCCACATCCAGAGATTTCCGAATTTTGGTGACGACCTCAAAGAGACTATGCTGTTGCTCGGCTGCCTGTTGCAGGGTGTCTGTCTGTTGTTGGGTTTGTCGGAGTAATTCTGCCTGCTGTAAGGCAACCCCCAATTGGGCGGCAACCTGACTGACAAATTCAATCTCGTCCGCTTCCCAGCAACGGGGCGCATCGCACTGATGCACACACAATAGCCCCCAGAGATCAGCTCCCTTCAAAAGCGGCACAATCAAATTTGCCCTGACCTGAAACTGGGCAAGTACAGCGACATGGCACTGGGATAAACCACTCTCATAAATATCAGAGAGAGCTTGCATCCGTCCCTGCTGGTAATACATGGAAAACTGTTCACCAAAACAGGTATCACTGACGGTTGCGCCCAGCGCCGTCACATATGCCGGTAACACCGCTTCAGCAATAAATTCGCCCAGTTTCGCACCCGAATGAGAGAGAAATTGGAAAATCCCAACGCGATCGGCATCCAGGACCTGACGCACCTCCGTTACCGTCGCCTGGAAGATGGTATCCAGATCTAACGATGCCCGGATTTTGCCAATAACCTGTGCCAGCGTTTTTTGCTGCTCGGAGGCTTTTTGCAACTCCTGCGTCCGTTCCCGAACCTGCCGTTCCAGCACCCCATTAAAACTTTGTACTTGCTGGTAAAGCTGGTGCTGTTGCACTGCCATCGCGAAGTGTTCACCGATCGCCTGCATCAATGCGCGATCGCCCTCACTCCAGTCCTGTGCCTGCCCCTGTTTCGCCTCGCACCAGGCAACAAAAGAATTACGGGGTTGGAGTTGGCGCTCATCGGGGTCAAACTGCCCTGCCCACATTTTTTCTGTGGCGATCGCGTTACGAAAGATGGTGAGATAACCGAGGCACTGCTGCCGGTACTGCAAGGGAATCACCAGCATGCCCCGAATGGAAGTCGAACGAAATCGGGCTGCCAGCGTCCGAAGTTGGGGTTCCTGGTATAAGTCCGTGATTGCCCACATCAAGCCTGCGTCTGTAGTGACCGGGGGCGAAATAAAGAAACTCTGCCAGGATGATAGTTGTTCAATCGGAGGATTGCTACCACTTATTTCACCGGGTTGCTCCCCGCAGACATAGGGAGGTGTCGGAGGATGGGTATCCTGCGGATGCAGGTAAAGTCTGCCACCACTACCCTGTAAAGCCGTAACAGTCTGTTCCAGAGCCGTCTGAAGCTGAATTTCTGGTTGGGTATGTAGCAGAACCGCAATCTGATTCACGGTCTTTTCGTGTTCTGCCTGTTGCCGCGCCTGAGCCAGGAGGGATGCCTGGGCGATCGCCACGCCTACCTGATCCGCCACCAATTGGAGAAACTGCACATCTGCCGGAGTGGCCTCACGGGGACTGGCATGGTGGGACACTAACAACCCCCAGAGTTGGTCCTGATGGAGCAGGGGCACCACGACGGAGGACTGTACGCCCATCGCCTGCAAATATTCCACATGGCAGGGGTCAACGGGACGATAGCAAATTTCCTGCAATGCGGGGGACAGTTCCTCACCCAAATACTCGGGAATGCTCACACCGATTGCCCGCGAGTTCAGGTCAACAATTGTCCGTTGCCGCGCCTTCACGAACATCTCACGGGCATGGGGGGGAATGTCATCGGCAGGAAAGTTTAAGCCTAACAGGGAAGGCATGCGATCGCCATTAATCGCCTCCGCAATCACTTCACCACTGGCATCGGGATGGAAGCGGTAGATTTTGACGCGATCGCTGTCCAGAAAGGCACGCACCTCAGCCACCGTCTCATTCAGAATCTCCAATAATTCCAGGGATTGTCGAATTCGGTTCACAATCCGTTGTAAAAGGGTTTCCTGGGCAATACTGAGACCGGCTGATTCACTGTCCATAGCGATGCGTGTCATTTCGTGCCTTCCAGCAGATTTAAGGAGACATCAAAATCTTGGAACGGCAAATGGAAATATGCCATCCGTGAAAATATTGTTAATTTTTGGCAAATAAACGAGGGAAGGATTAATACATCGGGAAATTCGTAATACTGATCCGTCAGTACTGATCCGTCAGTACTGATCCGTCAATGTAGATACGCTACCGTTACTCCCGCACCACCATCCTCCCGCTCGGCTAAGACATATCGCTCCACCTGGGGATGTTGTTGCAGAAAGGCATGTACTCCCTGACGCAATTTACCCGTACCATGCCCGTGAATAATCCACAGCGCACCCGCCGCCAATGCGTCGGCGATCGCCCGTTCGATTAACGGCTCGGCATCGGCAACGCGACTACCTCGAATATCAAGGGTATTGCGGGCAGTACGGATCGTAGGAGGTGGGGCAGCGGGAGCAGGAGGAGGCGTTTCCACTTTCCCCTTCCGCTCTGATTTTGCTTCTCGTTCTCTCGCCTCCCGTTCCTTCGCCTCTCGCTCCTTACTGGTGACAGGTTTTTCTCCTTCCAGGGATTCAATATCCTGAAGGGATACGGTCATTTTCATCAAACCGAACCGTACCGTTAACTCATCATCCCCATTGGGAGCCGTCAATACTTCAGCAGTCTGACCCAAGCGAGGAATACGGACGCGATCGCCCACCTGTGGTTGGAATCCCGGTTTCGGTTTCGGTTTGCGTGAGGGTAGCTGACGGGCAGCAATCTGGTTAATGGCATCCGTTGCCTGTTGCGCTGCCTGGGCAGTCATTGGTCCCTGCTGTAACTGACGAATTACCTGGGCAATTTCCTGTTTAGCAGCGGCGATCGCCGCCTGGACTGCCTGTTCCTGCGCCAGTTGGAGATCCCGTTCCCGTTCCTGGAGGGCATTCGCCTTTCTCGAAACCTGCTCGTGAAGCCGTTCCGCCTGCTCCAGCAATTTAGCAGCTTCCTGGGATTTAGTTTCCTGCCGCCGCCGCTGGGCTTCTAACCCGGCAATGACCTGGTTGACATCCTCCGATGCCCCACCCACATACGTTTGCGCCTGTTCCACAATTTCACTATCCAGTCCGAGACGACGGGCGATGGCAAGGGCATTCGATCGCCCCGGAATCCCCCACAACAGACGGTAGGTAGGTGAAAGGGAAACATCATCAAATTCGACCGAGGCGTTTTCAAACCGCTCATCCTGGTACTTCAATGCCTTCAATTCGCCAAAGTGAGTCGTGGCAATGGTCAATCCAGTGTGGTCTGCCAGATACTTCAAGAGGGCGATCGCCAGCGCACTCCCCTCAGATGGGTCCGTTCCGGCTCCCACCTCATCCAGCAGCACCAGACTTAGCGGGCGTTGGGACAATGGTGCTTTTGCCGGAACGGGCAAGTCACCCTTGTCATCTAATGACTCGGCAGCTTCATCTGTTTCATCTTCATCTACTTCTGCTTCAGCTAATAAGTTGTCATTGGATGCAGCTGATTCCCCTGGTGGTGGTAACACTTCCCCCGCCAGGGCTGCCAGAATCCGGCTGATGCGGCGAATGTGTCCGGAGAAGGTCGAAAGACTCTGTTGTAACGATTGCTCATCCCCAATGTCTGCCAGGACTTGATCAAACCAGGGCAATTCGACAGGTTCCCGCGCAGGGACAAATAACCCCACCTTTGCCATCAATACGGCTAATCCCAACGTTTTCAGGGTGACGGTCTTCCCACCCGTATTGGGTCCGGTAATCGCAACGACCCGAATCTGGGGCTGAATGATCAGATCAATAGGAACAACCGCCCCACCCTGCTCATTCCGTTGTTGCCAGATTAATAACGGATGGCGGAGATACCGCAGCACGATCGGGTCGGCAGTCTGCCGGTTGCGATCGCCCGCGTCCGACAAATCGGTTCCTCCCTGACTGTCATCCGAGCCATTCCCCCATGCCACAAACCGGGGCGGGTTTGCCTCCAGCCAGAGTGAATAACGGGCGCGGGCAGTTGCCAGATCCAGAGCCGTGGCGATCGCCAACAATCGCTCCAAATCGGGCTTAACGGCGGCGACCTGCTCGGTCAGTGCCCGCCGGATGGCTTCACATTCTGCTTCTTCCTGCCGTTTCAGTTGGCGAAGTTGGTTGTTCAGGTTAATGGTGGGTTGCGGTTCCACATATAAGGTGGCACCACTCATGGAGGTGTCATGGACGATGCCGGGAATCGCGTCTTTTTGGGGTGCTTTTACTGGCAGGACAAACCGCCCTTCTCGCTGGGTAATGACCTGCTCCTGGACGGCATTGGCTTTCCGTTGCAGGATACTTTGCAACAGGCTATAGACCCGATCGCGCAGTTGTCGTTGCTGCTCCCGAATCCCGCCTAGTTTGGGCGTTGCCCGATCCATCACTTCGCCGCGATCGTCAATACACCGATGGATTTCCTGTTCCAGTTCCGGATAGGTCCGCAGGTCAGATACCAGCTCGTTCAGAACGGGTAAGTCGGACTGGTCATCAATAATCCGCCGGAGCGTGCGGGCACCGGCTAGAGTGGTGGCGATCGCGAATAATTCATCCCCTGCCAGAATGCCCTGCCGCTCTGCCCGTTCGAGCGACTCACCAATATCCTGAACGCCATCAAACTTTAACCCCGTTGGCAAACGGTTCTCCAGGATGGTCACTTCCTGGGTTTGACTTAATAATGTTTGGGTTTCCGTTAGCGTTGCCGGAATCCGCAGGTGACGCGCCGCGACGGTACCCAGTTTTGTTGCCGCAAAGGTTGCCAAATGCTGGCAAAGCCGCGACCACTCTAAAAGCTCTAACGTTTCAGCTTGAATCAAAATTGCGTCAACTGTTCACATCTTTACCCATTCTAAACAGTAGCTATCCGGTTCCGTAACCATTCCAGGAGGTAACACCGGCGCAGTTCAGAATCATCTACGATCGCTATATGTCATGGTTTCCTCACTTGTCAAGTGGGTACCCTAAGTTGGTCTGGGGGGTGTAATACAATGAAAAATTGGCTTTCTGGCGTTGCCGCCTGCTATCTACTCAACGGGCTTTACTTCTATGACTTCCGCAATTCGCTTCCTCATGTGTGCGCCTGACCACTATGACGTGGACTACGTAATCAATCCCTGGATGGAAGGGAATGTCCACAAATCATCCCGCGATCGCGCCGTTGAACAGTGGGAAGGGCTGTATCACATTATTAAAGATCACTCCCATGCTGTCGTTGATCTGGTCAAGCCGCAGATTGGCGTACCTGACATGGTATTCACGGCCAATGCGGGACTGGTACTGGGTGATACGGTGGTTCTCAGTCGGTTTTACCACAAGGAACGACAGGGTGAAGAACCATTCTTTAAGCAATGGTTTCTGGAACAGGGCTACACCGTCCATGAGTTGCCGAAGGATTTACCCTTTGAAGGTGCTGGTGATGCATTACTTGATCGGGAAGGACGTTGGTTGTGGGCTGGCTATGGGTTCCGCTCCGAATTGGATTCACACCCATTAATCGCGAAATGGCTGGATATTGAAGTATTGTCCCTGCGGTTGATGGATGAACGCTTCTATCACCTGGATACCTGCTTCTGTCCGCTGACGAATGGTTATTTGCTCTATTATCCCGGTGCGTTCGATTCCTATTCCAATCGGTTGATTGAACTGCGGGTACCCGAAGCCAAGCGGATTGCGATCGCCGAAGAGGATGCGATCAACTTCGCCTGTAATGCCGTCAACATTCACCAGACGGTCATTCTGAACAAAGCCAGTGATTCCCTACGGAAACAACTGGAAGCAGTAGGGTTTGAAGTAATTGAAACGCCCCTGACCGAGTTTTTGAAGGCGGGTGGTGCGGCTAAATGCCTGACCCTGCGCGTTACGGAACCTGTCCAGGCAGAAGTGCATGCAGCAGCGACAGTCGAAAGTCGCATCATTCGCCTGGAAGGACATTTGCTGGATGCTGGATTGATTAATCAGGCATTGGATCTGATTGTGGAAGGCGGTGGCAGTTTCCAGGTGCTTAACTTCAACCTGGGTGAACAACGGCAAAGTACGTCAACCGCCGAGGTGAAGGTAACGGCTCCCTCCCATGAGGTGATGGAAGCCATCATGGCCCAGTTAATCGACCTGGGAGCCGTACCACCGCCACAGGAAGTTTGCGACATCATCTGGGAAGCTGTCACTATACCGGGTGTGGCACCGGATGATTTCTATGTCACCACAATCTATCCCACCCAGGTACGGGTGCGTTGCGAATGGGTCACTGTCCAGAACCAGCGGATGGATGCGGCGATTGTCGTCGATGAAAACCGCATGACAGCGGAATGTAAGCTGTTGCGCGATTTGCAGGTGGGCGATCGCGTTGTTGTCGGAGTCGAAGGAATTCGTACCGTCCGCAAGACCGAATCGCGCGAACACCGCAACACCCAGGAATTTAGCTTCATGGGTGCGGGTGTCTCCAGCGAACGACGAGTGGAACTGGTGGTTGAACAGATCGCCTGGGAACTGCGCCAGATCCGCGATCAGGGTGGCAAGGTCGTTGTGACGGCTGGCCCTGTCGTGATCCACACGGGTGGTGGCGAACATCTGGCAAAACTGATCCGGGATGGTTATGTCCAGGCATTGCTGGGTGGCAACGCGATCGCTGTCCATGACCTGGAACAGTCCATGCTGGGTACGTCCCTGGGTGTGGATATGAAGCGGGGCGTTTCTGTGCGGGGTGGTCATCGTCACCACTTGAAGGTCATCAACACCATCCGGCGTTGTGGTGGTATTGCCCAGGCAGTCGAACAAAATGTGTTAACCAGCGGTGTTCTGTACGAATGTGTGCGGAATAATGTACCCTTCTCCCTGGCTGGCTCCATCCGGGACGATGGGCCTCTGCCCGATACCCAGATGGATCTGATCAAGGCCCAACAGGACTATTCCCGTCTAATCCAGGGTGCCGATCTGATTCTGATGCTGTCCTCTATGCTGCATTCGATTGGGGTCGGCAACATGACTCCCGCCGGCGTGAAGATGGTTTGTGTGGACATTAACCCGGCAGTCGTAACCAAGTTGAGCGATCGCGGCTCTGTCGAGTCCGTTGGGGTCGTCACCGACGTCGGTTTGTTCCTCAGTTTGCTGGTGCAACAACTGAACCGCTTGACCAGTCCCTACGAACTAACCCGTTCCGCATAGGCACATCACGAACCAATAAAGAAGGCGCTCCTAAATTAGGAGCGCCTTCTTTTATATCCCTAGACCTTGGAGGTTTTCAAAACCTCCGAGGTTTGAACAACGTTCTAGGCGATCGCAGCAACCTTCACATCGCTGTTTGCCAACAGATCTTGCAGTTCGTCGGAGTCAACCGTTTCTTTCTCGATCAGCATGTCAGCTAACCGATCCAGAACAGCGCGGTTACCAACCAGGACAGCTTTAGCGCGACGATACGCCTGCTCAACCAGGTTACGTACTTCATCGTCGATCGCCGCTGCAGTTTCTTCCGAGAAGTCACGCTCAGCCGCAATATCCCGACCCAGGAACATGTTGCCCTGCTGCCGACCCAGTGCAACGGGACCGAGGCGATCGCTCATCCCGAAACGGGTCACCATCTGACGGGCTACGCGCGCCACCTGTTGCAGGTCATTGGAAGCGCCAGTGGTCACTTCCTCTTCACCAAAGACGATTTCTTCCGCAATTCGGCCACCGAGGGCAACTGCCATCTGGTTTTGCAGGTAGGAACGGGAATACAAGCCAGAATCCATCCGGTCTTCACTGGGGGTGAACCAGGTCAAACCACCCGCACGACCACGGGGAATGATGCTGATTTTCTGGACTGGATCGTAATCAGGCATAAGGGCACCCACCAGGGCATGACCCGCTTCGTGGTAAGCAACCAATTGCTTGCGCTTCTCGCTCATGACACGATCTTTCTTTTCAGGGCCAGCGAGGACACGGTCAATTGCGTCGTTCACCTCGTCCATCGAGATTTCGGTCAAGTTACGACGGGCTGCCAGAATGGCGGCTTCATTCAACAGGTTAGATAGGTCGGCCCCCGTGAAACCAGGAGTCCGGCGGGCAATTTTCTCCAGATCCACATCCTTCGAGATGGTCTTACCACGGGCATGGACATTGAGAATTTCCAGACGTCCAGCATAGTCGGGACGATCAACCACAACCTGGCGATCAAAACGACCGGGACGGAGAAGCGCTGCATCCAGCACATCGGGACGGTTCGTGGCTGCGATGATGATAATACCCGTATTACCTTCAAAGCCGTCCATTTCGGTTAATAACTGGTTGAGGGTCTGTTCCCGCTCATCGTTACCACCACCTAAACCGGCACCTCGCTGACGACCCACCGCATCAATTTCATCAATGAAGACGATACAGGGAGCGTTTGCCTTTGCCTGCTCGAACAAGTCACGCACACGGGAAGCACCGACGCCGACAAACATTTCCACAAATTCGGAACCAGAGATGGAGAAGAAGGGTACCCCGGCTTCCCCGGCAACAGCACGGGCTAACAAGGTTTTCCCGGTTCCCGGTGGCCCAACTAACAAGACACCTTTAGGAATCTTGGCACCAACAGCCGTGAAGCGATCGGCATTCTTCAGGAAGTCTACGAC
>CAZGDE010000230.1:0-6574 GCA_964524315.1 uncultured bacterium
CCCTTCGGTTTTTTGGATCACAAGATCAAGTGCGGGAATGCCCTGGTCGGGTGTTGGTTCGATCGCTTTCAAGATTATCCAGCGATGGCATGGGAGCGAGAGGGTGGTGATGCTAACCACGATCGCTTTGTGCATCATTTTCGGGAGTATGTGGCAACACGAGGCAAAAGCAAAGGGCAACGTCTTCAGGCGGGTGATAGCTGGACACAAGCGATTAAAGATACGAAAGAAACCGTCAAAGGGGAGTTGGTCAATCTGATTAAGGCATTTGATCCAGAGTGGAGACGGCAAATGCAACTGCCTGCTCCTGATTTTGATCTGCCTAAACCCCCAGAAGAAATTCATCAAGATGCGGTCAATATTTTTGAGGAGTTACATCAACTAGCCATTGCCGATACCCAGGAGCAAGAGCGTCGCTATCGAGAAAAGATTGAACAGAGTCAAGAACTGCGCCAGTTGCGACAGGCATTTGATAGCTGGTGTGCGATCTGGTTTTGGTCAGGCGATGCGATCGAACACGCCCCAACGCCTGGGAAATTTTTTAACCAACCGCCAGAAACCGCTGCGATCGTGAATCAACTGACGCAAGAGTATCGCTTCTTTCATTGGGAGTTAGAGTTTCCTGATGTATTTGTGGGCGAGAATTCTGGCTTTAGCGGCATTGTCGGAAATCCACCGTGGGAAATTCAAAAGCCCAATTCAAAAGAGTTTTTCTCGAATATTGATCCGCTTTATCGTACTTATGGAAAGCAGGAAGCGTTAGAGAAACAGTTGGAGTATTTTCAGAAGTCTCCCCAGGTTGAGCAAGATTGGTTAGCCTATTGCGCCAAACTTAAAGCCCTTTCAAACTGGACAAAGTATGTAGGGTATCCCTTTGGTGTCAATGAGGCAGGTGAGTTTCATTTCAGTTTGTCTCGCGGTAAGGAAAACGCCATTCTTCATCAAGACTGGCTGGCTCAACAGCAAAAGCGATGGGGTTATGCCGATCCAGATCATCCATTTCGCTATCAAGGGTCTGCTGACATCAACACTTACAAGATGTTCCTAGAACTATCCCATTCTGTTCTTAAAGACGGTGGACGGATAGGAATGATTGTACCGTCAGGTTTATATAGTGATAAAGGAGCAACTAATTTACGAACACTATTTCTTACAAATTGTCAGTGGGAGCTGTTATTTGGGCTTATTAATTGGAATAAAATCTTTACCTCTATTTATTATCGATTCAAATTTTGTATCACCATTGTTCAAAAAGGTGGGATTACTGCTGAGATTAACTCAGCTTTTTCTCGTTACTACATAGAAGAGTGGGAAGAAGCTGAAAAATATATAATTCCATATGCTAGGACACAGGCTGAGAGTTTTAGTCCAAAATCAAAATCTCTGCTTGAGACTCGGACTGAACAAGATCTTAGGATTTTAGAGAAAATCTACCAGAACAGTATTTTACTTGGTAATCGTAGTCCTAAAGGGTGGGACATTCAATACGCCACCGAATTTCACATGACCAACGATTCCAAACTTTTTCCACCCCGCCCAAAGTGGGAAGAAAAAGACTATCGCCCCGATGAATATGGTCATTGGCTCA
The DNA here is from genome assembly GCA_964524315.1 of uncultured bacterium. Classification (GTDB taxonomy): domain Bacteria; phylum Cyanobacteriota; class Cyanobacteriia; order Leptolyngbyales; family Leptolyngbyaceae; genus CAZGDE01. The sequence goes on from CAZGDE010000230.1 coordinate 1,589, forward strand.
AAGGCAACTGGCAACTCTATAAGGGTGAATCTTCCATCCTTAAACGTCCTGAAGGGTTGATTCTTTCTCTTGATGGACAATGGGCAATCAGAGCAAATGAAGTTGAGAATCTTGCTTCACCAGTATATGAAGGCAGAATGATTGGGCAATTTGACTTTAGCGAAAAAGGTTGGATCAGTGGAAAAGGACGCAGTGCTGTTTGGCATGAAATTCCTTTGAATGCAAAGATTGTCGAGCCTCAATACTGCATGAGTTTTGAGGACTATATCAGTGCTGAAGACAAAAATGGAAACCCAAAAGTTTCTCGGGGCATAAAAATTAGTTTTATGGATGTCACCTCGGCAACTAATGCTCGAACCATGATAGCTGCTGTATTGAAAGATAAGCCCTGTGGTAATTCAGCCCCTATTTTAACGACATCTGCATCAGCTCTAGATTTAGCAGCTATTCTGAATTCTTTTGCTTATGACTATGTTGCAAGAGCGCGTTGTGGAGGTATGCATCTCAATTATTTCGTTATAGAAGAAACACCTTTAATACGAAGAGAAAAACTAGGTAACTCAATACATTTACTTGCTGCACGGCTTGTTTTGATTAGTAATAGTTTTTCAGAAGAGTGGTTAAAAGTTCGTTCACGACTCCAAGGAATTTATCCTCTATCTGAAAGAACGTTACAGAAGCTTTGGGCTATTACAGAACACGAGCGACTACGATTGCGCTGTTCTATCGATGCAATTATCGCTGAGCTATACGGTTTGAGTATTGAAGACTTTAGTTACATTCTTCGAGATTGTGATTATTCTGCTGAATCTATGCGCGACAAGGAATTTTATAGAACTCTTGATCCCAAAGGGCTTTGGCGTGTAGATAAAGAAAAAGATTCTGAACTGCGTCACACCGTTCTTTCCCTCATCGCTTTCCATGAACTGAAGCAAATCGGACTCGAAGCCTTTCTCAACCTCAACGATGGCGAGGGATGGATGCTTCCCGAAACCCTGCGATTAGCAGACTACGGGTTAGGGCATGACGACAGAGCCAAAGAACATCAACCCGTAGCCACAAGACTGGGCGATAGATTCCTCCCCTGGCAACTGGAAGGCACTCCAGAAGAATCCTGGGCAGAATGCGAACGGCACGCCGAAAACTTGCGGCAGTTATTGAAATATCCCCAACAGGCAGCACCTTCCGTCTCGCAGCCTACAGAATCTATTGAAGCCGCTACAGAACCTGTCCCTCCTGCTGATCCAAACTTTCAGCAGCCCACCGATTTGTTTGGAAACCCCTTACAAGTTGATTTATTTGGAAATGTCATAGACACACCAAAAAGAAAACGTCGAAGTTAACGAGAAACTCTTAGGTATATCTACCAAAACTTGTGGGAATAATAACCTTGATGATTCCCCGACTCGCTGTTGATCCATAATCCGATCGCTACCCGCTCCCTGACAAGCCGATCAGCCTAAACCTCGTAAACCAGAGAGACAAGAATGAATGGTCAATCCGTTCTGATAATCAATAGTCGCTATGCCCTATTGGGTTCGCCCTACTCCGGTGGCATGGCTGATGTATATCAGGCTGTAGACCTACAAGCTGGCGGTAGCAAGGTTGCTGTAAAGGTCTTTCGTCATGGTTGTATTGAGGAAGAAATCTTAGCTGAGTCATTCAAACGTGAGACGCAAGCATTAAAAGAACTGACTCATCCCAAAATTGTAGAACTTTTAGATTCCGGGATTGATCCAGGGATAGGGCACTATTTTCTAGTTATGCCCTGGGTAGAGCGCAATCTAACCGCTCTACTTCAGGAATCCCCACCTCAAGGATGGGATGATTTTTGGGAAATCATTGGCAAACCCATTCTAGAAGCCCTCGATTTTTCCCACGAGCGAGGATACATTCACCGAGATCTCAAACCCAGCAACATTCTGGTAGACAGCAACAATCAGATTAAACTTGCTGACTTCGGTATATCAAAAATTAAAAGTTACTTTCAGCCCAGCATTACTCTGGCAGAATTTACTTCTCGTCCCTACACGCCACCCGAATACGATGATGGGTCATATACCTATACTCGTGACGTTTTTGGTTTCGGAGTCATTGTTTTAAGATGCCTGACCAACATTGATTTGGCTGACTACAGCAGCATCCCCAAAGCACTCGACCAATTAGATCTTCCACCGAAAATCTCAGAAATTATTGAAGCCGCAGTCGCTACAGATCCGGCGGAACGTCCACGCAACGCTGAAGTCTTATTGGCACAGCTCCAGGCAGTTCAAGCCCAGAGACAGCAAGCTTATTCCGGCAAAAAACGTGTCTGTTATCTCAAGCTTTCTCAAAGAGCAATTACCAATTTTCAGAATGAGCTGAACCTTTCACAAGGGGAGATTGAGAAGATCCTGCAAGAAGACCTCAATACTATCTGTGGAATCGCGCCCTTTCAAAATAGAAAAGCAACGAATCCAGAAGAAGAGTTTCCAGATGGTCACTATTCCATCTATGGAGCCGCATATTCTTACCATGTTGCAACGGATCAATCCCATCTACGGATCATTAATGCGAAATCATTACCGAATTCTGCACTGGAAGGGAAACGAGAAAACTCCTGGAATCCAGACTACCAGTTTGAATTCAGCAGACCTCTAAACCTGCCAGATGCCATTGAAGTCATTCAAGATCTAAAGTTTGCTGTTGCAGACTATGAGGCAACCCAAAAACAAGTTAAGGCTGAAGCCGCAAAACAGCGGTTGTTCAGAGTTTGGAGCGATATTTTAAGGGCAAAAGCAGATTGGGAAAAGGAGCGAGAAACTCCATTACACTACACATCCGTTGAGTATGATGGCAGCCGAGCCTATTTTCGGTTAGCATCCCTCCCCGATGAAGACCTTACTGGGCAGCCTCGTCATATCACTCGCGAGAACGGTTCTAGCATTCTTAGAGGAGATGTTGAAGAGGTCACAGATGAACAGCTAGTTCTCTACATTCAGTATGGCAATCCTGAGCAAATTCCAGACGAGGGTGAACTCCGTTTCGATACTCGCGCAGCAGAGATTGCTTTATATCGCCAAAAGTCAGCCTTAGATGCCATTCGCTTCGATCGTGCTGTTAGAACAAATTTGCGATCGCTGCTCGTCAACCCCAGCGAGACCCAGCCTCCCAAATCAAAGGAAATTACCCACTTCTTTCAAAAACTCAACCCTTCACAAGCAGAGGCAGTTCAAGCGGCTCTTGGAACCGAAGATTTCCTGATCGTTGAGGGACCTCCCGGCACTGGTAAAACAAGGTTTATCACAGAAGTGATTCTGCAAACCCTGGAACAAAATCCTCATGCTCGAATTCTCCTTAGCTCTCAAACCCACGTTGCATTAGACAATGCTTTAGAGAGAATCCGATCTCAAAATCCTCACCTAAAACTTGTAAGAATTGGCAGCCACGAGAAAGTCGCTGATGTAGTCAAGCCCCTACTCGTAGAGGAGCAAATGCACCAGTGGCGGCAGGAAGCGATCTCCAATAGCCAAACCTTCTTAGAAGCATGGGCTGCACAGCGTAGTATCTCTGCTGAAGATGTTCAACTCGCCACCCAGCTTCAGGAGTTGAAAAGCATAACACTTAAATTGGATTTATTGAGGGAAGAACTCAATCACCGTCAACAAGAGCGAGACAATCTCTTTCCCTTCAGTTCTGAATATCCCCAAAAACGAGCAAAATATGAACTTCCAGAAGAACTAGAAGAGCAAATTCGTCAACTCGATGAGGAAATTGCCGATCTCAAAAGAAAATCGAAACAAGTTCGTGATGAAAAAGAGTTGGTTGCAGAACGGCTACAAAACTTAAGTGGAAAAAACATCAAGAAATTTCTGAAACTAACTGTCAAGGAGTTAGACACTCGCTTAGAACAACTCATTGACCTACGAAATCCAGAAGCTAAAAAACTACAACAATTACTGGAACTTCAAGCTGAGTGGTTTGACCAGTTTGGTCGCAGCAGTGAATTCAACGCATCCCTCTTAAAGAGAGTTCAAGTTGTTGCCGGAACCTGTATCGGGATGCCTAAAGATGTTCAGGATATTGAGTTTGATCTATGCATTGTTGACGAGGCTTCCAAAGCAACAGCTACCGAGGTACTGGTTCCAATCTCTCGTTCTCGTAGATGGATACTAGTGGGCGACTCTAATCAGCTTCCACCCTTTCAAGACGAAGCCAGTAGCAGTGCTCAGTTCCTCAGCAAGTACGACTTAAAGCCAGATGATGTGCAAGAAACGTTATTTGATTTGCTCTTGCGTACGCTACCAGAAACCTCACGTAAGAGTTTGGCTATACAACACCGGATGGTCGAGCCAATTGGCAACCTGATTAGCCAGTGCTTCTACGACGGCAGGCTTCAGAGCAACGGTCCAGCTATTAGCCAGAGTCTGAGTACCATCTTGCCGAAATCCGTCACCTGGTTGACAACAGCATCCTTGCCAAACCGCACTGAGCAAAACACTCGTCCCAGCTATAACAATGCTTGTGAAGTCTCAATCATCCTTCAATTTCTCAAGAAACTGAACCAGATTGCAATTGAAATATCAGACAATGCAGAAAAATGTAAAGTTGCTATTTTGACAGGTTATACAGCTCAACGTAAGCTCATTAATCGAAGACTTGATTCAGAACTAGAAAATTTACAGTCATTAGACATTGAATGCAATACAGTAGATGCCTTCCAGGGACGAGAAGCCGACATCGCTATCTACTCCATCACTCGTTCTAATCGCAAAGGAGAATTAGGCTTTCTCAACAAAAAGGAACGCCTTAATGTCGCTTTGTCTAGAGGCAAAATTGGCTTAATTATCGTAGGAGATCATCATTTTTGCTTAACAGCACCCAGCAATCCCCTAGCCAGAGTTCTTGATCATATTGAGCATCATCCAAATAGCTGCTGCCTGATGGAGGCTGAACGATGACTTTAGAAGATTTTTCCTTAAGCGAATTGGATGAGAAGTTATATGA
>CAZGDE010000230.1:6584-11352 GCA_964524315.1 uncultured bacterium
TTATATGAAACAGCCCGTCGGTACAACAATCGTGAGGGATTCGACCTGGTAAGCTGTCGTGAGGTCGGCTTACCAATCTATCGAGTTACTGTTCAAGCAATTACACAAGTTAAGAAGAAGATACCACCGATTGAGGAGTTTGTTCTCAAGGCAATCAATTCAGGTTTAACATCTGAGCTGGAGATAGGGCAATTTCTTGGACTAGAACCTCTAATTACTAGAGACGCAATGATTAACCTCCGTATGAGCGAGGACATTGACTTAATTGTTCCCGAAGGTGGTCAACTACAGGAATGGACTCTCACTAAAAAAGGTCACGGTACGTTACGCGAAGCAAAAAGCATTGTTCCTGAAGAAAGAACATTCACCGTCAACTTTGACGGGCTTTTACGGCATGTCAAATGGTATGGGCGTTTTGAATCTCATTTGTTACGTAAACGAGACCTGCGTGACCGAGGGATTTTAGACATCCCTCCATCAAAATACAAGCCGCCAGAACTCGGCGATCTTAAAATTACCGATGTAGACGAGGTAATTCGCAAAATTGAAATTGCAAGCAAGGCTAAACGTGAGCAAGAGCGGGATCTATTAGCACTGAAAGCGATCGAAAGACGAGACAGTTTTTTCCTCTTAGCTCAAGCCCTTGTCTACAAATCTAGAACAGGAGACGACCCACAAGTTGCATTTGTTGTGGATGGTCGTCTAGACAGCGACTATGAAGCCGCATTTGCACGTGTCAATGGTGTCAAAAAACTTCGTATCTTAGAAGCCCTTAAAGGCAGTGAACCAAGGAAATTTGCCGAGGAATGGCTCGGTAGAGAGTATGTCAAAGAAGTGCCATTGGAAGCGATCGAATCTCTGAAAAGGGAAGTTTCTTCTGCACGTATTCAGGCAGTTGCATTCCAAGAACAACTTGAAATTGCTGAAGTTGATACTCAAAAGAATAAATTGCAGGAACAACTTGATCAAGCATTGAAGAAAATTGAGGAACTAGAACAGAAGCTGGCAAAGGTGCCGATGGATTGGTTGGAGGTTTATGATTATCCTCCCCTACTAAAGCGAGCACTCGAAGAAAGCAAAGAGCGTTTGTTAATTGTCTCTCCTTGGATTAGAGCTAACGTCGTCAATAGGTCATTCCTTCAGCAATTTGAGAGGCTTCTCCAAAGAAACGTCAAAACCTTTGTTGGATATGGCTTAGGTGAAACTCAGCTTGAAAAGAGGGAATGGGATATCCAAGCAGAAAAAAACCTTCAGAAGCTGGCTCAGAAATATAAGAATTTTACGTTTAAGCGGTTAGGTAATACCCACGCAAAAGTTCTTATATCAGACAGCCATTTTGCAGCCAATGGTAGCTTCAACTGGTTGTCCTTCAAAGGTGATCCAAATCGCACCTTTAGAGACGAGCGTGGAGCGATCGCCTATGATGCCCGCAAGATCGATGAACTTTTCGACAGCTATATGAGCAGTTTTAACGACACCTAATTATTTGCGATTAAATTATAGCTGTAGAATTATATGGAACTATTGAGCAGTCAATGAGCTAGAACTGCAACTATCACTCGGTTTGCAGGAGTAGTAATCTGGGTATTCTAGAAGAGGGCGATCATCCCTTCCTATCTACACGAGCTATGCTCAAAAGTGGTGTATGACTAAAGGAGAAGAAAGGGCGTATCCTGCTGGATAAGGAAAAAGACCAGACGAGGATACACCATGAATAATGACAATGTTATTGCATTTCAACCGCCAGAAGCATTGGCATCTTTTAGCGATGCCTTGAGTGAACTGGTTCGTCAGGGCGCTCGCCAAATCATTGCTCAAGCGGTGGAAGCAGAACTGAAAGAGTTTCTTGCCCAATACCAGTCCCTCAAGGACGACCAGGGGCGACAGGCGATCGTTCGCAATGGATACCTACCAGAGCGAACAATCATGACCGGCATTGGGGAAGTGGAGATTCAAGTGCCGAAGGTGCGTGACCGTAATGGCAGTGGCATCAAGTTCAACTCATCGTTGTTACCACCGTATCTCAAGCGTTCCCAGAGTGTGGAGGAGGTACTACCCTGGCTGTACCTCAAAGGCGTGTCAACAGGAGATTTTTCAGAAGCGTTGGCATCGTTATTAGGCGCACAGGCAAAAGGACTATCAGCCAGTACGATTAGCCGACTGAAAGCGCAATGGATTGAAGAACATCAACAATGGCAGAAACGTTCTTTGGTGGGTAAACGCTACGTTTACATCTGGGCCGATGGCATCTACTTCAACATCCGTAACGAAGACGACCGCCAATGTATTCTGGTCATCCTTGGGGTCACTGACAATGGAGCCAAAGAGTTGCTCGGACTGGAGAGTGGCTTTCGAGAGTCCGAGTTGAACTGGAAGTCCCTATTGCTACGCCTACGGGATCAAGGGCTGAGCACAGCGCCTGAACTGGCAGTAGGGGATGGAGCGTTGGGGTTTTGGAAGGCATTGGCACAAATTTTTCCCACAACTCGTGTGCAACGCTGTTGGGTTCACAAAACGGCGAATGTGCTCAACACCTTGCCCAAGAGCCAGCAACCCCAAGCCAAATCAGCTCTCCATGAGATCTACATGGCAGAGAGCAAAGCGGATGCTCAGACAGCATTGGAGCGATTTATCAAGACCTATGATGCCAAGTACCCCAAGGCAGTTGAGTGTTTAGTCAAAGACCGTGAAGCCTTGTTAGCGTTCTATGATTTTCCGGCAGAGCATTGGGTGCATATTCGTACCACCAATCCGATTGAATCGACCTTTGCTACGGTGCGATTGAGAACCGATAAAACTAGAGGTTGTGTTTCACAAGACAGCATTCTGTCGTTGGTATTCAAGTTAGTGCAGAGCGCACAGAAGCGATGGTTTAAGATTCGAGGGTTCAAACGATTAGCGGAGGTGATTGAAGGCGTCAAGTTCAAAGATGGAATTCGTGCAGATCAACAAGATGATTCAACCACTCACCAGGACGCTGCTTAATTCTTCTTCATACACCAGACTTGCACATAACTCTATCTACACTATCTCGATCGCACTCAGGAGCCAGACTATGAGAACATTTCTTGTTGATCGAGTGATTGATAGTGGTCGGTCCGAAGGTGCGATCGTTCCTGTTATCTGTATAAACACTCGTCCAAGCTTAGATGAATTGGACAGTGGTTTTAGGGAAACTACAGTAAGGAATTTTGAACTGAGGGCTTCTGCCTCAGGAGCTATTATTCTTGTCGTTGAAGTTGAGCCAATTGAACTAGATGGTGAACGAATTTCAGGGATATATGAATACATAAATTTTTGCCCTACCTTGCAGAAGGGCGATCGACTTGCAATTAGCCGATCATTGGACTACGAGACTCATTACCAAAGTAATCCAACTGATTACTTGAAAACACCGTTTGCAGCATATTTACTACATTCAGATGAGTCCCGACCAGAGTGCAATGTTCCTGAAAAATGCCCTGAATGTGGGTCGTCGCTGATTAGACTAGAAGATGATATTACTCGCTGCTACAACTCCTCCTGCCTAGGATCGCTAGCATCAGCCCTAAAATACTGGTGGGCATGGTGGGCATGGTATGACCAATCATGGGGACAAGAAACATCCCAACCTCTAGACTTTCTTACTTATGAACTCATTCATCAACTCATTGAAAATCTTAAACTTAAATCCGTTGCTGATCTGTATCTGTTAAACAGTCAGCAAATTATCAACAGTACAGTTCTATCAGAAGAAGAAGCCACAGCAATTATTAATGCTCTAAACCATTCCAAAACCTGCCACTGGACATTTCTGGTAAGCGGATTAGGAATTAGGTTCATGGGTTTTTACCGAGCAATAAAGCTTGAAAAACGCTTTTCAGCATTAGAAGCCATTGTCAGTGCTGATCTAGACCTACTTAAGTCAATTAATTGGAGTGATAGCAGAATCGTTCATTCCATTTATTCATGGGTTAGAGTACCAGCAAATTTAAAGTTGATTCGAGAGCTACAATCACTGGGACTAAATACTAGCGATACCTCAAACTCAAGTACATCCTCTTACTCCTGGCAGGAGGTGGCAGATGCAATCAATGACAAAATTGGTGAAACGATAGAGCCAATTATTCAGGGGATTGCTCGACTGCAAAACTGGTTTCTGCAAAAGATTGAAGAATATGACAAGAAGTTTACTCAAAATGACGAGAGTTTCTCCTTAATCAAAGCTCAGGTTAACCAGAGTGAAACACTCCTGAACTCAGGATTGAGGAAGCTATCTGAAGAATACCGTCAGATTCAGACGGAGCTATATGCAATTCGCTCGGCATTAGAGAAGAGTACTCAAGAGAACTCTGACAGTAGTTTTCTGACTGAACAGTACAATCAAATATTGTCAGATCTTCACACAATTCGACTTTTATTAAAAAGTAGCGTTCAAGAGATTGTTGATAATCCGCTAACTTCTGAGGAATTTAAGAAATATCAAACTCAGGAAGCCAAACGTCAACAGTCTCAATTGGAGAAAATTGAGAAAACCTTAGACAAGCAGCTTGAAGAAATTCGTCGCAAATTGCAGCAATTCGTTACCAGCAGTGTCCAGAACGTGACAAAAGCCTCTGCTAAGGTTTCAGACTTGGAAGTCGTATTGCAGTTAATCGATGAAGTTCCCAATAAGATAGAAACACAGCTCAAGCTTGAACCAACGCTAAAAGTCACTTCTGATGAACTGAATAAACTTACTCAAGAGCTAGCAGACTGCAAGAAATTTTTACAGACACAAATCGCTGAT
>CAZGDE010000231.1:0-7829 GCA_964524315.1 uncultured bacterium
ATGATAGGGTGTTTGCCCGATGGCCTTGCTCGATTCCGTGCATAGGCCGGGGGTATATGTCACCCCATATAATGCCCTTTAAACCGCTAGCAAAAAATCGCAAAATAGGTCGCCCCTGTAACCCCGCAAACCAACAAGGCCAGGGGGAGGGTGCGACCTAAAATATCCAGCTAAAACTGGCTAACAAATTTTCAGAAAACAAACGCGATTACCCACGCTTGTTCATTTCCATTGCTACCTGATATGACTCCGCTGAGTAGCAATACAACTGAGCAAACGCAATATAGTTACCTGAAGAGAGGAAAACTTTAATCTCCTTTAGTGCGATCGCGATCGCTTCCTCTAAGGGATATCCATATACCCCTGCACTGATCAAAGGAAATGAAACAGACCTAATCTTCCTCTCTTTAGCCAGGTTCATTGCTGATCGGTAAGCAGAACGCAGCAGTCTCTCTGCATCCTCTGGAACGTACTCATGGTAGATAGGACCTACTGTATGGATAATCCATTCAGAGGTGAGATTGAATCCTGGAGTGATGACTGACTCTCCAGTTTCACAGTAACCAATCTCATTGCAGGCGTACTGAAGCTCATCATACCCAGCAGCCTCAAATATCGCCCCACAAACGCCACCCCCAGCTTGCAAATCTCGGTTAGCTGAGTTCACGATCGCGCGCGTGTCTGCTGTTGTAATATCGCCTTGAATAACTTGAAACGCAGGCCAGGGAAATCCTGGTTCGTAATAATCTCTAATCATAGTTAGTAAACCTCGCAACAATCCTACAACGAGTCCCTATAAGTCCCCTAGCATAGCGGTAACTGTTTGTGAACTTATATGGAAACTCTTTTATATTTCTCTGTCAATATGGCTGTAGAGCTGGCTAAGACCAAGAACATTGATGCTCTAGAGACCTTTTTTCTCTCAATCACAGAAGTATTAGATGACGATCAGTTAACGGATGTGTTTGCTGAGGTTGCTACCACAATTCGCAAACAGGACCCTGAGCTGTTGGATTGGTACCTTGATGAGTTAGATAGCATCCTGGAAGCTGAAGTTGAGATTGACGACGAGGATGAGGAGATCGAGGACGAAGAGGAAGGTGTTTTCTATATTGCCAAGGAAGACATCGCCCACTTGCTTCTAGATGAAGGGTTAGATCCTAAAGAAGACTTTGAAGAAGCAGCAGATGTGATTCTCCTTAGTCAACGAGCAAAGGCTTTCCTGCAGGAGCATTACGACTTAGAACTGATTGCTTCGCTTATCCAGGACAAGGCTTAATTCTCAGTCATCTATTTATTTCTAACTTTTATGCTAAAGCGACTCATTAACTTGATGAAGGTGATTAAGGTAATCATCACCTCAGTTGATGTTGAAGAAGGTACTTCCACCGTTAAATTAACCATCAAGGGTAGTACCCTCACCTTCACTGATGAAGGGGACATTGAAATTCAAGCGGGTAGGAACCTTGTTACGACTTACCAATACAGTTTCCAAAACTGTACCCCTGAGTTCATTGAAGAGATTATGACTCAGGAAGAGGAGCCAGCCGAACCAGCAGACAACCTTATTTACTTAGAAACCTACAGGAGGCAGCAATGCTTGGAGCTGTCCGCTTAGGCGACTTCGTTAAGAAAACCTGCCCCCACAAGAAAAGTGGTCCTTTCCGTACTGCCTCTAAAGATACCTTCGTTAACGGCAGAGGACAGGTAAGGTTAGGCGATCGCGCTGTTCCTGGTAAAGCAGTTACAGGTTCTAAAAGTTGCTTTGTTAACGGTCGGCCTGCTGTCAGGCAGAAGGACAAAGTTGTCTGCGGCAAGATTATGAAAAGTTCTAGAGACACATTTATTGGTGACTAATGCTTCCCACTTTTGAAGAGAGTATGTTTGCAGACATCCCTGACATGATGGAGATGCCTGAAACCACCACCGCGATCATCCAGCAATACGCCCCCCAGTTTGGGGAACTTTGGGATATTGGCACCCAGATGGCAACCACCGATGGTAAGCCTTACTCTCGGTCTTACTCCCTGCTCTCATTCCCTGACAATACGTCTAGCATTGATGTGATTCAGTTGGGTTACTACGCCGAAGACTATGAGGGCACTTTCTACTATCTGGTAGCCAATCACTTTTTAGAGGACAGCTACAACAGCTCCATTGATCTGAGCGGCGATGACAGTAAGGATTTCTTACGCTGGCAGAAGACAACTACCAAGTACAGGCAAGAAGTTACTTTTGCTCATCAACCCCTCTCTACACTCCATTGGGATAGACCCAGCACTGCTTTTCAGATAGGTCCAGGAGGAGAGTCGATTTTTCAATATCAAGACTTACCCTCGACCTACACGCTCCCCCTAGTTTCAGCGGGATATGCGCTAGCTGCTACTGTGGCAGTCACGCCAGGTAATTCAAGGGTGGAAGTGCGGCTAAAATCTTCACCGACTGACACCACTCCCTCTGAACCGAAGACTGGTCTAATTCTCATGACCAAGCCTTATCTGGAAATTACGCTACTGGACGTAGGGAACTCTGTCGTTACTTCCACGCCAATCCCGGATGATCCAATGACTCCCTTTCCCGACCCTTATACTCAAACAACCATTGATAATTCAGGGGTCACTCATACCAGGGTCAGCGTTACCTTCTACGGCAAATTCAAATGGCGTACCTTCATGCCGGTCTCTACAGAAGATGAACGAACCCTCATCCATCCTGTGAATGCGCCGTTGGCAACCAAGCTCAAGCCCCCTGGTCTAGCCCATCTACCTGACAACTTCTGGAACTCTAATCCTAATCTAGAAAACTTCCAGGACTACTACCCCAGGCAATCATCCCCACCCGCATGGACTTAAACTATTTAGCCAAAGAACTGGATAAGCCCATCAGAATTAATCTGCCCGTTTCTTACCGACTTAAACTATTAGAAATAGAAAGAGAACATAGTTTGGGAACAAAAGAAGCAATTGCATTCTTGATCGACCTTTACTACTTGGAAAACCCCTATTCATTAGAGGTAATCAAGAAGCGTATTCTCAGTAGAATCGCCAAAGGAATTAATGGCAGATACCTACTACAATTGAAATTAATATATGTGGCTTTAGGTCACTTCCTTAAAAAAGTTCGTTATATCTAACTCTTATTCATAATGATTACTAGCTACATCACGATTCAAGACAAAGCAGGGCAAGGAGTTATTCAAGAGGTTGAAGAGCAAATTCTAGAAGAAGTCGAAGGCAGCGATCTGGCACCGACCTTACTCTCTTCTGACTGCGACGATCTGACTCTGCAAGTTGATCATGAAGATCCTGACAGCGTTAAAGACGCTGCCGCCTGCATTGTTCACATTCTCTTAGAAGCTGGCATTACCAGCATCGAACTCACTGTCAAAAGAACTCTAGGAGAAGATGATTGATCTAACCCAATATAAGTTGGTATATGAGGTAACTCAACTACCTCATATACTCTATGCGGGGTTAACTACTGCCAAAGATCCTTTCTACTTTGAGAAACTTGAGATCCCCGCTCACTTAAAACCCTTACCGATTGAATGTAGGTTTTTATTGTTTGGTCCAGAAGGTGAATTAGTAGAGATGGCTCATCGCACAGAATTTGCGGGAAGTGTCGTTTCAATTATCAACACTATCCCGCTCAAGATGATCGGTGAATTAGTTAAGAAACTAAGTTAACCATCAGCCGCAAACGAGTAGCCATCTACCCAAGTATCCCCACCTACGGCAGAAGTAGGTTCATCATCCAAATCCTGAGTTCCATATAGCGCGGCATGAGTCGCGCTATTTGTTTCTGGATCTCCTGCAAAGGATTGGTAAGTGATGTACTCAACCAAACCTGCTTGGGCATCAGAGATTTCGTATTCTTCTTGGGTCTCCTCAGCCATACCCATCATGCGCTGCATTTCGAGAGCGGCATTCTGAGCAGACTTAATTGCTGATTCAATCAGCGAAGGTTCTGGTCCGTCCATCACCGCTTTCTGAGCTGTCTCACCCACCAGCATCCCCAGGACAGTTGCAGCCACTGCGCCCACCACGTTACTGGTGATACCTCGCAGATGTTCATACCTGTCTAAATCCAGGCTAATGGTACGCCCCATCATCCGAGCAGCGGCATGGGAAATGGGTTCAGTCAGGTTAGCGGTAACTAAAGCAATGGAAGCTTCTCTGATCGCCGTAGACATCAATGCCTTACCTGCATCTCCTTCGTTTTCTTCCATGGCAAAGCGCATCTTAAAGCCCATACCAACACCTGTGTTGGCAATTGTTTGAAGGGGCTTCGTGGCAACCTTGTCATTTAACATACCTGCTCTCATATAGGTTAGGGCAGTTAGGGAGTTACCAACCGTTTGTTGTAATGCATCAGGAGAAACTTCACCACTGGCGATCGCCTGACCAACTAAACCCAACATAGGGATAATCAACGAGTCAAACCCTAAGTCTGCCCCTTTGGTCAGCTTACTGGTGACAAACTTCTCCGCTCTGGTTGCTTCAGGCATCGTTGGTCTGCTGTACCCTCTCCTGGCATTTGCGACTGCATTACGGATAAAGGCTTCCTCTGGATTTGCCTCAGGATTAGCGTTGCTTCTGGCTAATTGGCTCTGCTGCTGGACAACAAACCGTTTAGCATCCTCTTCAGACACGCCCTGAGCAGTCAGGTTTCTGACCCAGGCATCGTGGATATCCTTGACCTCAAAGTCACCCTTAAGGGAATGATTCACAAATTGCATAAGGGTAGAAGACATCTGACCCATCGCGGTACTTCTGATAGAAGCCAAGAACATCGACTCTACAGCCGTCCCTTTCTTATCCTGTAACCACTTGGTTACAGTAGACATGCCCCGCTTACTAGCCTCGGTTTCATTCAGGCTCCCCCAGGAGGAGATCGCACTGACAACGTCACTCACATCAGCGTTAGTTTTACCTGTGTGCCGTCTATAGGATTCGACCAGAGCATCAAACATCCCTGTGACATTTTCAGGTCCTACTTTGCCTGAAGCGAATGCCTGGACGTTTGCCATTACCACCCCACCTTGGGTGAAGTGCCAATCATCAGGAGCAATGCTTGCTTCACCAGCATAAGCCTTGGCTCTCTGCTCTTCGTATTTAGCCATACCAACCAACCGCTCTCCATACTTCCCAGTAAAGGGGTCCATCTGAGAACGAGTTTTGGCAAACACCATCGCGTGGTACATCTTCTCTGTGTTACCCAGCTTGAGATAGTCGTGACCATCTTTCCCTATTTCATAGAGGGTCTTCACAGAGTCAATGTATTCCTGCTGCTCACGACTAAAGTCAGTCTTCTGAGCTTCACCGGCATAGAAGCGACTAGCAGCGTCAGCGTAACCTTGCAGCTCTTGGCGCATCGCAATGGATTCATCAGCTTCCAAACCACGCTTGAAGAGGTCGAGTAAGCCTCTGCCTGTGCTCTTACCTGTTTGCAATTTAGAGTCTGCGATCGCTTTCTCAAAGGCAAACCCTGCGGTTAGATTTAGCAAGTCCTGCTTCGTTTTATAAGCGGCGACCAGGGCGGTACGAGACACACCTCTCAGTTCAGCTGATTCACCAAACTGACGATAGCCATCCTTCTTATCGAAGCCCAGGCGCGCGCTGATCTCATCTTCTAGCTCCTGCCCGATACCAAACCTACCTTCCAGGAATGCGGCCTGTTCACTCCGCTGCCCCTCATCGCGATACTCTTTGTTGAGGGTAGACATATTTTTCACCAGGCGATCCATTTGGATCAAACCTTGTAAGCCTGAGCCAGGGCCAAAGTGTTTCACAATTCGTTCAATCACCTTGTCTCTGTCCGCATCAGACTCAGCAGCGTGGTAATTTTCCAGCTCCGCTTCAATGTCTCTGAAGAACTTTTCACTCTGCTTGGGTTTAATGCTATCCCGCATCAGCTGGTTAACTGATTGGAGGAAGCCCCCCATATTGCGAGAGTAAGCTTTCGCATCACCCAGGTCTTTCATCAAGTCATGGTAAGCATCCTCACCCTGATCCTTAACGAAGGCATCTTTCAGGTCCCCGTTGGTTTCCATCGCATAAGCAGTTGCCAGCATAGGTGATTCAGAGAACAGCAGACCAATCATGGTGTTGTAGGTCTTACCCAGGATGACGCTACCTGCCTCACCCAAAGTTTTGAGCATCATATCAAAGTTATCCCCTGACATGGCGGTACCAAAGCCGCGCCCCAGGTATTTCTGCAGTTCAGTGTTACCAGCTTGAGTTGTGGCTATCTTACCCACGTAATTAGCCACCCCAGAGACCAACCCATTAGAGTCTGCATGAGCGCCGATCAGCCCTTGTCTAACTTCTTCTGACAGGTCTTTGTTATCCTGCAGGAACTTGATGAAAGGATCATTGTTGGATTGCAGTAACAGGGAATCAAACCGCTCTTGCTCATGCAAGGCAGATTTGTTTTTGGCAATATTCAGCAACGTATCGTAGACGGGTTTCCAGGGATGAAGGGCATCTTCCATGCCACCAAACAACCCTCTGGCCTGCTCCACATAAGTGAACAGGACGTTGACATCGACGTTATCTTGACTGTAGCCACCTTTTTCTCTGGAAGTGAAGATCCGCTCATCCACCTTCAGGTAATTAGCGACCCACTTTCTTGCGGCGTCTTCAAAACCAGATTTCTCATAGGTTTCTTTAGATTGCTGGACAGTCCGCTCTAAGTTCTTAATGTTCAGCTCTAAAGCTTGAATACTGTCTTGCTTTTTGGCGACAGAATCAGATAATTTAGCGTACTCTTCAGTACCAGGAGTAGCCCCTGCCAGCTTGGTTCGTAAGCTTTGCAGTTCCTCCCCTCTATTCGCTAGAACTCGGTGTGATCTGAGAATATCAACTTCTATCTTGGATGTGTAATCCAAGAGGGCGATATAGCTGTCACCGTCAAAGTCACCCAGTTGAGAGACGTTGAAGGAGATTGGATTAACCATCCCTAAGGTTCTGTTTCTGCCCGTATCTAACTGGAAGCTATACCCCTTATCCGCAATGCTTTGATTAATGTCATTGACAGTTAAAAGTACCTTTTTGGAATAGCTATTGAATTCACTACCAGGAGGAGCAGAACGTTGTACCTGCGCCCGTGCCAAAGCAAAGTCGGTAAAGAAGCGTTTGGTATCAGATTCCAGGAAGAGCTTCACATCTTCCACAACTGCTCTGCTACCACCCTGTTCCGTCAGTTGCTTTTCTAAGGCATCTAAACGGTTATTCAGTCTGACAAACTTATCAGCCAGCCCTGTTTTACCAAAGACATTCACATCGCCCAGGTCAGTAATGAATCGTTGCCGCTGGTCCTCAGCTAGCTGTCTGATCTCAGCAATCGCCCCTTTCACATCTTGGGCAGTGCGTAAGGTCTTTTCATAGTCTTGCTTCATGTCAAGATCAGAACCATGCTTCCGCAGTTCCCCTTCAAACGCACTGACATCTAAGCGACTCTCCAGACTTAACCCAGATTGAGAGCCAAACATTAGATCGGCATTGATGAAGCTAGCAGTTTTCCGTAAGGAAGCAGCCTGTTTCAGGATCGTTCTATGTTCGTAGGAAGCTTTCCCTTTGGTGCTTAAGCGGCTGAGGGCTTCTGCCTGTAAAATCTGCATCTCAGAAACAGACGCTAGCTTGACGAAGTAGTCCCCACCTTCTACGGCTGATACCCTTCTGCCTTGGTAATCCTCCATCTTCTCAGAAATCTGCTTGAAGACTTCCATCAGCTGGCTATCGCCTTCAGCACTCTCAATCTTCTTACGGAAGAGTTGTGACTCTGAAACCAGAGTACCGATCCCCAATTTTGCTTCAGGGCTAATCCCC
>CAZGDE010000231.1:7839-11332 GCA_964524315.1 uncultured bacterium
TGATCTGATAAGTAACAATTCGACGGCTACTCTCAACCAGTCGCTTTTCAGCAATCAGGGCATCCCGCTTTCTCACTAGACCTAAGGCATTTTTGTCTAGCTGTTCGTTCGCTCTCTTTTTCTGGTAAAGCTCAGAGATGTCGCCAATGGTATCCAGGCCTTGCTGCAGCTTAGAGACCCGCTTATAGCTACCTGCCAGCTTCCGCTCTAAAGTTTGGAGAGCAGCAACTCTACCTTGAGCGGCATATCCACCATGCTTACCCAGGATGGCTTCTGAAACAACCGCAGCTCGATCAGGGATACCAAACATCGCGGCTGAAGTGAAGGTACCGCCATCCAACCCCACTCCACTACCAAAGATCTGGGCAATGCGATCGCCGCCCATAGATTCTGCTAACAGTTCGGGTAGCTTCAGAGCTGTATTCTGAAACTCAACTAATTCTTGTGCGGTTTCCAGGTCTACGTCGATCACGCCCGTGGTGTCCTGCATCAGGGATAGTTGGTCAAAGAATCGACTGACATTGGTGCCTTCAGCAAAACCACCAACAAGGGTTTGCATCGCCTTCAGGTGCTCACTTTCAAAGCCACCAAACTGCTGCCCCATGATAGACATGAACTCACCACTGAGTAGGAAGCTAAACTGTTTCCGATTCTTGTTAAAGCGAACCTGACCACCGCTAATTTCCAGTGCAGGCATCGCGAACGCCACCGTTTTGAGACCTGTATCTTTTAGACCTCTGACAAAGGCTTCCCCATATTCAATCCCAAACGCTTTATCAGGATTGAGGCGATATTGTTCATTCACTGCTTGGAACTCTCGTAAAGAGGTTTCCAGCCCCATATCAACTCTGACCCGCAGTTCTTGGATGTCTCGATTCCTGATTGCCTGTTCAAACAGTTCGCGGCTTTCGCCCCGGAGCTTACCCTTCTCCAGCATTTGCTGCAGCATGGCAGCTTCACCATCGCCAAGTGCGGCAACGTTGTTCAGAACTAACTGCATGTTGGAGAATAAGTTGTACTTCTGCCGCATGCCTGCGAAGGTACCAGAGTCAAGGTTGCTGGCATAGAACGCCATTGCCTTACTCTTGAAAAAGTTACTTCTGAGGTAGGGATTCAGCATATCGTGGATACCCAGATTGCTTAAATCACCTGACTCCGCTAAAACCCGATCAGGGGTCATGTTGGACATTGCCCCGACCAAAGAAGCAATTAACTTTCTCAACCCACCTACTGATCCTTGATCTTGGAAGGCCTTTACCTGAGGCGTAAAGGGGTCAGCAATAATATGCTGCAGTTCGATCCGCCCTTTATCCCTGGAGGAAACGGCCACCTTAGACTGGGAAGCCCCTACAGGAACGTAAGTCACCAGCATGGGGGTTGTTTCTGCTCTGGCTTGTAATAGGGGAGCCAGAGTCTCTTGTTCATCTAGTAATTGTTGATAGGGAATACCCGCGATGGTACCCAGTGTTAAATAAGCTTGGCGATCGCTGGTGACGTCAACCGTTCTAAATTGGCTCAGGTTCTGGTTAGCCAACTGGCTATACATATCCAGGGCACCTGCCAAGATCACCATTTCCCGATTGCGAATATTGTTGGTTAAATACTCATAGGTCATATCCCCAGTACTAAAGAAGTGCTGGAGTTTGCCTCTAAACGTTGCATCTGCCCCTTTAACGCCATTGATGACGTTGGCGATATCTTTCAAAGAAATAGCTCGTAGCGAGGGAGCTTGTAATGCGGCCCCACCCCGCTCTTTATTAATTTCATCCAGGAATAGCTCGCCTAGTCTCAGATCATCGCTGGTCTGGTTCATTAAAGCTGCGGCTGTTCGCATGTCCTTAAAGTAAGAACCCAGGCTAGAACCTGCTGCCTGACCTAGTGCTCTCAAAACTGCTTCTGTATCTTGATTAAGGTAGCGACCATCCTCTCCCTTAGCCAATTCAGCCGCGCTTAATCCTGTACCCATCAGCAAACCAGCTGCCAAAACAGACGTGCTGGTTTTAGCCAGGGTCATATCAATCAACCGTTGGCTTCCATTAGGTCTATGGGTTAGCAAGGTAGCCCCATGATGGTACATGTAGGACTTGTAGTTAGAAGGGTTAGCTAGCCCTTGTACGTCAAAGACGTTAATGTCTGTTCTGCCAAGGTGAGCCAGCTGGTGTTCAAAATATTGCTTGCCAGCAAACATCTGTACAGCTTTGAATAAGCCACCGTAGGCTTCACCCCTTCTACCGCCGCCTGCTTTAATGGTACGGTCATAAACCAGTTCAACCTGTACTGAGTTCTTACTCAAGTTGGGGTTGAGGATTCTAACCTCTCTGAGTACTTCTCTGGCATCTTCCGCGACCAGGTTGGCCGCGTTGGAAGTAGCAGTAATATAAGCAGCTGAGACAACCCTGTTCATACTTTCAATCAGGTTGCCAGCCACTGCAAACTCTTTACGGCTATCTACCGCGCGATTCTTAACATACTCACCTGACTCTTCGTCATACTGCATGACCCAGCTCTTCCCATCTCTGGGATCGAAACTGATGATTTCACCAGCACGGGCATAAAGGTTTTTCTCAAAGGTCCAGCTATCAACACCCAAAGCGCCCGTCACATCGTCTAGTGAAATCTCAGCTAATAACTTTTTCGTTTGGAAATCTTTGACTGCTTTATCAACGTGCCCCTGGCGCATCCCCTCATCGCCGCCAAACGCAGAGTTAGCGTACATGTAGTCAGAGTAGCTACCCGTTAGCTGCATCAGCATTACCGCAGGACTACCAAATCTCTCACTAGAACCAGTAAATCCTTTGAGTGCAGCAGGATCACTGATATCCCGCCTCATTAACGTGGTTCTCAGCAGTTCGGCACCTACGCCACTTTGAGTTTGGCTAAACGACAACCCATACTGCTCCATCAGCTCATACCGCAGTCTTTCCAGTTCTTGAGCGACTTCCGCACTTAGGAACCTGCGAATCTTATTGCCATAGAGCGCTCCAATACCCAGCTCTTCCCCTAAGGTGCCAATTTTATCTTCTGATACCCCTAGATTTTTCAAGCCAGCTTTCAGGTCTTGCAGGTAGAACCCTTGGAGATCAACGGAGGTTGCAGCGCGACCACCCACACCACCAAACTTCGCTTGATAGTCGATCGCCCCTACGTGATCCAGCATTTGCTGATATTCGATTGTCAAATCACTCAAGGGTCTGGAACCAATGACGTTCTTAATCCGCTGGGGGATTTGAGAAGCCTTCTTCATCCTGTCAAAGTTGAAGACATAAGCAGTTCCCTGTCTAGCATCTAATTCTGTTGCCAGGTTGCGACCAACTTGGGCAGCGAATTCACCACCAAACTGGAGGGCAATCTGCTTAACGTATTCATCGACATCAGAACGTTTGACGATCGCCCCTACTGCACTATCCTGGATAATCTCCAACCCCGTGACATCGCCAATCTTAATATGCTCATGGAAGCTGAGCATATTATTGAACATGGCGTAGGGGAAAGA
>CAZGDE010000232.1:0-11277 GCA_964524315.1 uncultured bacterium
CGTTATGGGCAGCCACGTCCCGCGTCCCTTTGCCAACAGGAAACGGAAAGCCAGATGGCCGCACTGGCAGGCAACACAGATACACGGGGATGTGTATTGCGGCTATTTGTCGCCGGGCCCAGCGCCGCGACGGAACGTACCCTATTGAACCTACACCAGTTGCTAGAACAGGCATTGGGACAACCCTATACCCTGAAAGTCATTGACGTGACTCAACACCCAGAGCAGGCAGAACTGGATCAGGTCGCCGCAACCCCAACCCTGGTACGCGTATGGCCCCACCCTGTACGACGATTGGTAGGAAGTTTAGACCAGGTAGAGCAGTTGCTATGGCTTCTGGGCGTGGGTGAAGCCAGCGATTATTCGGCTGCCGTTTGAAAGGCTTGACGTTGCAGTTTGAGTAGCTCCTGAATGCCACTTTCCGCCAGGTCAAGCATCTGATTCAATTGACTGCGACTAAAGCTGCCCGCTTCGGCAGTACCCTGAACTTCAATCAGGTCAAGCTTTTCATTCATCACCACATTGAAGTCAATTTCTGCGGCCACGTCTTCTACATAATTCAAGTCCAGAAGGGGAACGCCCTCCAGTAGGCCGACAGAAATTGCTGCTACCTGGTGGCGCAGTGGCGATCGCTCCAGTTCCCCACTCTGTAGCAGTTTATTAATTGCCTCCTGAAGGGCAACAAACCCTCCAGTGATGGCAGTTGTCCGGGTGCCTGCATCCGCCTGGAGAACATCGGCATCCACAATAATTGTACGTTCACCCAGAGCTGCCATATCCAGGGTTGAACGCAGACTGCGCCCAATCAGACGTTGAATTTCCTGCGTCCGGCCCGACAGCCGCATAAACTCCCTTTCCTGACGTTCGGGGGTTGCTCCTGGCAACATCCGGTACTCGGCAGTTAACCAACCCTGTCCTTTCCCTTCCAAAAATCGTGGCACTTTAGGCTGAATCGATACCGTACAGAGAACCTGCGTATCGCCAGACTTTGCCAGTACCGATCCAGCCGCAAAGCGAGTGAACTGACGCTCAAAGCTAATCAGACGAAGTTGATCGGACTGCCGACCGTCAGGACGTTGCCAAGCCATTAATTGCGTCTCCCCAGTTTTTGCAAGATTTCCTGTTGTACCTGATCGATCGCCTGATTCGCGTTGATCCGCAGCAAGCGATCGCGAAATTCATAATATTCCAACAGTGGCAGAGTACATTCTTGATACAGGTCAATCCGCCGTTGAATTGTCTCCGGGGTGTCATCGGCGCGGGCCCGCCCCAGCGATCGTTCCACCAGCACCGCCGGGGGAACATCCAACAGAATGGCATAGTCTAACTGCTGCTTCAGGTCGTCCAGCAAAAAATCTAGTTCCTCTGCCTGAAATGCCGTGCGTGGGTAGCCCTCCAGTAACCACCCCTGGCTGACATCGGGTCGCAGCAAGCGCTGGCGAATGAACTCAATCATAATTTCGTCTGGAACCAACTCGCCCCGAGCGACATATTGCTGCGCCTGTCGCCCCAGTTCCGTTTGGCTTTCCCCATCTGAATCCTGGACGGCGATCGCAGCCCGCAAAATATCGCCCGTTGAGATCCAAACAGTACCCAAGTCATGGCGCAATCGCTCAGCCTGGGTTCCCTTCCCTGCACCTGGCCCGCCCAGAATTACCAATCTCACAACCTGTTCTCCTGCTTTCTGGCTCAAGGCTATTCTGCCATCAAGTGAGGATCGTGCAGCGCCAGAGATCAAAGCGCTAGAAATCACAAAGTATATGTAGTGTTCTTATATCTAGCGTTTTATTTAGCAGCATTTTCAAAAAATACGCTATATTTTGCCTATTCTAAGAATTCCGGCGTTTGCTGATTCTGTTGCCGTTTATTGAATAGGCAGTTGTCATGGTTTCACAAGTCGAAATGCCTGCACTCAGTTCCAGTCAGCCATTGACGCATCGTATTGAGGGGTTAGTACAAGTTTTTACCTGTACCCATCGCAGTTTTTTTACCAGTGTCATGGCGCAGGCGTTACGAATTGCTGGACAGGGTACACCCGTGCTGGTGGTGCAATTTCTCAAGGGAGGAATTGAGCAGGGGTATGAGCATCCCGTCCAACTGGGACAAAACTTAGATTGGGTGCGCTGCAACTTGCCTCGTTGTATTGATACACCCCATTTAGACCAAGAAGAAGCACAATCGCTGGTCGACCTCTGGCACCATACGCGTCAGGTAGTCATGCAGGGGAAATATGACCTGGTCGTGCTGGACGAGCTCAGTCTAGCCATCAATTTTGGGTTAATTTCTGAAACGGAAGTGTTAGCATTTTTGCGCGATCGCCCCAGTCGCATTGATATCATTCTCACCGGGCCAGAGATGCCCACGGCCTTGCTAGACGTTGCTGATCAAATTACGGAACTTCGTCGTAGTCACCAACCGTAACCACACGATTACAGGAACATACTGAAGGAACATACCATGATTAAAAACGATACCTGGATTACTGACATAGCGGCACAGGGAATGATTACCCCCTTTGAACCACGCCTAGTACGTCAGGTAGACGGTGTACCCGTCATATCCTACGGGCTGAGTAGTTACGGGTATGACCTGCGCCTGTCCCCCGCAGAGTTTCGCATTTTCCGCCATATTCCCGGTACCGTGGTTGATCCCAAACACTTCAATCCCGCCAATCTGGAACCGGCTGCACTTCATACAGATGAAAATGGTAGCTATTTCATCCTCCCGGCCCATTCCTATGGTCTGGGAGTCGCCTTAGAACGACTGGAAGTGCCAGAAAACGTCACTGTCATTTGCATTGGTAAAAGTACCTATGCCCGGACGGGTTTGATTGCCAATTTGACTCCGGCTGAGGCTGGTTGGCGAGGTTATTTAACCCTCGAATTTTCCAATTCGTCCAGTGCCGACTGTCGTATTTACGCCAACGAGGGAGTCGTGCAATTACTCTTCCTGGAAGGTGCCCCCTGTGCTGTAAGCTATGAAACCCGTCGAGGCAAATACCAGGATCAACCAGAGAAAGTCACACTGGCCAGAGTTTGAGGTTGACCAGTCAAGACCACGATCGCACCACATCAAACCACCATGCCAATAGGTCTTCCCGCCGAGGGCTGCTATTCCGTTTGAGGCGGTACCATTCTGTTGCTGCCTCCCGAATGATAGTGGCAAAGGTGGTCGAGGGCATGGCCAGATTTGCCAGGCTAGAAATTTTGAGCTGGCGCTGCATGGCCAGGGCGATCGTGCCAATGATCTCGCTGGCCTGGGGTGACATCAGATGGGCTCCCAGAATCGTGCCGTTACGGTGCGCGATCAGCTTACACAACCCGGTCATATTGCCAGTAATCTGTGCCTGATCGAGATGGCTCAGGGGCGATCGCAGCACCCACACATTTTTACCGTAGGTCTGTAAAGCCTGAGTTTCCGTCATTCCCACCTGGGCAACTTCTGGATTGGTATAGGTCACCAGGGGAAGGTTTGTCCGGGAAAATTTAGCGATGGGAAAGAATAAGGCATTATTGACCGCAACATGCGCCCGTTGGATTTCTATCTGTGTTTGGGCATAGGTGTCAGGACTGGTGCAGGTGTAGATCTCGGTGGTCGCCGTATCATTAAAAAAGTTACAGGTAACGCCCATTGCAACTGGTTCTATATCTACCGCCGCCAAATTCAAAGCATCAACATCTGCTTCCCAGCCTGTAGCAACAACAATGGCATCCGTTTCAATGGCCCGTCTACCTGCCTGTACCCATTTTTTTCCCTCAATCTGTCGAATTTGTGTTGGCACGATACCCGTTAACACCTCAATACCCGCCGCTTCCAACTGCGCCTGTAGGAGTTGGGAAATTTCTGCATCTGCCGTTGGCAGAACGCTGTCCTCCGTACTAATAACCGTCACCTGTGCCCCTAACTGAGCGAATGCCTGGGCGATTTCAATGCCGGGTGCCTGTGTCCCTAGCACAACTAGTTTTTCTACCGCATGAAGGACATGGGGTTGCTCCAAAACCTGGTTCACCGTGAAATAACCGCTGGGTTGCCCCCCGTCAATCGTTGGCATTGCTGGACGACAGCCCATCGCCAACAGATATGCCCGCGATCGCAACCGTCGCCCATCGACCACAAAACCAACCGTTGGCTTGCGGTAAAACTCCCCGACTCCAGAAATTACCTCAATTCCTAAAGAGGATAGGGTTGCAGGGGATTGGGCGATCGCTAAACTGGCGTTGACCGTCTTTGCCCATCTGCTTGCCTGTTGCCACAACTGACCTTGGGAAGAGGCGTTCAGCCATGCCGATGCTTGCCCAATCCCCAACTGTTCCAACTGCTGTACCTGTTGCACAGCCCGTCCCAGTTCTTGCAATACTCGACTATTGACCTGGTCAGGGGCAGCAGTGCCAGATACAGTGCCAGATAATCTCTGCTCAACCAGGGCAACACGGGCTTGCAAGGTAGCTGCCCTGATAGCAGCATAAACACCTGCTGGCGTGTTACCAATTACAACAAGATCGTAATCAACGGTCATAACTTCGTATATGGCTGACCAAATCTTAGTTAAAGATTTAGCTTCACCCGTAAAATGCACCCGCACAGTAGCATGTAATTATTGCCGGGGGATCCCTTGAGGATCACAAAAGTACATACTACGCAGATCAGTTCAGCCCTGTGCAGGATTTTTTAACGCTGGAACAATTCATCATTAAAGTAAAGGCTTCCAGCATCACTAAGTTTTATTGCATCTCATAAGACTGAATCCTATGGCATCCGAACAACAAGTCAGACAGTACCTTGCCTATTGGTTTCAGTTGGGTAAGCAAGTGCTAATTCAGGGTGGGGAAACAGCATTGTTGCCCCGTCCTGTGATCCAGGGCGATCGCTACAGTCAGGAATTTGAGGTCTGCTGGCAAACGGTTATTGCCTCCCAATCAGGCGATTGTTACCTGGAAGGTACGACCCAAACGATAGCAGAACTGCTCACACCATCCTGGGAAATTAATCCATGCTGCCGTTGCTCCATGCCAGTACCACAAAAAGTTGTAGGTCATCCTGGGAATCCAGACTGTACCTGTGCTGATATGCCCGGCTGGCCCAATACTGAAATCCCTTCGCCCCGTGCTCCAATTGATAGCACTGTATTACTCCTCCGCATTCGCGATCGCCTGCGTCAAGCCGGCGGACAGTAACCATCGGTGCGTGTTCGACCGAACCTCTAACGCAAATCATGCAACGGATCAGGTTAGATAAACCAGAAGCGGTAGGATGATGTATTTTCACCCTACCGCTTCACTTGATTGATCATGGAGCAGTTCGCTCCGTCAACTATTCGCGGTAGCCGGAGCGAACTGCTGGATCGGGACTGCGATACGTCGTCTGGGTAGTTTTGGGTTTGCGGAATAGATTGGCCAAACCAATTAAACCGATTAACCCCAACCAACCTAAATTGTTATTATCATCCCGTGTTTCTTGAAAAGGCGTGGTATCCAAGGTAGGCGAATTGGGCGAGCTTTGCGCATGAACTGGCAGCGTTGCTGACAGCATGGTCAAACTCAGGGCCAATACCCCAGCCCCCAAGATTTTCTGAGAAGCATGACGTAACTGCATTATTTTTCCTCGTTAGATATTAATAATCGCGAATTGGCCCTAAAAAGGAACCTCTGTCAGTCAATGGGTCTATGTTGAAGGTCGTCGTAGTCAGTTACTTCGCTAATCGCCAACATCACAATCAGGGCGAGATGATTAGTAGCGAGAACTGGGATTCGTCACTTCATCACGATCGCGGTAGTGTACCGCCGGTGCCTCATTCTTCTTCGCCAAACCAGCCAGGCCAGCGAGACCCAACAAACCTAACCAGCCCCAATCAAAGTCCCGATCGCCAGCATCACGAGTGTCAGTCGTCGTATTAACATCCGGTGGTGCCGAGGTTTGGGCAGAAACAGACAGTGAGGGCAGCATCGCCACACTGAGCGCGATCGCGGCAGTAGCAAGCACTTGAGGTAAAGAATTAATTTTCATCGGGTTCATCTCCTGCAAGGGAATGTGCATGGTGGCTTTGCCAACAACCAACCATGACAACGTGATGCCCTAACATTAATTTGACCTGACTGACGGTTTAATCGCCCCTCAGCTAGAAAAGGGAGATACGAAGGACTGTGACTAAAGAATGAGAGGTTTTCTATCGTCACCGTAGCCACTATATCCAGTTCGTCCTATGTGAGCGTACCCGTTAGCGTTGCTGCCTGCCGTCGAGGAATTTCTACCGTCAAAAAATCTGATGCCAATTCGGTGTTGGGAAAAATCGCCCGTGCTTCCAGGAGCAAATCTTTGATCTCCAACTGATTTCCAGGAGCATAGCGGGGACTAAAGTGCGTCATGATCAACTGTTGCACCTGAGCTGCCAGAGCCACTTGGGCTGCCATTGTGGAAGTGGAATGGAGCCTTTGATAAGCCAACTCGGCATCTTGATGGGCAAAGGTGGCTTCATGCACGAGAACATCTGCACCCTGTGCCAGTTCAACCGCACTGTCACAAAAAATCGTATCCGTGCAATAGACAAACTTACGGCCAACCTGAATCGGGCCACACAGATCAGCACCGTTGATTTGTCGCCCATCCGGGAGAGTAATCACCTCGCCACGCTTCAATTTTCCGTAGATCGGCCCCGAAGGAATCCCCAGAGCAATCGCCTGTTCCACATCAAAATGTCCAGGGCGATCCTTTTCGGTCACCCGGTAACCAAAGGCAGGTACCCGATGCTTCAATAACCCACAACTAACAATGAATTGCTCATCCTCAAACACGACACCGGGACGAACGGTGTGAACTTTAACGGGATAGGAGAAGTGCGTCTGGGAATACCGCCGACAGGCTTTCAAGTACTCATCCAGATCAGGGGGGCCATAAATGTCAATCCGCTGTGCATTACCCGCCAAACCACAACTCGCCAGTAACCCCAACAAGCCAAAAATATGATCGCCATGCATATGGGTTACAAAGATGCGGCTGAGTTGGCTCACCCTTAAATCACTCCGCAAAATTTGGTGCTGGGTACCTTCGCCACAGTCAAACAGCCAAAACTCCGCCCGTTGCGGCAGGCGTAGAGCAATGCTAGACACATTACGTGCCCGCGTCGGGACCCCCGAACTAGTTCCTAGAAAGGTGATTTGCAAAACTGAGTCGCCCGATTCGTCAATGGTGCTGCAACTATACTGACACAGAGAACAAGATTTCTAGCGGTTTGTGTTGGGGAACCTGCGATCGCCAACCACGTCAAGATTAATCGTTAGTGTTAATAAATTTAATGGAATTGTTAAGGCACTATATAGACGGTTCATGACCCAGATTCTTGTCCCTCGCTGGATATATGTAGTGTAACTGGGTGGAGGGGTAGACAATTGTAAAATTGTCTGGCCGCTCCACTACAAAAGAATTGACTTATATTAAGCAACGGTGATGATCCGGATGGGTGATTTTTCCTAGCGGATTGATCGCGGTGTGAGTGGGTGAGAGTTGATTGGCTGTGTGATTCGGTTTACTGTTGTGCGTGATTGACTTTGTCAGGAGATGTCGGAGATGCCCCAGCAACGCTTCCCCGCTTTTTTTGGATCTCTACTTACACTGCTTATCCGCTTAGGAGGGCGTGGTTGGTGGATGTCAATGCTTATCTGGTTAGCAGCGATCGCGCCTGCCCATGCCAGTTCGGTCGAATTGCGGGTAGCCATTGAAGATGGTGTCAGCCAGGTAACTGTAGGTAGTTCAACCCGTGCTGTAGTTCGAGATGGGGCCTATCGTCAGGTCGGTGAAATTGCACCGATGAACGCCTTTGTGGCCCAACCCAAACAAGGCAGGATTGCCGTTGACCGTTGGCAGTCCGGCCAACTCTGGATCGAACCGACTGATGGTGGCTATGTGTTCATTGGCGATCGCTGGTATCGGGGACGAACGCTGCTGGTTCCCAAATCGAAGGGGCTAACGGCTGTTAACTATGTGGATTTAGAGCAATACCTCTATAGCGTTCTTGGTGGCGAGATGAATGGTAACTGGCCCCAGGAAGCCCTCAAGGCCCAGGCCGTTGCTGCCCGTTCCTACGCCCTCTACCAGAGGCAAAAGGGAGCCAATGGGATATATGATCTGGGTGATACCCCCGCCTGGCAGGTATACGACGGGATCGAGGATGAATCAGCAGGTACCCAGGCTGCGGTCAACGCCACAACAGGGCAGGTATTGACCTATCGGGGACAAATTATTGAAGCCGTATTCCATTCCTCGGCGGGCGGTTGCACAGAAAATGTCGAGGATGTTTGGACACAGGCGCTCCCCTATCTGCGATCGGTACAAGATTTTGATAACAGTTCACCCGTTGCCCAATGGACGAAAAACTTTTCGCGCAGTGATTTAAGCAAACGCATTACCGGCGTAGGTAACATTATTTCGTTACAACCTGCAAAACTCAGTCAGTGTGGCCGTATTATTACCATGCAAGTGATTGGTGATGCGGGTAGACGCTCGATTGATGGTGATGTCCTCCGGACTGCTCTTGGCCTCAGAAGCACCTTATTTGAGGTCATCCCTCAAGGCAGCGGCGCTAAAGGCAAGTCTCAATTACCCGGTTCGTTTCAAATTAATGGGCGGGGATTTGGGCATGGCTTGGGTCTAAGTCAATGGGGTGCTTACAACCTGGCACAACGGGGTACAAATTATCAGCAAATTTTGTTGCACTATTACCAGGGAACGACATTGGCAAAGATTCAGGTTAAATAATTCGAGTTAAATAATTCGGGTTAAATAAGGGTGCTAGTCTGGGGTGCGAGCAAGCATGGTTAGGCTGGTTGAAAAGTAGGGTTTTCGCGTGGACGTTCAAAGTCGATTGGAAGCGTTAGAAACGGTTGTACAACAGATTGGTGAGGCAGTTTTAGCGACGACGGAAACGGTCGATCGCCTGTCTAACCGCATTGATAATCTGGTCAATCATGTCCAACAACAGGGTTACCAGGTATTCGCCCTGAGTGAAGACATCCAGAGTCTGGCCGATGTCCAGGGCGAAACACTCCAACGATTGGATCGCATGACAGATGCTCTGGAGCGACTCGTCGATGCGATCGCCCAACCCGATTCGCCTGCCAATTAAGGATCGCGGCTTAATTAGGCGGTTTCCAAGAAAAATGTACCTGGTGTTAGGGCAGGTATTTTGTTTCCTAGAACGCTCCTTAAAACTTAGACATTTAGTCTTCCGTAGGGGCAGGTTTGTTAGTCATATCAGAACAGTACCGATACCACCAAACCCACCCTTACGATTCACTGAATTAACTCCGATCAACCGTATCGTCGGTGCGATCGCCCGGTAAGCGGTTTTGCTGCGAGGTCGTCCAACTCTGGACTGCCTGAGCGATATCCATACCAGTAGTCTGTTTTAGCTGTTCCAGAAAACTGGCAGCTTTGACGGCATTACTCCCTTTGTTGGCATCAACGACTGTGACATTCTGCACCTTAATATCGGGTACCGCATTGGTCAGGGTCTTCAGCAAGGTTTCCAGCCGTTGCAGTAAGAAGATATCGCGGGCATTAGAACCAGCAGTCTTCCAAGATTCCGCCAAACGCAAGGTACCTTCCGCCCTGGCTTTGCCATCTTCGATGATGCTGGCAGCATTCCCCTGGGCGCGGGCGATCGACTGTTTACAGTCAGCTTCGGCAGGTGCCACCACATCCGCCTGCAGTTGTTGCTCAACCTGCTTAATGCGCTCCTGTTGAACAGGGATTTCAGCCTGAATCCGGGCCAGTTCGGAAGCGATTTCGGCCTCGGCCTCAGCCACGACGGCACTCCGCATAGTGGTCGCGTCTTTGATACGGCGTTCGGCATCGGCCCGGGCAATACCAGTGTCGCGATCGAGGCGGCTCAGTTCCGTCACTTTCTGATTTTCTGCCGTTTGAATGACAGACTCGGCTCTCGCCTGTGCCTCAGCAATCCGAGCATCCCGGAGCAAATCTGCCCGCTGTTTGCGCCCGATTGAATCCAGATACCGCACATCATCAGAAATGTTCTGAATCTGGAGCGTGTCCAATACTAAACCCAGCTTTTCCAGATCATCCTCGGCTTCATCCAGCAGACTGCGAGCAAAAGCGATTTTGTCCTCATTGACCTGTTCTGGAGTGAGACTGGCAAGTACCCCCCGCAAGTTACCTTCTAGAGTTTCCTTCGCCATCTGTTCAATTTCCTGGCGACTCTTACCCAGTAGCCGTTCGATCGCATTATGGATAGCAGGTTCTTCGCCGGCAATTTTGATGTTTGCCACCCCTTCTACCGTCAGCGGAATACCACCCTTTGAGTAAGCATTGGACACTCGCAGGTTGATGATCATGTTGCTCAAGTCCATCCGCAGGGTGCGTTCCAGCAGGGGCACCCGAATGCTACTGCCGCCTTTTACCAGGCGATAGCCGACGCTGCGCCCATTTTCTAACTCGTGGGTACTACCCGCAAAGATCAGAATTTCATTGGGTTGGCAAATGTAATACAGGTTGCGAATGACAAACACCCCTGCCCCAGTGCCCAGGCCAAAAATGGCTAGTAGTGCAAATATCGCCTCCATACTTAACTCTCCTTATGACCATTACGGCGATTCAGGGTTGCCCCCACATCAATACCCAGCGTGTCATCTACATGTAGCAAGAACTGGCGCACAATTTCGGGATAGACACTCACCAACCCCGTTAATGACTTGCCATCCCCGTTGTCAATCACATTGACCTGATCGAGGTGAACCCGTTTGGGAATCTTGGCGGCTTCTTGCAGCACCATTTCAATTTGTTGCATCAGGAACAGTTCCGATGCATCCACGCCCGTCTTCTGCCAAACCTTCGACAACATATCGTTGACCATTGCAGCAGCCTTGGCATTTTCAGCTAATTCAGCAGCAGATCCCTTAGCATGGAGGGTTTTCGCCTGACGTTCGGCTTCTGCGGGTAAAACCTCATCGGCTTCCAGTCGTAACCGTTCCAGTTCCGCCCGCATCGTTTGCATCTGTTGTTCAGCACGGGCACGGGCCTCCCGTTCCGCCGCTTTGGTACGTTCTTCTTCAGAACGAGCTTCCTGTTCGAGTTCCGCCTTAATTTTGCGGAGTTCGTTCTGGCGCTGCTGGATAACTGCCATTGCTTGGGATTTGGCCACTTCAGACTGCTGCTGACAGTTGGCCTCGATCCGTTCTGCCTGACTGAGAGCCTCAGCTTCGGCAATTTCGGCATCCCGGACAATTTGCGCGATCCGTTTACGTCCAATCGATCGCAGATAATCCACGT
>CAZGDE010000233.1:0-6759 GCA_964524315.1 uncultured bacterium
CTTCATAGCTGACCGGATAGTTGGTGCCACTAGTGGGTGTGCCAACGGTTCCACCAGAGCGGGCAGGTGATGTCATGACTAGACCCGCTAGATGGTTGAGGGCTGGAGATTGGCCGGGGAAAAAGTCCTCGACTGCCTGAACTAGTTTTGCGCCTTCCAGTAACGTCGAGTGGGCAACTTCTTGACACCGTTGCAATAGTTGTGCCAGAACTTTGTCCGGTACAGCAACGGGTAGGTTCAACGTGCGTAGCTGGTTCAACCACACCCAAACCGGTACCTGCTGCTCCGTTGCCATAGGGTTACTAACGGCGGCTGTACTGAGATAGGTGGTGGTGTCCGCCTCATAATCATGAATTTCTGTTTCCCACGGAAACAGGGGTGGGTTGTGTTGAATCTCGGTTTGTAGGCGATGTTTCAACAGGGCATGAAAACGGTCTTGCACGGCAGGTATTTCTCCAAGTTCAGATAGGGATTCCCGTGAGTTGGGAACAGTGTCGGGACTGTGATGATTGGAGGCAAGCACGGATGGATCCGCTGCTGGGAAAGTATTCAACGGAGCAGGGGAACGATCATTCCCCGTAGCAATCCACCCCTGACTTAGGGCCTCGGCATCCGCTAAAGATGCTGTTGGGAGTAAGTCTTGCAAGAGGTTGAGTAACTTTCTTTGAAGAGCCTCCGAATCATCATGCATAAGTCTATAGACTCCTATTCATGGGTAGACGCACCTGCTCCGGACACTAAAGCGTTATGAATTGCCATTACCTGGATTGCGAATTTCCCAGGCTTTTTCTAACAACTTAAACCATTGTCGACGAACTTGATTCAGAGTACAGCCCAATGCCTGGGCAATCTCTGAGTCTGGCAATTTTTGTTGTTTCAGACCCAGCAGTTGGGCTTCCTGGGGTTCAATGGTGGCCAGAAATATCTGCCACTGTTGGGGGGTTAGCCCCAAATTGCGATCGAGGTCAGCTTCCAGCCATTGATGTACCAGTTCCCAGCGATGCTGCAGGGCAAAACGGATTAAGTGATACTTAAACCGCTGTTGGAGATAGTCCCGCTCACGGGGTGTCAAATTCAGAATTGTCTCTATTTCATTTGCGGGTAAATCCTTCAGGCGTAAGGCAAAGTAGTTGGCGCAGTCCTCCTGCTTGCGTTCCACCAGATAATTCATTAACTCCTCAATTACCGTCGCGCGGAGGGTATCTTCGGGTGGTTCTGGTTCCTGCGCCACCATCTGTTCGCGAACCTGCTGCATAGAAGCCGCATTCCAGGAAGTTTCTGCTTCGCCCGCAACTCCTTCTGCTGCCCGTTCTATATCAACTGGAGTTTCTGTTGGTTGCTGTTGCGAAAAAGTTTGTGCCCTTAAAATAATAAGTTGCTGGCTACGATGACCTGGCAAAGGAATGCGGCGTTTAGCATATCGTTCAGTAAATGCCATGTATTCTGCCAGTTCCAACAATGTTCGCGGTTGATAGGTTGGCAGTAGTTGCGCTTCACGACGCAGGGCATTGAGTGACTCAATATAAAAATATTGGAGAAAATCTTCGATTAGGGTTAGCCGTGCCTGATAGCTAGATTGGGCCTGGGGTGGAGTGATGTAACGATAAACCACAGCACTGAGTGTGCTGTGAAGCTCAACCCGGCCTCGTCGTGAGCCTAGCTTAAAGTAGTGAATGCATTGCTGCAGGCGATGGCGGGCCAATGCCGTTGCCCATGACTCAATTTCGCCTGATGCCTGAATCCGTTTGCTTTCGGAACAAATACGCTCAATTTCTTGGGAAAGGCGACCTGCCACGTCCCGGCAATTCTGCTCAGAAGCGTTAGTTGACAACCTAAACTCGTCAAATAATAGTTGAAAAATTTCATCCACGCTTTGGCAGATATTCCCCACAGCCTCTACACCTTTCAACGATTTAAATGAATGAGAATCAATTCATGTCAATCAACTCAATTGTGACAACAATATTATTAAAGCGTCTAGTCTATATAGACCGATCTAGACACGATTAGTCAATAGATTGTTGCCATCATTGTCGGAAACCCATCTTGAGGATGGATAGTACCCCTACGGGTAATTTTGCCTTTGCTATTTTGTCCTTAAAAGGAAATTGACTAGCAACTTATGTCAGTTACGAATCTGACCCCTACAAATCTGTAGCCTACACATTCGTAAGTGACTGTTAGCAGACCCCATCAACTTAACCTATGAGCTTAGATATGAACCTAGATGCCCAAATCCAGGAATTGGTTGACCATGCCCCTCAAGACGGTTCCACCCCAGCACTGGTGGAAGCGATCGCCCCCGTTTTGAAGCAGTTGGCTGGACATTTGCGCCATCTCCAGTACTATACGGTGCAAACCCTGGATGGGGACTGGGCGTTTACGGTTTTAGGGAAGCCGAGTCAACCAGAAACGGAAAAGCGTGTCATTTATGCCTATCCCACGTTACAAGATGTGGCTTCCTCTCCCTACGGCATGAACGACCCGCAAATTATTGCCATGCCAGTGGGGGTAACCCATATCTTGTTTCAACTGTTAGCAATGGAGAACATTGATAGCCT
This sequence comes from uncultured bacterium, assembly GCA_964524315.1. Taxonomy (GTDB): domain Bacteria; phylum Cyanobacteriota; class Cyanobacteriia; order Leptolyngbyales; family Leptolyngbyaceae; genus CAZGDE01. Next base: position 2,562 of record CAZGDE010000233.1, read on the forward strand.
GATCTTTTTTGAGACACCAGGTAACTTAGTAACCGGTACGGAAATTAGTCGTGCTGATTTAGCAGTCCTGATGGAATCTTACTTCTCCAACCTTCAGGCAGCCCCGCCAGAGGTGCCACCTAATATTGCTTAGTGCATATTCAGAAGAGCTGTTGTGCCAGCAATCATTCCACCCTCATCCCCAATTTTTCCCCTCTGGGAGAAGGGAGAGATCTTCCAAGTCCCTCGCCTGGGGAGAGGGAGGTAGGATGAGGGCAAGGCAGACTGATGCACAACCAGTTGCTTGAAACTGCCCTAGGTTATTAGCCAGTTTTATTTAGCCAGTTGTTAAGTGAGCTGTCATTAACGGCTGCTGGTTTCTTTACGCTTCACCGACCGGATTGCTCTATCAGTTCGTTTATTGTAAACAAATATAACGATATTGACGGTAAGCCGTCTTGCGGTCTTGACAGCGTTTGCTGAAATGGATATCCTGACATGCATACCCGGGTACAAAAACTGAGAGTTCTATGCAAGATAAGCAGAAAGTTACGTTGTATCTCCCACCCGAACTGCACCGCCAATTAAAAATCCGGGCGGCTCTTGATTCTGAAACGATGACAGACATTGCTCAACGGGCGATTGTTTTTTATCTCTCTCATCCAGAAGTGGTGGAAAGTCACGGATCGGTTCATGGTCAATCCCATCGGGTTTATTCCTGTCCCGATTGCACTTCCCCGGTTGTCGTTCGTGATGGTGAGATGGTTTCACTCCGTAAGCAGACGGGTGTTTTAGTCGATGACATAGAGGATGGGATTGCAGTTGGCAAGGCTGCTTCTGTCAACTCCGCTACGGCTGATTCTGTTAAGGCGGTTGAGCTGATAGGTGGTTAAGTATCGGTACTCTTTGGGTTTGGGTATGTTCTTGGCTTGATTGTGGTCAATTTTGAATTAAACGACTCAATCCAGGATCTAGCCAATATTTATAGTTATCGGTATTTAAGTTGTTGGCTAATTGTCGTTAATCTTTCGGTTAATTGAAACCATTGGTGTGCTGGGTTTGATTCGGCCGTATTGAAAAAGCTTGCACTAAAGTGTCTGTGCTGTCTCTTTTGGGTTGATGTTATGCAGGAAGAGCTAAGTATTCTCATTCAAGCCCAGTATCCCCTGGTTTACCTCGTTACTTCCGAGGAGGAACGGGCGGAGCAGACAATTGCAGCGATCGCGCAAGCCAAACCACAGCGTCGTGTTTTCCTTTGGACTGTGACGCATGGCATTGTGGAATATGGTCAGCCGCGTAATATTACCCAGCACAATACGGTTGCTCCCGAAACTGCGATTGAGTGGGTGACCCGTCAGCGTGAACCGGGGTTGTTTATCTTTAAGGATTTGCATCCGTTTTACTCTGCACCTGTAATTCGCTGGTTGCGAGACGCGATTGCTAGCTTTAAAGGAACCCAAAAAACAATTATTTTGATGTCTCCAGTTCAGGAAATTCCAATTGAACTAGAGAAAGAGGTAGCGGTTTTGGATTTCCCAATGCCCAATATGACTGAGCTGAATCAGGTGTTATCCAATCAGCTAGAGCAGTCGAGGGGCCGTCGTATCACGACTGAGGCAAGGGAAAAGTTATTAAAAGCAGCCTTAGGGCTGACGCGGGATGAAGCTGAAAAAGTTTATCGTAAAGCACAGGTGACGGCTGGACGGTTGACTGAAGAGGAGGTCGATGTTGTCCTGTCTGAGAAGAAGCAACTCATTCGGCGCAATGGCATCCTTGAATACATCGAAGAAGATGAAACGATTGATTCGGTGGGTGGCTTGGAAGAGCTGAAGCGTTGGTTGAAACAGCGTTCTAATGCTTTTACTGAGCGTGCCAGAGAATATGGTTTACCCCAACCCAAAGGGATGTTGATCCTGGGCGTTCCAGGTTGTGGTAAGTCTTTGATTGCCAAGACTACCTCCCGCCTATGGGGGTTACCTCTCCTGCGATTGGATATGGGGCGAGTGTATGACGGTTCCATGGTGGGTCGATCCGAAGCAAACCTGCGGAATGCTTTGAAGACAGCGGAGTCGATCTCGCCAGCGATTCTCTTTATTGATGAGTTGGACAAAGCCTTTGCGGGTACGGCAGGTTCGGCTGACTCCGATGGCGGCACATCCAGTCGGATTTTTGGTTCCTTCCTTACCTGGATGCAGGAAAAGACCTCGCCTGTATTTGTGATGGCGACGGCTAACCGGGTTGAACGTTTGCCGGGTGAGTTTCTGCGGAAAGGCCGTTTCGATGAAATCTTTTTTGTTGATCTGCCCAACACCGAAGAACGTAAGGAAATTTTTAAGATTCATCTTTCTAAGCGTCGGCGTGAAATTGCTCGTTTTGATTTAGACCAGTTGGCGAATGTTTGTGATGGTTATTCGGGTGCCGAGATTGAGCAGGCACTGGTAGCCGCGATGTATGAGGCATTCGCTCAAGAGCGGGAGTTTAGCCAACTGGATATTATCGCGGCAATTAAATCGACGCTACCACTTTCTAGAACCATGACCGAACAGGTAACTGCCCTAAGGGATTGGGCACGGCAGCGCGCGCGACCTGCGGCATCCTCAGTTGCTGAATATCAGCGACTGGAGTTCTAACAGACTTTCTCCTGCTCCCAACAGGAGGAGGGCTAGCATATCGCTAGCAGTCCACCACTGGCTGATAGTTCACCGCTATTAGCCGATAGCTAAGCAAAACGTTGTTCTCAAGTCTCCACAGGAGGAAACCCAAATGTCTCACTTTAGCACTCTGCGCACCAAGATCACCGATGCAGAAATCCTGAAAGCTTCTCTGCGTGACCTGGGCATCACCGTTAAGACAGAAGCTGATGTCCGTGGCTACAATGGTCAGCGGGTTCGTTCCGACATCGTTGCAGTTCTTGAAGGTGAATACGATCTCGGTTGGTCCCGCAATGCTGACGGTTCTTTTGACCTGATCGCTGATCTCTGGGGTGTTGCGAAGAAGCATAACCAGACTGAACTGATTAACTCGATCAACCAGAAGTATGCTGTGAATAAGACTCTGGCTGAAGTTAAGCGTCCTGGTCTGCAAAACGCAAACGTCAAACTGGTACTACAAAAGTAGTTTCTCTGCGCGTTCCCAAACTAGCGGGTTAGCCACTCCCCGGTTAGCCCGTTTTTTCCTGGGTTGAATTCAGGAGCAGAATGCAGAGATCAAGCGTTATGCTGATCCTGTATTCCGACTCCTGGATTTTGTTTTTTTATGCCTCCCATTCCTTCCAATCTGGTTCAGCGTATTCACCAGCTTATTCGCCACTGTGGGCAACAGGCGGAGCAGATGGCAACGCAACAATTTGAGGTGTTTGAAAAAGGGCCAGATGACTACGTCACAACGATTGATGCTGCACTCGATCAAATGTTATCTACCGGGTTTCGGCAGTTTTTTCCGGCAGATGGGGTAATTACGGAAGAAGATGTTACCTCGCGCAGTGTTTTTCATGAGGCGCGATCGCGTCTCTGGTGTATTGACCCATTGGATGGGACTGAAGATTTCATCCAGGGCAAGCGGGACTACGCCGTTATGGTGGGTTTATTGCAAGACTATCAGGCCATTGCCGGGTGGGTGTATGCACCTGCCCATGATGTGTTGTATTACGGTGGGCCGGATTGGGGCGTATTTCAAGTTAGTGCCGATGCCTCCCCTCAATTGGTTTCCAGTTCACCACCCGCATTGCCGGCAACTGGATTTTGTCCGATTGTGATTGGTAACCGTGACCAGGCAAATTTTGGCGCTGCGATCGCGCAACTGATCCCCGATGCGCAATTTTATTCCTTAGGCAGTTTTGGGTTGAAGGTCATGGAAGTAGTTTTAGGCCGGGCGGGCCTGTATTTATATTGCAATGGGCGTGTCAAGCTCTGGGATACAACGGGCCCCCTAGCCCTCGCAACCGCAGCGGGGCTAACCTGCTGTGATCTGGATGGCCAACCTATTTCGTTTGCTCCCAGCGCTGTAGATCGGGACACGCTGACCCATCGCCAACCAATTATTGTTGGTTGGGCCCATTACATAGAACTACTGCGGCCCCAACTGGCAAAAGCAGTCAGAGGTGTACTTAAAGAAGCCAGTTGAAATTACTCTGAACCTGTTGCCACCGTTTATACTAGAAGTTTCTACGTTTATTCGGAGGCTGTAATCTATCCTGAAAGCCTTGCGAGCGAGATTGGTA
>CAZGDE010000233.1:6769-11261 GCA_964524315.1 uncultured bacterium
GGTTATCTGTGTTATGGAACCTTGCTAGTATTTTTGACATCTTCATTCAAGCAGCCCGCATCGCTCGTTAGGATCCGTAGAATCTCCCTGAAAGAGAGTCCATTAATGTTGTCATTATGGAGAAGAGGGTTGCTTGACTAATGTAAAGATATTGGTACCAGCCCCTCTCATTGTTACTGTTATTTCTAATGATTTTTCATGCAGATCGAAGCGTTCAGTGAACTGTTTCCGCTGTTAACCGCAGCCAACCCCGAAACATTGGAATGGTTACTATCCGTTGCGGTTGAACACGAGTATCCTGCTAACCGGGCGGTGTTGATGGAAGATGCCTGGGGAAATGCAGTTTACTTCGTTGTCTCTGGGTGGGTGAAGGTGCGACGTCTCTCAGGTGGTGAGGATACCGTCACCCTGGCGATTTTGGGCCGGGGGGATTTCTTTGGGGAAATGGCAATTCTTGATGAGTCGCCTCGTTCAACCGATGTAATAGCCCTTTCCGCTGTTAAGTTGATCAGCATTTCCGCACAGCGATTTATCCAAACATTGTTTAAAGACTCCCAACTGCACCATCGGATGCTGCAATTGATGGTGCGTCGGTTGCGGCAAACCAATATTCGGTTTCAGCTACGCCACCAACCACCAGCGGTCAAGCTGGCGAATACGCTGGTGGCGTTGGGGGAAAACTACGGCCATGAAACACCCAACGGTACCGAAATTTATAACATTCCCTACAAAGATCTGGCAGATGTGACGGATATTGGGGTGGAAGAAACGACCAAGATTATGGAGAAGCTAGAAAGCAAGGGTTGGATTAAAATTGATCCCTCGAATCAAGCGCTCTATCTGGTCAATTTGAAACAGCTGATGCATTTGGCGGGTAAGGTTGCCTCCCATAAGACGGCGAGTTAACCACCAATAATGATATTCTTCTTGGGAGAATATTTTAGCAAGCGGTAACTGTAGTACATATCCGGGAGCGATCGCACAGCATGAATCAGGAAGAACTGGAGTTTGACCGGACACCGTTGTTCAGTCCTACTCAATCAGCCCCCTCCCGGCCATCGCCTTCACAACCGCCCCACAATACCGCTACCTCTCTGCGGTTGCATTACACCGTGGCGATGTCCGTGCCAGAAACGCACCTGTTTGAGGTTGCGTTGACGATCGCGGGTGCAGATCAGCATGCGACTATAGATTTGAAGATGCCAGTATGGACACCCGGTTCCTATCTGGTGCGCGAGTATTCCCGGCATGTCCAGAATTTTGTCGCCTGTGCTGGTCGTGATCGGGCGATTTCTTTACCCTGGCGCAAACTGGGTAAAAACTACTGGCAGGTTGACTCGCGCGGCAATGCCGAGATAACGGTGACTTACCAGGTGTATGCTAACGAACTGACGGTACGAACGAACCATTTAGATGGTAGTCACGGTTATTTTAATGGTGCGGCCCTGTTTTTCTACGTTCCCGGTTACGAACAGCAGCCCATCCAGGTAACCATTGTGCCACCACAGGCTGACTGGCAGATTGCAACACCATTGCCCGCCATTGCAGGAACTCCCCATACCTTTGAGGCCGCCAATTTTGACACTCTGGTTGACAGTCCGTTTGAAATTGGTCAGCAGCAAGTTTACGAGTTTGTGGTGCAAAACAAACCCCATGACTTAGTTGTTTGGGGTACGGGTAATTTGCAACCGGAACGCCTGTTGCCAGACATCGAAAAAATTATTCAGGTAGAGGCAGAACTCTTCGAGGGGTTACCCTACGATCGCTACCTGTTTCTCCTTCATCTTGCCACGCAAGGGTTTGGGGGGTTAGAACATAAAAACTGTTGCTCCTTAATTTATAGTCGTTTTGGGTTCCGGCAAAAGGATAAGTACGATCGCTTCCTGCAACTGGTGGCCCATGAATTTTTCCATTTATGGAATGTCAAGCGAATTCGCCCGCAAGCCCTGGAAGTATTTGACTACGAACAGGAAAACTACACCCCGTCCCTCTGGTTTAGTGAAGGCACGACGAGCTTCTATGACCTGATACTTCCCTACCGTGCCGGAGTTTATGATGTGGGGACGTATTTGAATGCCCTCAGTCGTGAAATTACGCGATATTTGACTACCCCCGGTCGTCTGGTTCAACCGTTGAGTGAGTCGAGCTTCGATGCCTGGATCAAACTCTACCGTCCCGATGCGAATAGTCCCAACTCCCAGATTTCCTATTACCTGAAGGGATCGATGGTGTCCTTACTGCTGGATTTGCTTATTCGGGAACGGCACCAGAATGGGCGATCGCTCGATGATGTGATGCGCCAAATGTGGCAACGGTTTGGTCAACCCGAAATTGGGTTTACGCCAGCGGAACTACAGCAGGTCATTGAAACCGTTGCTGGCACAGACTTAACTGATTTCTTTGCGGCCTATCTGCATGGTACCGATGAGTTACCTCTAGGCACCTACCTCAATTGGTTTGGGTTACGTTTACAGGTGGACGGCAACAACGGGGATGGTGTACCCAGTCTGGGTATGGTCGTGAAGACGGAAAATGGCCGCGAATTGATCAAGTTTGTTGAAATGGCATCGCCAGCTCAACGGGCAGGAATGGACAGTGGCGATGAACTACTCGCAATTGATGGGATACGGGTCAGTGCCGACCAGTTGAGCGATCGCCTGCGTGATTATCGACCTGGTGATACCATTGACGTGTCCTGGTTCCATCAGGATGAGCTATTTACCCGGTCAGTCACCCTGGCTGCACCTCGGCCTACCCGTTATCAAGTTATTGCCGTAGAAAACCCAACGCTTCAACAGGCGGAGAATTTTATGGGTTGGCTGGGCGTACCTTTAGCTACCATTTAATGGGGTTGCTGATTCCAGGGATGCATTAAGCGTTGGCTGAGTTGAAGCTTCGTGCCAATTTGTCCTGCGATTTAGCACCATTCATTTAGCGTCAGGTTAGCCAAATCAATCCACCGACGCCACCAATTAGTAATACTAGCTGAATAAACAAAAACGGTCGATCCAGTCGACGTACCCGTATATGGTTTTCAGGTTTACCATGTTTGACCCAGTCAGCGGTAATGATTGCTTCCATAATGGCCGCAATGACGAGCAGATATGCCAGAGCGTAAATTTTATCTAGTAATACCAGATAGCCAACCTCAGGTAAGGCATCGGAATAGGACTGCTGCAAGAAGACAATGGTTAATAATGCCGTTACTGGAATGGCGATGCGCGATTCGACGTAACTGGGATTCAGTAATAGGGCTCCCCAACTCGCAAATAGCACAATAATTAGGGGCAGGAGCAACTTCCAGATGAAATAGTTCAGCGGGCGGGAGACGAGCAAGTCATAACGTATTGCTGAGTAGGGCGGTGTCCCGTTACCATCCCAACCAAATTGACTGGGGTAATCGTGCAGGAATGGCTGCAGTCGCCAGCCATTAATCCGCCAACCCTGGACAGATACGGTATCAGCAAAGCCCGAATCCTTTGGATCAGGTAGATAGACCAGTTGATCAGCCGTGTAGATGGAATTTTCGATTGTAATACTGAGGCGTTGATGATCCAGTGGAAAGCGGGTCAACACGAAGGGTTGGACAAACCGTCCTTCGACTCTCACGATCTGATAACGACTGCCATCTGCCAGTTGTTGCGGCTTTTCGTAGCCTGGTTTCTGCGTCATTCCCCAGTCATCCACCGCGTTGACAAATTCCAGATCGGTGAGTGGGTCAATGTTACCTTTCCAGCGGAACCAGACATAGGTATCGACATAGTAGGTATTGCTGGAAATATCCAGGCCGTAAATGTTGACCGGGTAAAAGCCGACAGCGACCTTCTGAGCCTTTACCGGAATGGTTTCTAGGGGCTTAAACGAAGCCGGTACGAGGGGCTGGGGAGAGGGCAATAAACTCAGGCTCAGACGTAACAGAATGACGACGATCACTATGCTAAGACTGGCGATCGCGAAACGTGTCGCGGCACGACGACGCTGGAGAAAATGGGTCAATTGATGCATAAGGTGTAGGATGCCCCCTTGCGGCTAAAATCCCACCGCTTAATACCCCCCGCCATGGTTCTAGCAGAAGGGCGGTAACTAACGGTATTGGGCAAATGGCTCAACTATAGTTTAAGGTCTATAGTCTGGCAAAAGAATTAGTTACCAAAACCCCTTGTACAAGGGCTTCTGAGAGTGTTTTTATGAATGAAGAGCAAACCAGATATAGCACCAAGTTTTGAGCTGGAGCGAAACATCCTGCGGTACCACTGCTACTCTTGGCTCCTTTGTGTTATCTCAGCATTGCCCGGGTGGGGTAGGCGGCTTCCCCACCCCTTTTGTCTTTTGTTGCTTTATGTATTTATTTAAGGAAAACCTCAGCTTCTGGTAGCTAATCCCTTAGTCTGGCAACCTAAAGTGATTGCAGGTAAATTAGCGATCGTCCCCCACTAATGACGATATTGAGTTCAAGGGGGGCTCATGTTGATGCTGCAAGAGAGAAAACAAG
>CAZGDE010000234.1:0-11250 GCA_964524315.1 uncultured bacterium
ATATAGCATCGATCTTCTGTTCAAAAGGAATAGTAAGCTTCCACGCTTTATCCGTCTTCTGGATATTACTGCTATTAACCACCTGCCAATAAGCAATTTGTTCATCGTCTTGATATAGGACAATTATGACGGGCAATGAGTGTTGCTGCCAGTATTCTAAATGCTCTGTTTTGCCACGAAACACAAAACCATTGCTGGTTTTCTCCTTAAACCAACTTTTTCCAGATTTTATCTGAAGTGCAATTAATTTACCTGTTGCTGTGTTATTCTCAACTACTTCAACGTGAGCATCGATACCATAGTCTTCTGTAGGTTGCTCACGAAAAATCCAACCTAATCTCTCAAAAAGTAACTGTATTCCGGCAACACCAATCCTTCCGGTGCGAGAGTTTGAATCAGCTTTCATAATTGAGTGCAATATCTGAAAATAGGCAAGCTAGCTACAGATTAAACAGGACTAACCTGACCTTCGACTAACCGCCGGAACCGCCGATCGCCCGCCAGAGCATCAAAATCGATATCGTTGGCGACTTCCTGGCGATATTTAGGATTCAGTTTAATTGCCATCTGGAGACTTTCAATCGCCGGTTTTAGCTCTCGTTGCAGGGCATAACAGGCAGCTTTGTTATAGTGGGCACTGGCAAATTCCGGGTCAATTTCCAGGGCTTTGTCAAAGCTGGCGATCGCGTCCTCATCCTGTCCCAATCGCACCAGCGCATAGCCCCGTTTATCCCACACTTTGGCAGCGGTCGGGTTGAATTCGGCCGCTTTATCGAAGGAAGCGAATGCGTCTTCGTAACGGTCTAATTCTTGCAATGCCAAGCCCCTGTTAAACCAGGCAGTCGCATTGTCCGGTTTGATCTGAACGGCTTTGTCAAAGGACTTAAAGGCATCGTCGTGACGGCGCAAATAACCCAAAGCAACGCCGCGATCGCACCATGCCTGATGCAGATCGGGCTGGAACTCAATTGCCTTCGTGTAGGCGGCGACGGCAGGCTCGTACCGTTTTAAACGTGCCAGCACCAGACCACGACTGAACCAGGCAAGGGCATGACCGGGTTGGGCTTTGGTCACCTGGTCGTAGGAGTTGAGGGCACCCTCGAAGCGTTTCAGTTGGCGCAATGCCTCACCCCGATTAAACCAGGCTTCCACATGGTTCGGTTCAAATTCGAGGGTTTTGTCAAAGGAGCCGATCGCATCCTCATATCGTTCCAAGCCCATCAATGCCAGTCCCCGATGGAGCCAGATGATCGGATTGGTGGGTTGGGCTTCGGTTGCTTGATCGTACTGGGAGATCGCCGCCTCATACTGTCCCACCGTGCGCAGTTCGTCTGCCTGACCCACCATATCGGTCACTGCCAGGAATAGCTCTGGGTGGTTGTCCTTCAGGCGTTTCAGTTGCCCACCCAATACCCGAATTTTCAGTTGCGCCTGCTCCATAAAGGAGTTGGGAATAAATTTGGGCGCAACCATAGCCAACCGGCGTAACAGGGCATCCTTCTGGGCTTCCGCATTCGCTTCCAGGTCTGCCAGTCTCCCGGCCAGTTCCGCTTCCAGGTTTTGCAGATTGATGACCGTCTGGTTCTTCTGCGCCTCGGCAGCCGCCTGCACACTGGACAGGCGATCGCTAAACTGGGCTTCTAAGCTTGCCAATGCCTGCCGAATCTGGTCGCGCTGGTTTTGCACTTCTGCCTTCAGCCCGTTCAGTTGGGTGGTGACCTCGGCTTCGGTTTTGCCCAGTGACTCTACTGCCAGTCGGGTACGTGCCTGACTAACGGATTCTAGCTGGGTCAGTTTTGTCGTAAAGTCTGCCTCAATGCGCTGCAATACCTGCCGCAGTGCGTCTTTCTGGTTCTGGGCTTCTGCTTGTAATGCCTGCAACTGTACGGCTGACTCTGCCTGTAAGGCTTGAATAATCTGGTGGAATGCTTCCTGTTGAGTCTGGCTTTGTGTTTGTATCGTTGCCAGTTGCCCGCTCAGGTTCGTTTCCAATTGTTGCAGGTTGCCAAACAGGCGATCGCGCCGTTGTTGGGCTGTTGTCTGGAGTGTTTCCAACTGGGTCGCAAAATTGGCTTCCATCTGGGTCAGGTTGTGCAGGATCTCGTCCTTGCGGCCTGCTGCCCCTGAACGCAGGTCAATTAACTGACTGATGAAATCACCTTCCAGCTTTTTCAGGCGTTGCAGCGTGGTGGCAACGTAATCCTGTACCTGGGTCTGTAACTGCCGTTGCATCTGGGCGAGGTAGGGAGCCAGTTCTGCCTCCAGATTGTCCAACCGTTGGAAGACCTGCGATCGCCGGGTTTCGGCATCGGTTTGCAACTGGGTCAGTCGCCCAATCACCTGATCCCGTTGCCCTTCCGCCTGGGTTTGCATGAGGCTCAATCGTCCCACGAACTGATCCCGTTGTCCCTCGGTCTGGGTTTGTACCAGGTTGAGGTGCGCCAGCAGTTGGTCGGCACGTCCCTGAGTGTCGGTTCGTAACTGGTTCAGTTGGGCAGTGATATCAGCCTGGGACTGTTTCAGCGTTTGGAGGGTGGTGTCCTGCTGGTTGGTGACTGCCTGGGAGACGGTTGTAAAGTGCTTGGTAACGTCTGCTGCCAGGTTTTCTAGGCGTTGACGGGCAGATTCGAGATGGGCCTCCAGGTCAGCGACCCGTTGCTGTTTGAGTTGTGCCAGGTCCGATACCAGGGTGGTCATCCGTTCTTGCTGGTTGTCTACGTCTGCCTGAAACTCGTCCGCTTCCTGCTCCAGTTCTGCGGCCAGTTCTTCTGCCTGTTGCAGAATGGCTTCAATTTCTTTGCCTGCTCGCGCCACCTGCCCTTCCAGGTCGGCAACCTGATCTAACTGGGTTTTGACCAGATCAGCGACATCCCGAATGATGGCGCGGCGGATTCGCCAGACTCCGGCGATCGCCACTGCCAGCAACAGCACCAGCAGGGCCAGCAGCACATTAAATAACATGGCTGTCTGGTTAAAAGCACGATTGGCCTCTGCCTGGGTCTGCTGCCGCGCGGCATTTTCTGCCCGTAACCGTTCCAGTTCTTGCCGTTCCTGTCTGGACACGGGTGCCGTAGGGGATGCAGTGTTCAGGTTGCCAGTTTGGGCGCTGACTGGCAGGGGAGACAGCAGAAAGAGAAAGAGGAGAATACTGCTTCGGGATATCAAGGCACTAACCTCTCGTTACTTGCGTCGGCATCAGACCGCTCTGTAGCCATCCTATTCTGAATTATCAGAAAGGGGTGCCAAAAACTAGTTTAGAGACCAGTTTAGAAATTATCCCAGTTAGAAAGCAGATCGCGTAGGGGCGTTCGGCTGAACGCCCACTCTATCGGTTAATCAACGACGCATTGGATTCCGCTTTTCAACGATCGCCCGTTTATCAACCATCGTCATCATGGCAGGCATATCGGGGGAGACCTTTGCCTGCCAGCCCAGTTCGGCCACCACACTGTTGAAGGTCTTACCCGCTGTCATGCGATAGCCAATCTCTTCGACCTCGGCCCAGGTCAGATTACTTTCCACAAACGCCTTTGACATGGCATTCAGGACTGATTCCCACTGGTTGCCCTCGGCCTTGGTCATCATCGTATGGGGAACTTTTAGGGTGCGGTCAAAACGGTGGTACCAGGTAATTGGCTGTCGTGGCAACACATCGTCAAAGAGTGCTTGATGATCATGATTGCCAACGGCCCGGTCAATTTCACTGGAAATAATAAATAGGGGAGGCATGGTTTGCTTTCTCGCCCGGTTTAATACATCTCGTCCCATTTCTAGAAAAACGCGCAACGTAGGCGTGGCAAATCCTGAATAGCCCCCCACTGTTGCCGACGGGGCCGCTACACTCCATTCAAAGTAGCTGTTGGATGCTTTGACGAATAAATCCACCACCTTGCTACTGTTGCTCAGGTAAGGGGCAAACAACAGGGCCCGATTGATTACCTGGGGCCGCTCCAGGGCTAACCAGGTGGTTAAGGTTCCACCACCGGATAAGCCCCCTACAATGACCTTTTCCCCCAGTGATTGGGCAATGTTGAGCCATTCCAGGGCAAATTGCTGGTAAACCTTGGGGTCAGTCGGTAGCGGTGGGGGACAGGTGCCGCTCCATTTACCTGCCTGTCCGTGCCCTGGTAGGCGCGGAATCAGGACGTTATAACCGGCTCGGTGAAACACTTCCCCCAGGGGAACGAACTGGTAAGAACCAGCCGTGAAGCCATGAAAAAAGAGACAGACGCGCGGAGTCGGTTTGGGATGGAAGAAAAACCGGGAACGGCAGGATTCGTTCAGTAATGGTAATGAATCTTCGCGGGCTTTTGCGGTGCGGTCGATCGCTGCGATCGTGTCAGCATAGTTAGGCATGGCACCCCAGGTGTATGAAGGTGAAACGAACGGTAATTATTCTTTGACAATTCCCATTGATAAACTGCTTTATAAACTGCCCTAAATATAAACCGCCTTAAATAAAATCAACTATGGGTTGTCCACAACTTTGTCACAACTATTTTTTACATTTAAAAATGACATGCTTATCTAGTAGCAAAAACTAAGCCAGGTAGGGGGCTACCTGGCTTTCTCTAATTCACCGTTGCTTTTCTAGATGCCCCCTCAATGCGCTTCAATTTGCCCAGATTCTCTTCACGTATCACAGAGGCAATTCTTCAATGGGTGTCAATCTCGATTTTGCTGTTACAGTTCTGTCTGATCACTCGATTTGTTATGTTTACCCCAGTGGCGAAGTCATTGTAACCAAAAAAATTAGCCGTCAGGAACGTGCAACTCTGAGTGGTATTACTCATAACTACAATCTGCATAAGGACTTACAGCGTTATAGCTATAAATACCCACTTCATAAAGTGGCTGCAATGGTTAATAAAACTGTCAGCTATAGCAATCCTATTTGATTTTTGAAAAGACTGGGGAAGACAGCCATTTGTCGTTGGTCATTTGTCGTTGGTTTTCCCGAATGACCAATGACCGAGCAAGTTTCACAAATGATTTAGGACTGCTATACATATCAACTAACCGTTGAACTCAGAGGCAACAATCATTGAGCCAATGCCGGTGTCAGTGAAAATTTCGAGTAGCAATGCATGAGGTAACCGCCCATCAATGATATGTGCCCCTCGTACTCCTTGAGCGAGCGATCGCACACAACAGTTGACCTTGGGAATCATGCCACCTGAAACGATTCCGGCATCGATTAACTTGCGAGCTTCCTGGATATCCAATTTGGGAATCAGAGTAGAGCGGTCTTTGTAATCGCGCAGAATTCCCGCTGTATCCGTCAGTAGGATTAACTTTTCGGCTCCCAGGGCAGCGGCAATTTCACCCGCAACTGTATCGGCGTTGATGTTGTATGCCTGTCCGTTATTATCGGCGGCAACACTGGAAACAACAGGGATATAACCACTGGCTGCCAGAGATTCCAGCAGGCTGATATCAACGCTGCTTACTTCTCCCACAAAACCAATGCCTTCCTCATCGGCAGGGCGGGCTTTAATCAGGTTGGCATCTTTGCCACATAGACCGACAGCCTGGCCACCTGCCTGATTGATCAGGGCAACGAGTTCCTTATTGACCCGACCCACCAGCACCATTTCCACCACATCCATCGTGGGCGCATCGGTCACCCGCAAGCCGTTCTTAAACTGGGGTTCAATGCCCAATTTGTCTAACCAGGTGTTAATCTCCGGCCCACCACCATGCACGACAACTGGGCGAATCCCCACACAGGACATCAGCACAACATCACGGATGACTTTATCCTTTAAGTCGCTATCCTTCATAGCAGCACCGCCGTACTTCACAACGACGGTTTTACCCGAAAGTTGTTGAATGTAAGGTAATGCTTCGCTGAGAATGCGGACTCTTGTAGCGTCGGCTGCTTGGATCTGATCGGAAATAGTCATGGTCGGCAGAAAGTGAAACGGACTCATACGCAGTGTAGTGGAAACTGCCAACTCCGACACTCTCAATTACAACAATTTAGCAACCGCCAGTTGGAGATTGTTGACTCCATACACAGGAATTTTCCGGAGCGGATGGGATGGGATTGTAGTATTTTGTAGTATAGGATGATCAAGCGCAAGATAGAGAGCAAGGTTGCATGGTCGATCGCGGCATGGTGCGATCGCAATCAATGATTTGCAACTAATCATTTATTCGCTTGTGTCCGGTTTAGTCAGGAGGCGATCGCATGCCATTCGATACACTAAATTTCAAGACTGCTAGCCCCATCCTGTCCTGGGCAAACCACGACCTGGGTGCTGCCGAAATCCAGATGGCTAAAAACGTCGCCTCACTACCTTTCGTGTTTAAGCATGTGGCGCTGATGCCCGATGTCCATTTGGGTAAGGGGGCACTGGTGGGTTCGGTGATTGCCACGAAGGATGCGATTCTGCCCGCTGCGGTAGGCGTTGATATTGGTTGCGGTATGTGTGCCGTTAAAACTCCCTTCACTGCCGCCCAGTTGGACGGTAAGTTGAAAAAGATTCGACAGGACATTGAAGCCGTGATTCCTGTTGGGTTCAATGAGAACAATGAGGCTTCCAAAGAAGTCCTCAACTGGCAGGGTTGGCGGACGTTTAAAGACCTGCATGCGGGTGTGCAACGTCTGGAGAAGAAAGCGATGAAACAGCTTGGATCGCTGGGTGGCGGGAACCACTTCATTGAAGTGTGTCTTGATACCGAGGATCAGGTCTGGTTAATGCTGCATTCCGGTTCGCGGAACATCGGCAACATGCTGGCACAGAACCACATCAATACGGGTAAGGAACTGGCACGGTTGGCGGGTAACAAATTGCCCGATCCTGATTTGGCTTATTTCGTTGCTGGTACACCGGAATTTGCCGCCTACTGGCGCGATCTCCAGTGGGCACAGGACTATGCCCGTTACAACCGGGAAGTGATGATGAGCCGCTTCCAGCGGGTGGTCGAAACCCACCTGGCAGGGGGTAAGCCAACCAAGCCATTGCTTCAGGTTAACTGTCACCACAACTACGCCGAACGGGAAGTTCACTTTGGCGAAGATGTGTATGTGACCCGGAAAGGGGCAGTCCGCGCCCGCGAGACGGACTACGGCATTATTCCCGGCTCAATGGGGGCAAAGTCCTTCATCGTGAAGGGTAAGGGTAATGCCGAAAGCTATTGCTCCTGCTCCCACGGTGCCGGACGGTTAATGTCGCGGAATAAGGCAAAGAACCACTTCACCCTTGATGACCTGATCAAGCAAACTCAGGGAATTGAGTGCCGCAAGGATGAAGGCGTGCTGGATGAAATTCCTGGTGCTTACAAGCCTATCGACCAGGTAATGGCAAACCAGTCGGATCTGGTGGATGTGGTAGCAACTCTGAAGCAGGTGCTTTGCGTGAAAGGGTAAGGCTTGGTGCGATGTCTGAATCAGCAACGTTGGTAAGGGTTAGCAGCGATCGCCCGCCGTTAACCCTTACCAACGTTAAAACTCCGCTGAATGTGGGTAGCCTGAGTAGAGAAAAACATTTACTTTTAAGGTTGTCACATTGCTCTGTCACGTTGTGCCAAACGAACCATCCCGGCGCTTTACTGTGCCAACTCAACTTGAGGGCAGTCATCAGGCGTTGCATCTTGACTCGCCACTTCAAAACCTGCCACTTTATAGTTTCCAAATGGAAGTGGACTGTTTGGGGTGCGAACTTGCCCAAATTTTTGAGCAACATCCATTATTGCCGGGTACGGTATTGGTTGATCACGGGCAATTCGTGGGGATGATCTCGCGCCAACGGTTACTGGAGTATTTGATTCGTCCCCACGGTACGGAATTATTTTTGCGGGAACCTGTGCGGGTGTTATACAGCTATGCCCGTACTAATCCCCTTTTGTTGCCTGGAGATACACCCATTGTGGCGGCAGCCCATCAGGCATTGCGGCGATCGCCTGAACTGTTGGGTGAACCGATCGTGGTCGAAACCGCTGACCAACTCTATACACTGCTGGACGTTCATACGTTGAACATTGCCTACTGGCAGATTCGTGGTCTGGAAACCCAGGTACGGTATGAACGTACCCAGGCCCAGATGATTCAAAGTGACAAAATGGCAAACCTGGGTCGCCTGGTAGACGGTGTGGCCCATGAAATCTTAGATCCCGTCAGCTTTATCTGGGGTAATCTCAGCCATGTGACGGCCTATAGCAATCAACTGCTGGAATTGCTGAGGGCTTACGAGCAACATTTTCCTAAACTGCCTGATGAACTGCACCAGTTACGGGATGATCTGGAAATTGATTACCTGCGGCAGGATTTGCCCCAAACGATTGACAGTATCCGTACAGGTGCAGAACGGTTGTCAAAACTGGCAAGTAGCCTGCAAAACTTCTGCCATATCGATGATGTCTATCCCAAACCGGCGGATTTGCACGAGTTAATTGATAGTATTCTCTTTCTGCTAAAAAGTCGTCTGACGAGTGAGATTCAAGTAGTCAAACATTACGGACATTTGCCACCCGTACCCTGTTACGCGGGACAACTGAACCAGGTATTTATGAATATCATCAGTAATGCGGTTAATGCCCTGCTGAATGAGGCGGTCAGCCAGCAAATAGACCTGGCTCTGAACATTCAACCCTCCAGCAAAATGGCAGTTCCCCACTCTTACAAACCAACGATTGAAATCACAACCCAGATCCGCTCGTTACCAACGACGCGGGGGACAGTTTCTCGCTGGGTGTCTATTTGCATTGCAGATAATGGCCCCGGCTTAACCCCAGAAATTCAGAAGCAAATTTTAGAATCTTTTTCAGTCAAAAAGCGGGCGGCGAAGGAAACCAGTCTGGCAGTCAGTTATCAGATTGTGACAGCAAAACATGGTGGCAAACTGGAAGTACGATCGCGATCGCTATCTACGGAAGCACCGCAATCAGGATTACCATCTTTATCTGAGAGTCAGGTAGAAACCAATCAAGTATCTCTACCTGACAGTGCCAACTTTCCTCATCAAACAGGCACAGAATTTGAAATCCTGCTACCACTGACGTAGGTAACAGGTCAAGTCAGGCTCAGGAACCACGACAATACTTGTTAAAGTCGTTCACTAAAGTAGTTTCCTTGCTGGTGGCTGTCTGTAGATCTTTTACGGAAGTGCCCATTCCTTTCGCATCTTTGCTCTTGGCTGCTACTACCAGACTCTTGGCAGCTTTGCCCGTATCCCGGTACATTTTCACAAATTGCGCCTGCAAGCCCTGTAAGGTTTCATCCTTTACCTGAACGGCTTCCAACTCTTTGGCGTAGGCTTCCATACTATTGCCAGCTTGCTCTAAGGTGCCCACTTTGTCGGGGTTATTGCTCTTACCCATTGACTGAGCTTCATTGGCAGCTTTATTGACTATGGCGCTGATCTTATTGCACTGAGTGACTTTACTTTCACCACAGCCAACGGCAAGCAAACTGATGGTACTGGCGGCAGTTAATACAACAATCCGTTTGAATATGAGCTTCATCAATTGATTCCTGATGAATAGAGAATTATTCGCCTACTTTAACCTTGAACTCGCAAAAAGCAACCGAGTTATAGCAATTCTTAGTTCAGAGCAACAGTTACAGTATGCGACGCTCCTGAGTGTTGAATGAATTGCAGAGTTTCAATTCATTCAACACTCAATTCATATCCAGAATCAGCAAGGCCAGTACGCGATCGCGGCTTACGCTCTACACGGTCACTCCGCACTACTCTCGGCGGGTTGGGGCAAGGAAACAATATAGCGGTAGCCTGACTCGGATGATCCTTGAATTGTAATCTGGCCACCGTGTAATTCTGCCAGGCGACGGCTTAACAACAAGCCTAAATTGCGGTGAGCGAGGTCACTTGGTTCGCGCATAGCAGCGGTTTTTGCTGGTTTATCTGTTTCATCGGCTGTAAGGGCCAGACTACTCAGATGACTGGCTGATGTATCGTATAACTCAAATTCGGCAGAGTGACGATTATTGGTGCCAACTGTCTCGGTGTTGCCGGTGGTAGCAGTAACCAGGGCTGGTTGAATATAGAGTTCGGCCAGGGGAAGTCCTTCTCCTAACCAGGGATGGGATACCCAAACGGCTAGATTTAAACTATTCTTCCGGTTGGATACATGCAGACGGACAATGCTGCCAGCCGTAGAGGTTTGAATGACGCTGAATGCCAAATGATAAATGATTTGCCTGACTTTATCCTTATCTAAAAGCCAAATGCGGCGACCCGGTTCCACCGACAAACGAACTTGCTGGTCACGGCGTTGGGCTGCCTGCTCTAATGTGTTAATTGCTTGTTTACAAAGCATTTCAATATCGACTGAAATCAGGTTTAGATCCTGGTGATTGATCTTTGGATCGGCTAATTCTACGATTTCATTAACTAGTGACAGTAAATACTGGCCGCTGTTATGGATAATCCCTAAATATTCCTTCTGTTTATTGGTTAAAGGGCCATAAATCTCGCGTGTGAGGACGCTAGCCATGCCCATTACCGATGTCAGGGGAGTCCGCAGTTCTTGAGTCAGGTGTCCTAACAACTCAACTTTGATTTCCCCAATCCCATCTTTGCCTGGAGTGGGGTTAAGTTGGGGGGCGACGATCACTTTTCCCTTGGCATGGTGCTGGCGTTCAAATTCGCTCATACACCAGCGGGCGGTTAACTCCAGAAACTCAATGTCGCGATCGCCAAACTGCCGGGGTTCCAGATCCATCACTGCCAGGGTGCCAACACAGAAACCAGTGGAGGTGATCAGAGGTGCCCCCAGATAGGCCCGAATTCCATACTGGTGAGCCAGCAAACTGTTAGCAAAGGCCGGATGAAGCAGGGTATCTTCAATCGCTAAAACATGGTGACTATCAACAACATGGGTACAAAATGACTCTAACCGGGGGCATTGGCGCGATGTTGCCAACTCATTCATTAGCCCCAGTCTAGATAACCCTACCGCCGACTTAAATCGTTGTTGATTCTGATCCATCAACCCCAAAATACAGATGGGGATGCCTAAAAAACGGGCAACCGTCTGTGTTGCTTCCTCAAATACGGGAATGCTTTCTGATTCCAGCAAACCAATTCCTTCCATTGCCAGAACGCGCTGCTGTTCTCGATCCGAGGCTATCAAGCCATCAAGGCGGCAAAAAAGTTTATTCTCAGGGCTGACCATTCTGACTCGTAACCCCCGTGTTTCAGCGGATAACTCTTGGTATAAAGCCAAGAGTCTTATCTATATATAGACAGCATTCCCTCAGATTTACTCTAAAGAACGCTCACC
>CAZGDE010000235.1:0-7588 GCA_964524315.1 uncultured bacterium
GCCTATAACAGCGCTGGGCTGGATCCGAATGCCTGCATCGCTACCTATCAGACAACGGGTTCCCTTGGCTATCTCGATCCGGGTGGTACCTTAAGCAACCAGAGTATCGCTGACTTAATTGCAGCAGCACCAGTCGATGGTTACTTTTTAGCGTTACCCAATTTACCCAACACCTTTATGGCAGAAGTTGCACAGCAATTTATCGCGTCTGGCTGGCGTGGTGTGTTGGTTGATGCCATTAAACGCACCAGTGCCGTGGAGCAACTGCTAACCCTGTCCGATGACCTGCAAGCTGCGGGTATTACTTATATGACAGGTTGTGGCGCAACACCCGGTTTACTGACAGCAGCAGCGGTCATTGCGGCACAAAGCTACAGTGAAGTTCACAGTGTCAAGATTACCTTTGGTGTAGGAATTGCCAACTGGGAAGCTTACCGAGCCACCATTCGCGAAGATATTGCCCATTTACCTGGGTATACCGTTGATCAGGCCAGAGCCATGAGCGATGCAGAAGTTGCCGCTTTATTAGACAAAACCAACGGTATTTTGACCCTGGAAAATATGGAACATGCCGATGATGTGATGATAGAGCGCCTGGGTATTTGCTCGCGCGATCGCGTTACGGTCGGTGGCGTAGTCGATACGCGCAATCCCAAGAAGCCCCTCAGTACTAACGTCCAGGTTACAGGGCGCACCTTCGAGGGCAAAATTTCAACCCACACCTTTACCCTGGGTGATGAAACCAGCATGGCCGCAAATGTCTGTGGGCCTGCCTTTGGCTATCTGAAAACCGCGATCAGTTTACACCGCCGGGGCGTCTATGGACTGTTTACTGCTGCCGAAGTAATGCCCCAATTTGTGCAGTAATTCCATAGAAATAATACTTTTCGGGTGTTTTAGTCGGTGGTAAACAAGGCAGGATGGATAGCAGCTGTTGCGGGTTCATCCTGCTTTTAATTTGCGATCGCAATTAGCATATTTTCTACCCCGGTGTTAGTCACATGGGGGGTGACCCACCTTGGTAGGTTTGGGAATGCATCAGTCATGATTGATAGGCTAGGGATGGTGTCTCTAGCAACGTAGTGACTCCCAAATGAGACATCAAGATGGTTCTCCCCATTCCTGTGGGAACAATGCTACGCCAGCGATACCAGATCCAAAACGTGTTGGGTCAGGGCGGTTTTGGGCGTACTTATCTAGCGTTAGACCAGGAGCGGTTTAACGAACCGTGTGTGATTAAAGAATTTGTTGTGCCCTATCAAGACGGGGCACTGGTGGAAAAATCGAAAACGCTATTTCAGCGGGAAGCCAGTATCCTGTATCAGATTCAACACCCGCAGATTCCTCGTTTTTGGGCCGCTTTTGAGGATGAGCAACGGCTTTTCCTCGTGCAAGATTTTGTCGATGGGCAAACCTACCGTCAACTATTGAGCGATCGCAAACAGCAAGGGCAGGCATTTGCCGAAGCGGAGGTGCTGCATTTCCTGAAGCATTTCCTCCCAGTCCTGACCTATATTCACGATCGGGATATCGTCCATCGGGATATCACACCAGAGAATATTATCTTACGGCAGCAGGGCACCACGGAATTAGCCAGTTCAGAAATCAGTGGTTTGCCTGTCCTGATTGACTTTGGCGCAGTGAAAGAAGCGACTAGTCACTGGCCGCTCATGTCTACCGCAACCCGGGTGGGCAAGGTCGGCTATGCCCCCCCCGAACAGCTCCAAACGGGCAAGGTATATCCCAATAGTGACCTTTATGCGCTGGCCGCAACGGCTTTAGCATTACTGACTGGCAAAGAACCCCAATCGTTATTAGATAGTCAAACACTGAGTTGGCGCTGGGAACCCTACGCCCATCTGAGCGAAGAGTTGGGTAGGGTATTGCGCCAGATGCTGGCCGTTTATCCGGGCGATCGCTACCACTCGGCGCAGGAAGTACTGGCACACCTGCAACCCTTACTAGAAAGTTCCCCTGCAAACACCCTCCTCCCTGCCACTCCCCCTGGGGAACCGCTTGACTCGCCCGTTCCACCGACGTCAGCATTATTTGCAAATGAACTGGAACAGCCAGTCGTTGCCTATACTCCCGCACCCAAACGTCGTGCCGCCTTTGTTGATCCCACCGAGGGCATGGATAATGGGCAACCTTTTGATTTCTTCCAATCCCTGAGCCGGGTCAAACTTGGTCTGGCAGCAACAGTCCTGATTGGCTTAGGAATTGCTGTACCCGTACTATGGCAAGCCTTCACCAGTCCCGATTCCAATAGTGAAGTGTGGATATCGGGTGCAAAGGTACCCCGTTCAGAAGCATCACGGATTATTGAATCGCAACGGATGAATTCATCCAACTCAGCCTTAAAGTCACCTATTCCAGCAACCGATCCAGCAACTAGCCATCAGACAACGCAAAGCCCCAAGTCACCCCAAACCATTCAATTTCCACCGGGTAAAATTTCCACCATTGTGCAAGGCAATCTCAACCATGAGTTACAGCCCTATATGCTAAAAGGGTTTCAAGGACAAATTTTGACGGCAACCCTGGAGGGTGAGGGGGTCACCATGAACCTATTGCGATCTAACCAGGATGGCATCGATCCCTCCGCCTACCGCACTCAGAGTTGGACGGGCGTCTTACCAGCCGATGACCAATACCAGATCCAAATCATCGGTTCTGGTGAGTATTCTCTCGACCTAGCAATGTCTCCCTTATCACGCCCCAGCCAAGAGGAAACATTACGGGTTACCTTCGCCCGCAGTACCAGTGGTACTACTGTAACCGGGCAACTATCCCCCACGCAGGTACGTCGTTACGTCTTAAAAGCAAAACAGGGTCAAATTTTGGCACTGAAGACATTGGAGGGCAGCGTTAATCTAGCAGCGATCGCACCCAATGGGCAACGAATCGGTGGCAGTGCCACCAACTCAAAAACCTGGCAGGGGAGACTACCGGACGATGGTGATTACGTCATTGAGGTCACGGCTCCCAAAGCAGGCAATTACGTACTCTCCCTGGAGGTTTTTTAGCCGTCTTATTTCTTAAGCCTCTTAAAAGCCATTACCAATCAGCACAAAGGGTGCCCAATAGTAAGGATGGGAAAATTCAGCCGTGGTGTTGGAACGAGTACCCGCAGAGTTTGGTTCCTGCACAACACCGATCCCGCGTGTAGACGCATTAGTCAAACTAGCTTGTCCCTGAATCAAACTCAGTTGGGCCTGGCGCAACGCTGCGGTTTTGGTCACCGGTGCCTGCACCGTACCAGTTGCTAAATTGCGGTAAAACTGTTGCATTAACTGACTGGTGCTACTGTCATCTACCGACCAGAGCGATGCCAGCACTGCAGCGGTGCCGCTATTTAAGAAATAGGAGCTGATCCCAGAGATTTCTACCCCATCCTGATCTGGCCCACCCAGGGCCGTTTCACAGGCAGACAGTACCACCAGATGCACATCTTTCAAATCCTGAAGTGTCTGAATTTGTGGAATTGTCAGCTTCTCACCATTGCCCAAAACCAGGTAAGAATCCTCCGGTCGACCGGGCACAAAAGCAGCATGGGTCGCAATATGGAGGATCTGATGTCCCAACAGGTTATCTCGTAAAGTGCGGAAGACAAAATTTTGGTTCAAAAATTCCTTACCAGGATAGACACCCTGCCGATCAGAAGACGTTGTCCGCACGATCGCCGCTAACTCCTGGGGGACATTCGGTAGGGGATTCAAGTCTTTGAATTCAGAAGCACCCAATGCCAGAATGGATGTGCTTTGTGTCCCAGGAGGCAGGCGCTCACCCATGTCCGTCAAATCCGCTGATAAAACAGTGGAAATCGTATAGGTTTCCACCAAATATTTTTTGCCATCAAATAGGGCACTCATGGGAATATAACGAGTCACCCGATCAAGGGCAAACACCAAATTTTTTATTTGATTCGCTTGCAGTTCCCGTTCCAGGGGTTTGATCAGCCAATCATACAGTTGCTTGCCCGTTGCTTGAAGCTGCTGGCGATTCGTTGTAATCGTTTGCACTTCCTGGCGAAACTGCAGTACTGTCCTGCCCAGCACATCCTGTGACACTGGAATTTGTTCACTTTTCACAATGCCACCCCTGGCCGCCCAAACTAACCAGATCTTGTCTTCCAGCACCAAAGGATAGATTAATACTGTCCCTGGTTGGGCCTCGACAACATCCCGCAGCTTTGCCAACTTCCGTGGATCGAGAAATGCCTCGTCTGCCGAACGGCGACGGCGAATTTCCGCTTCGTAATGGTGAATGGTTTCGGTATATTGCTGAGTCAACAGTTGCAGTTGGTCATTCAATTGCTCCAACTGGGCACAACGGTTTTGTTTACAGGTCTCCACCGTTTGGCCAAAGGCAATTAGCGTCCCGTGTTGCTGCAAAATCTTTGCTTCGGTGTCACTAACAGTTATTTGTCCAAGGGTACCAGCATGCCGGGTAAACTCCTGAATTTCCTGTGTCTTGAGTAACTCCAAGACCTGCTGTGCTGCTAAAATGCGCCCTTGCCCCAAGAGCAAATCTGCCAGCGCACGATACGTGTTTGCTACCAGTTGGGTGTAAGATTCCTGCTCCTGTCGGGACAAAGGTTTCAGGTCTTGCCGAATCGTTTCTGTGACATTGACCGAGGCTTTGTAAAACGCGATCGCCAATTCTGGTTTCTGCTGTCGCGCCAAAACAGACCCAATATTATTCAACGCCAGACGTTCACCAGTACGATTACCAATTTCCCGAAAAATTGCCAATGCCTGCTGGTAAAACGTCAGTGCGTCGGTTTCCTGTTTCAAACGATCATAGGCCAGTCCCAGGTTATTCAGAACCGCTCCCTGGCTGCGGCGATCGCCCGTTGCCTGGTGAATAGCCAGCGCTTGCTGATAGTATTTCAATGCCTCCGGATAATTTCCGCCAGCAGCATAAATTAAACCGATATTGTTCAGGATAATCCCTTCTCCATCGCGATCGCCAATTTCGCGGCGGATGCCTAAAGCCTGTTGATAAAACTCCAGAGCCTTGCTGAACTGCCCCAAACTGTCATAGATACCGCCGATGTTGCTGAGGGTAAGTCCTTCCCCGGCGCGATCGCCAACCTGACGACGCACGCTCAAACTTTGCTGATAAAACTCTAAAGCTTTGTCATACTGCCCCAGGTTTTCATAAACACCACCAATACTATTCAACGACTGTCCCGTTCCCGTGAGATCCCCAATGTCGCGGTGCAGGGAAAGTGCCTGCTGGTAATAGGTAAGCGATCGCGCAAAATCACCCAACTCCACATAGGCAGTTCCCAGACTAACCAACAGAAAGCCCTGGCCCGCTCGATCCCCAATCTGACTGGCGATCGTCAATGCCTGCTGGTAATACTCCAAGGCTTTACCATACTGCCCCAGGCTGGAGTAACCTAGACCGATATTGCCCAGAATGATACTTTCTCCCGCGCGATCGCCAATTGCTCGTCGGAGTTTGAGGGACTGCTGGTAGGCGATCAATGCTCCGTTGTAGTTTCCCTGACTGTCATAAACAACGCCAATGTTGCCCAGAGTTCGCGCCTCCCCAGCGCGATCGCCAATGGCCTGTTGTATCTTAAGTGCCTGCTGGTAATACTCCAAGGCTTTGTCATACTGACCCAGCTTGAAATAGACCACACCCGTGCTGTTGAGTACCCGCCCCTCACCAACGCGATCCCCAATGGTACGCCCAATCGTCAAAGCTTGCTGTTGAATGTCGAGGGCTTTCAGATTTTCCCCCATCTGTTCATACACCACGCCCAGGTTGTTCAGACTACGTCCTTCGTTCTGGCGATCCCCCGTTTCCCGACTGAGAGTGATCGCCTGCTGGTGGAGGGCGATCGCCTCGGTATAGTTCGCCAGTTTGCGCTGAACCACACCCCACTCGTTGAGGGCACGTCCTTCTCCTACCCGGTCATTGATTTTCCTGGCGATCTCTACCGCCTGTTGCACTGCTTTCAGGGCTGGCGGATACTCACCCAGGCTGTGATAGCTCTGCCCCAAAACGGTTAATGTCCGCCCCTGTTGTCGCTGGTTGTTCGTTTGCCGATACCCTGCCAGTGCTTGCTGGAACGTCTCAACGGACTCGCGAAACTGTCCCCGCAAAAATTGCGCTTCTCCCTTTGCCAACAAGCGGTCAGTTGTTACCGGTTCGGTCTCAGGTAAAGTTTGAGCAACCACCGTCCTACCCCCCAGGAGGATATCGACCGAGACAACCGGCATCAGTGCCAGCACCAGTGCCACGACACTCAAAGATTTTTGACCATTATTCATCGCTCATCGATCCTCCACAGGCGCACTATTGGCAGGAGTGGGGGGTGGTTGGGGTTGGGGCGTAACTGGTGCTGGGAGAGCAGGTGGCCGCACTTCGGGCGATCGCACTCCCGCCGGTGTAGTTCCAGGCAAGTTTCCAGGTGGCAATGGTTGCTCTGCAAATGGTTGAGTTGCAACTTTAGATAAAGCCACCGCTTGCAAAACATCTAACCATGCCTGCCTCACCCTCAGATCTTTAGGATAGGTGCGACGCAACGCTGCCAACGTTGCCAGTGTGTCATACCAGATCCCCGCTGCCGCATAGAGAGCAGGACGCTCACCGGGCGCTCCCATGGCTAACTCTTTGGTCAGCGTTGCAGTTGGCTCAATTCGTTGAATCCAGGATTGGGCAAATGCATCTCTCTCTGATGCCTGCTGCCCCAAACACACAAGGCTAATCCCCCAAAGATATGATTTGCCCACCTTTAGTGCTGCCACACGTTCAGGTATTTTCATCTGCACGATACCAGGTTGGATGACTAGCACCGTTGTTTCATAAAGTGATTCTCCTGTATCTTCGTCAATCAATAAAAAATTGGTAGGTTTAGCATCTGCCTGATACCAGAAGAATGTGGGATGGCTGGAGGTCGTCAGGCCCACATATAAGGGAGGAGCCAGCAGGATGGGTGGTGGACAAGCGGATCGCATCGCGGCACCAGCAGTTCTACCAGCAATCTTCGTTTGTGGTGGGCGGTAAGTAACACTCCTAAAAATGGTTAACTCATTGACGGAAGCGGGTGTTGGCGAGGCCAGCGGTGGTTCTTCGGTGCGCTCTGGGGGCGTAACTTGGGGCGTTGTGGGTGCCTGTGCCAGGGCAACGGAGTAAGACAAAGGTAAAAATTGCTCCACTGCATGGAGGCAATCTCCAGCCAGAATAGCAACTACCATGAGCCTGACCCATACAGCATTTAATTTCATCAACGCGTGCCACCTCCAGTGTTTCTACCAGGCAGTTTCAGATTGGGGGGACGGAAGTATTGTCCCCCCGTCCCTGCTGCTGGCGACAGGGAGGAGGTACCAGAATCACTAAGTTCAATCAGAGGTTGATCGGTGATGGAGCCTAGTCCCACGCTTTTGAGCAAATCGGTCCAAATTGGGAGCAATCGGCGATCGTGGGGATAGCTGCGCCGAAGATCAGCAAGTGTTGTCAACATGTCATACCAGATACCAGCCATACCATAGACAGCAGGGCGATCGCCCACCGTTGCCTGTTCCAGTTGCTTCAATAAGGTTGGTACGGGTGTCACTCGCTTGACCCATCC
>CAZGDE010000235.1:7598-11237 GCA_964524315.1 uncultured bacterium
AGATAGGAGCGATCGCGTGCATATTTGGGATCACATAGCACCGAAACATACCACCAGTATTCCTGGTCGACCGTCAGGGGTGGAGCAGTCTCTGGCACTAGCAGGCGGACAATTCCAGCCGTTTTAGACGTAAAGTTCGTACTGTAGACCGTCTTGGAACTACCCGGTTCAATCACCAAAAACTGCACTGTCGCAGCAGCCGGGACGAAGGCGAAAAATGTCGGATGTGCCGCGATCGTTTGGCCTGTGTGACCTTTTGGCATCAGGAGTACGGGTGGCGACATCGTTGGGGGACAGCCAAACGACAAACCATTCGATCCAGGTTCCCGTGGCTGCACGGTTGCCGCTGGGGGGCGATACTGGAGCGGCTTGACTGCCTCTACCACACTAGTATCAGAGGCCCTAGCGGCACTAGTGCCGGGAACCGGGCAAACAGACAGGACAACCATTCCGGCCAAGATGTTGCAATGCTTGAGAGACAGCATGAGAGACAGCGGCAATCGTAATAAAGAGTAATAAGGCTTGCCGAGAAATCAACCTGAATCAATCTTAATCTCTTCCCAAACCTTCCCCCTTCCAGGACAATCAAAAGAAGGCGTTGCTAATTTCTAAAGATGAATTAAGCGTTATCTGAATTGAAACTTAGTTCTGATTCATCCTGCTATTTAGCACCACCCAAAAGAGTTCATCACAGAAGGTTGTACGGGATGGATCCCCAACTGGCTCAATTATTCGTTAACGGCATTTCCGTCGGTAGCATTATTGCCCTGGGCGCGATCGGCTTAACGCTTACCTACGGCATTTTGCGCCTGTCTAACTTTGCCCACGGTGACTTTATGACTCTGGGCGCATACATGACACTGTTGGCCAACGCCATTGGGTTAAACATCTGGGTCTCAATGATGGTCGGGGCAGGAGTTACCGTTGCGGCGGTACTCCTAAGTGAAAAAATCATCTGGTCGCCCATGCGCACCCAACGGGTATCCTCAACCACCCTGATCATCATCTCGATTGGGCTAGCATTATTCATTCGCAACGGCATTATTCTCATTTGGGGCGGCAACAACCAGCGATATAACCTACCCGTTGCCGAGGCAATGTCACTATTTGGGGTACAGGTGCCCTACTACGATTTGATTGTTACCATCCTGGCAATAGTGGCGATCGCGGCCCTTCATTACCTGCTCCAAAATACGCGGATTGGTAAGGCCATGCGGGCTGTTGCCGATGATATTGATCTGGCACGGGTGACAGGGATTAACGTTGACCGGGTCGTGATCTGGACGTGGATTATCGCCGGAGGGTTAACAGCACTGGGGGGTAGTATGTTGGGCTTGGTTGAAGCGGTTCGTCCCAACATGGGCTGGTTTCTGATTTTACCGATGTTTGCCGCTGTAATTTTGGGTGGCATTGGCAATCCTTACGGAGCGATCGCGGGTGCCTTTGTAATTGGTATTGTGCAGGAAGTGAGTACCTATTGGTTACGGACAGAATACAAGCTAGGTGTTGCCCTCCTGGTCATGGTAGCCGTCTTGTTAATTCGTCCGCAAGGACTATTCCGAGGGACGATTTAACTGATAAGACAAACAAAGTTTAGGGAAAACTGCACTTAGGATAGGTGTCTGCTATTTTAGTAAAGATGCCTAGTATTGGGAGAAAATTAGCTCCTCTACGTTGTGGCATATTTGGCATTCGTTGGTCGCATGTCCCTGTCCTAATCATTGCTGCCCGGTTCACCCTGACTTCATCAAGTTTTCGATCAGATTGTATCGGTTCTGCCTCTTCCAGCTTTTTTAGAGAAGTAGCATCATGACAGACTCCCACCGCCCGCCCGTCTCGCCCCCTCCTCCTCCCCGTGTTCCACCTGCACCACCCCCACCTGTACGTGGGGCAGCAAACGGAGCCGCCGCTCAGCAAGGGATGCAAACAGTTGTCTCGCCAGGGGCAGGGGCACCAACGGTTGTTTCAGCTCATGCTGCCCCCCCGGCCCCACCAGCACCCTCGGCCCACGCTGCGGCCGCTCCGCCACCACCCGCCGCACCCAGCGTGTCAAGTGGTGCCCATCGCCCCGCTCCGCCATCTGCTCCGAGTTCCCGACGGGGGCCGACAAGTGGCGCACCCACGCTGGCAGAAATTGTCCGTGTGGCCTTCGATAAAGGCTATTCTGACGTGCATTTGGGCGTTGGGGAAGTTCCCCGCTACCGTAACCGGGGTGAAATGGATCCAACGGATTGGCCGGTTACGGATCGGGAAACCTTCTTTTGCTGGCTACGAGAAATCCTCAGCGATGAAGATATTCGCAAATTTGAAGAGCATCTCGACTTTGACGGAGCTACTCAGTACGAATTCGCTCGTGTTCGGATCAACATTTTTGATTCTTTGCGCGGTCCGGCGATGGTCTTACGTCTGATTCCGCTTAAAATCCTGACGATGGAGCAGTTGAACCTGCCCCCCGTATTCAAAGATATTTGCCATTATCACAAAGGTCTAATTCTGGTAACCGGGCCTACTGGGTCAGGTAAATCAACCACGATGGCAGCTATGGTTGATTACATCAATAATGAGATGCCGAAGCATATCATCACGATTGAAGACCCAATTGAATTTGTCCACACCAGCAAGAAGGCATTGATCAAGCTGCGGGAAGTGGGTATGCACACGCGCAAATTTGACAATGCGTTGAAAGCGGCTTTGCGGGAAGACCCAGATATCATCCTGGTAGGTGAAATGCGGGATAAGGAAACGGTCAACACGGCTTTAAAAGCAGCACAAACCGGACACCTGGTAATGGGTACCCTGCACACCAACAGTGCCGTGAAAACGATTGAACGGATCTTGCAGCTATACGAACCAGAACAACAGGCACCCATGCGCGTATCATTGGCAGAATCTCTGGTTGCGGTGATTGCTCAAGGGTTATGTCGCACGACCGATGGTAAACGGGCGGCATTCCACGACATCATGATCAACACGGATGCTATTAAGGATTACATCCGTCGAGGTGAAATTGAGGAAATTGAGCAAATCATCCCCCGATGCACCTTTGATGGTATGTGTACAATGAACCAGTCCCTCTACAAATTGTATGAAGCGGGACGGATCACCGAAGAAACGGCACTGGAAATGTCACCGAAGCCAAACGAAATGGCACAAGCACTCCGGGGTCGGGTCTAGCGTCATCGTTGCAGGTTGCGTTGCCATACTTTTGTCTGCCCCTTTAGCCAGGTCTACTAAACGTGTATTCCGAAAATCCCCCCGATTTGTTCAAAGGAATTGCGTTGTTTACGCCCGGTGGGGGGCTCGTTTATTGTATTGACCCAAACAAACAGGAACGCTGGCATCTGCATTTGTGCGCTGCTTTGCGAGATATTTTGGGATTGGAAGAACCACCCCATTTTTTAGTACCCTGTTATACGGCTACGATCGATCGCTGGCTGGACCCACAAACCGGGCAGGTTCAAACTGTCGCAGAAGCGGCTCCCTTCGTCCTGAAGCACCAGGCACTCTTAAACGCTGTGTTTGGCGTGGATGATCTGGTCTGGCAGGCAACCCCCTTCCAGGAGAGTTTGTGTGACCCGATGGTACTGGCAACCTATCGCAAACAGTTTCCTCAGTTATGGGACATGCATGATCTGGTGG
>CAZGDE010000236.1:0-7137 GCA_964524315.1 uncultured bacterium
AAGCCAGTGCGCTCGTGGACAGTGAGGGTATGGGTTGCAAACACCGTCAGCAGGAAAAAGCGACTCCAGAGGCGAGATGCCCAGGTGTTCCAAAGTTTTGGTTGGGAACGGATCAATGCCTTGAAAATATCGCCGTGACGGTTTTCGTCCTGACACCAGCTTTCAAAGAATTGGAACAACGGATAGAACTGGTTCTCAGGGTGCTTTTCTAAATGCCGGAAAATGATGATATAGCGCCAGTAACCAATTTTTTCCGAGAGATAAACCGTGTAGAGAACCCACTCGATCGGGAAAAATGTGTAGACTCGGTTCTTGGTCAAAAAGCCCAGATCCATGGTGCAGCCAAAGTCAGCCATCGCTTTGTTGAGAAATCCGGCATGGCGAGCTTCATCCCGTGCCATCAAGCTAAACATTTCTGCCAGGACGGGGTTACGGTCCTTTAACTTGCGCGATAGTTCCTTAAAGAGCAAAAACCCAGAGAACTCTGAAACACATGATCGCTCCAGGTAATCAATAAATGCCTGCCGCGCCTCACCCGTAATGTGATCCCAGGACTGGTTAAATGCTTCAGTCCGCACGAAGTGATGGCGGTTGTAGTCTGCCCGCATTTCTGCCAGCATTGCCTGGATCTCAGTATCCTGGCTGGCTAAATCCATTTTGGCGGCCGTTTCAAAATCAGTTGTATAGAAGCGGGGAGTCAGAATGTTTTCCTTCAGCGCCTTCCTGGATTCCACGGTGGCGGACGGCTTCGGCGGAGAATTGACCATAGTGCTTGTTTATCGCTCACAAACTTAATAACCAACAAGTTATAATACTTCAGTCTTCTTGACTAGCCCTATTTCAAAGAAATACATGACGTAAAGCTGTGTAACAAGATTAATTAAGTTATAAGAACGAACCGCCAATTCATAACTCAATAGCTATAAAGTCTTTAAGAGCCACACGAAACGTCTCGATGTCTGCCAGTCCATTTCGCTGCATTTAGCTGTGGCAGGTATCTCCGACCTAACTATTGCCAAAACATTTGCCAAAACATTGAGGTAATTTGACATGAGCCAGGATTTAGCTCTCCGTTTGCGCGAAGGCACCCAACACTCCCACACCGTCGCTGAAAATACAGCCTTCATGAAGTGTTTTTTGAAAGGAATTGTAGAACGGGATCCCTTCCGTAAATTGCTGGCAAACCTGTATTTTGTCTACAGTACGCTGGAAGCCGAAATGGAACGCCATCGGGATCATCCCGTCGTCGGCCCGATGTACTTTCCCGAAATTACTCGCACCGAAAATCTAGAGAAGGATCTGGCCTTTTACTACGGCGACAACTGGCGCGAACAAATTACCCCCCTCCCGGCTGGTGAAGTGTATGTTAATCGCCTGCGCGAAATTGCCAACACCGATCCTGCCTTGCTAGTCGCCCATGCCTACACCCGTTATATGGGTGACCTCTCCGGTGGACAGGCATTGAGAAACATTGTTCGTTCCGCCCTTAACCTGCCACCTGACCAGGGAACGGGTTTACATGACTTCGACCAGCTCCCTAACCCGGAAGCAAAGCGGGCATTCAAGGAGAAGTATCGGGATGCGCTCAATGCCCTCCCTGTTGATGAGGCAACCATTGAGCGTATCGTTGCCGAAGCCAACAACGCCTTCATGCTAAACCGGGATGTTGTCCATGAGCTAGAAGACGATGTGCGCTCCGTCATCGGTGAACACGTATTTGACCTGCTCACTCGTCAGGATCGTCCTGGCAGCACCGCCAAATGTCCCCATGCGGCTGCGGCTGCGGCGAAGGCTCCGGTTGTCGAGTACAGCGTTTAGGCGTTAGGGGATGGGGTTAGGGAATCAGTAGTTCTCCCCCACTTCCGTTCTCTTCCCATCCTCCCCATCCCCTTTTCTCCCTTCCCCAATTCCCAAAACCCAATTCCACATTTACAGACGAGGACTCACTGACGCATGAACGTTTCGTTGCCTACCGTTCAATTTGACTCCACCTTGCTCCGCAAGTACGACCAACCCGTACCCCGTTATACCAGTTACCCGCCTGCAACCGAGTTAAAGCCGGAGTTTGAAGAGATTGATTTTAGGGCAGCGATCGCCGTTGGTAACTATAAGAAAACCCCTTTATCGCTTTACTGTCACATTCCCTTTTGCGAAACGCCCTGCTACTTCTGTGGTTGCAATACGGTAATTACCCAACGTCGCCAAATGGCAGAACCGTATCTGGAATACACTGCGAAACATATTCGTCAGATGGCAGATCTCATTGGTAACAGTCGTTCTGCCCACCAGATGCACTGGGGCGGTGGTACACCAAATTATTTAACTATTGATCAAATTACAACGTTATGGGAAACGATTAATCATCATTTTCACTTTGATGCCGATGCGGAAGTGTCGATTGAAGTGAATCCCCGTTACCTCGATCGCAACTACGTTTTAGCACTACGTAATCTGGGCTTTAATCGGATCAGTTTTGGTATTCAAGACTTCAATCCCCAAGTGCAGGAAGCAGTGAACCGGGTACAACCGGAAGAATTGCTTTTCAATGTCATGGACTGGATTCGGGAAGCCGGATTTGAAAGTGTGAACGTGGATCTGATCTATGGTCTACCCTATCAAACGCTGGCAACCTTCCGCGACACGATCCAGAAAACGATCAAACTCGATCCCGATCGCATCGCAGTCTTCAACTTTGCCTATGTGCCCTGGTTGAAACCCCTACAACGCAAAATTTCCCAGGAAACGTTACCACCTACTTCCGAGAAGCTGGATATTTTGCGGATGGCGATCGAAGAGTTGACCTACAAAAAATATCAGTTCATTGGCATGGATCACTTTGCCAAACCTGATGATGAACTGGCGATCGCCCAGCGAAATGGCCAGTTACACCGCAACTTCCAGGGTTACACGACGCAACCAGAATCCGATCTGATTGGGTTTGGTGTGACCTCCATCAGTATGTTGCACGATGTTTATGTGCAAAATCACAAACGGTTAAAAGACTTCTACAAATCAATTGACGAAGGTGTTTTACCGATTGAACGGGGGGTTACCCTGAATCGGGATGATGTGATTCGGCGGACGGTGATTATGGAATTGATGTGTCAGTTCCAATTGTCGAAAGATGCCCTGATTGAAAAATACCATCTCAGTTTTGATCAGGATTTTGACGAGTACTTTTTCGCTGAGCAATCGGAGCTAGATAAGTTAGAAGCGGATGGCTTAATCGTTCACCATCCGAATCACATCTATGTCACGCCTCCGGGACGTTTACTGATTCGCAATATCGCCTCTGCCTTTGATGCATATTTGCGGAAGAAGATTACCGCCAATTTCTCAAAAGCAATTTGATCACTGCGGCAACAATCGTAGGAGCGGGTTTTGCCCAAATATCAGGATGATTCCTTGGTTCTTCTGCTAAACCCGTCCCTACACGGGTTTGGGGCGATCGACATTAATGGTGAATAGCTAATGGGCGTTCAGCCAAACGCCCCTACAACCAATTTCTCAGAGACTTTTTCATCGGTTCTTAGAGCAACTTTTTTCCAATTTTGGAGGAAAACGTCCAATGCGTATCCTGATGATTCAACCCAACTACCATTCTGGTGGGGCAGAAATTGCCGGAAACTGGCCCCCCAGTTGGGTTCCCTATGTGGGTGGAGCGTTGAAAACAGCGGGTTTTACCGAGATTCGCTTTATTGATGCAATGACCTTCGACATCGAGGATGCCGCATTGGCAGAAATGGTGCGTGACTATCAACCCGATGTGGTGCTGGCGACAGCAATCACACCCATGATTTACAAGTCTCAAAGTACGTTGAAGTTAGTGAAAGAGGTGTGTCCCAACGCCAAAACTATCATGGGTGGTGTGCATCCTACCTACATGTATCGGGAGGTACTGAATGAGGCTCCGTGGGTTGATTACATCATCCGGGGTGAGGGAGAGGAGATTACGGTCAATTTGCTTCGGGCGATCGCGGCTGGCACCGATGGGTGCGATCGCCGCGAAATCCTGGGTATTGCCTTTCTGGACGAGGGTAGAGTTGTCGCAACGCCAGCCCACCCGCCGATTAAGGATCTGAACACGCTCACACCGGACTGGAGCCTGCTGGAGTGGGACAAGTACATGTATACGCCACTCAATACGCGGGTGGCAGTCCCCAATTATTCCCGTGGGTGTCCGTTCCGTTGTCGCTTCTGTTCCCAGTGGAAATTCTGGCGGAAGTATCGATCGCGATCGCCGAAAAACTTCGTGGATGAAATTGAATACCTGGTGAAGGAACACAAGGTTGGCTTTTTCATCCTGGCTGACGAAGAACCAACGATTAACAAATCCCGTTTCGTTGCCCTCTGTAATGAGTTAGTCGAGCGTAATCTCGATGTCCATTGGGGCATTAACACACGGGTAACGGACATTCTGCGGGATGAGAAGGAACTCCCCCTCTACCGCAAGGCTGGACTGGTTCACGTTTCGTTGGGAACGGAGGCGGCGGCGCAGCTCAATCTCAACCTCTTCCGTAAGGAAACAACCATTGCCGACAACAAACGCGCCGTCCAATTACTGCGGCAAAACGGCATTCTGGCAGAAGTGCAATTTATCATGGGTCTGCCCAATGAAACACCCGAAACCATCGAGGAAAGTTACCGGATGGCGCGGGACTGGCAGGCTGACATGACCAACTGGAACATGTACACACCGTGGCCCTTCTCGGAATTGTTTCAGGATTTGGCTGACAAGGTGGAAATCCGCGACTATTCCCACTACAACTTCGTTACGCCCATCATCAAGCCTGACAACATGATGCGGGAAGAAGTTCTGAAAGGCGTATTGCGTAACTATGCTCGCTTCTATTCCTGGAAGTTCTGGGAGTACTGGTTTGAAAAAGATCCCTTCAAACGGCGCTATTTACTCGGTTGTCTCTGGGCATTTGTCAAAACGACCCTCAACAAACGCTTCTACAACCTGAAACGGGTGAAACAGAAAGGCTTACATACGGAAATTGAATTTGGGTTTGATGAATCCCGAATTCTCACGCCCGAGCAAATGGCGCAATTGCGCCAGGAGCGTCCCGCCGATATCGATTTCGTTGGCACGATTTCAGCCTGTGGCGGCCCGAACGATTTACCAGCAGTCGATAGCTATGTTCCCAGTCAGCACCAACATGATTTAATTCAGGTCGCTGTGATTGAAGATGATCAACAAACACGGATTGATTTACGAGTCAATTTGCGATCGCAGAACCAAATTGAAGTTGCTAGTGAAGCAACCAATGCCGAAACAGGTTTAGTTCTGTTAGAATCTATTGACGTGGATGTTGCTGTTGTGGATAGCACCTTACCAGATATGGATTTGGTTAAGTTTATCCGGATGGCACGCAAAGTTCAGGCAAATTCCTACGTCATTCCGTCCAAAATTCTAGTTTTGGTTACACCTGAGCAAGAATCGCTGTTGTTAGATGCAATTGCGGCTGGAGCCGATGCGTTTTGTTTGAAGGACGCTTCCATTGAAAAACTGGCGGATGCGGTACGGATCACCCATCGTCAGGGCTCGTACAGAGATCCGGCGATCGCTTTGCCAGAACCGACTATTTCCGTTGGGTAAATTGAGAGCGTTGGAGAGTTGAATGGTGAGATAATTCGCGGATGAAAGCCTGGATAGGTGTGTTACCATCCCGTCATCCCATCAGGCCACCATTTACTCCCCTATCCCCCCTTTCCTTAGGGTGCTAACTATTCCCCTGAGTCTGTGTGGTTGAGGAAAAATTTGAGGAATTAAAATGACATCGAATGTGCAGCAAACCCTGCCAGAGGTTCCCAAAGACCCTGAGCTGAATTGGATTGCGGTAGCCTTTTTTGGTGCGGTTCACGCCCTGGCGTTATTAACGCCCTGGTTCTTCTCCTGGCCTGCTTTAGGAGCCACTCTATTTCTCCACTGGCTTTTTGGCAGTATCGGTATTTGTTTAGGCTACCATCGTCTACTGAGTCATCGTAGCTTCCAGGTACCCCAATGGTTGGAGTATGTAATTGCCGTTATTGGGGCCTCGGCCCTGCAAGGTGGACCAATTTTCTGGGCAGCCGGACACCGTTTGCACCATGCCTTTACTGAAGACGAATATAAAGATCCCTACTCGGCACGACGTGGCTTCTGGTGGAGCCACATGCTCTGGATTTTCTATCCACAAAAAGAATTTTTCAATTACGAACAGTACAAACGATATGCACCGGATCTGGTGCGCGATCCTTTCTATTGCTGGCTCGATCGCTACCATCTGTTGTTACAAATTCCCATTGCGATTCTGCTTTATGTGTTAGGCGGTTGGTCGTTTGTCATTTGTGGTGTGTTCCTGAGAGCAGTCATTCTCTGGCATACAACCTGGATGATCAACTCTGTCACTCATATGTGGGGTTATCGCACCTTTGATACAAAGGACAACTCCCGGAATCTGTGGTGGGCAGCAATCTTTACCTATGGCGAAGGGTGGCATAACAACCACCATGCCTATCCCAATGTGGCAAAGGCTGGCTGGCGCTGGTGGGAGCTGGATATAACCTGGTGGGCGATTCAGGTATTGAGAGTCACTGGTCTAGCGCAAAAAGTGAATATGCCGCCTGTTTGAGTCGATTCAGATAGCCAACTCACAAGATATAAGGGTCGATTCTAGGATCAACAAACGTTAGGTGCTGCTACTAAAGCTGGTTAGATTGAAATGACATTTCAATTTATCCAGCTTTTTTATTGCCAGAGAATCATATCGATTAATTCGCATCGATAATCGCTGTTAAGAGAATCAGCATAACACCTGAAAAACTCGGATTTCTTTGACTGGATACACCTGTTTGATGATGTATCGACAGAAGAAATCCGAGTTTTGTCCTAATCGGGGTAGGGGCGTAGCATTTGGGCGCAGTCCTCGCGACCATACCCCGAACGGCTGCCAAACGCTACGCCCGTACAGGCATCGCGGTATATAGCGGATTTGATTTAATCCGTGTTCCTAAGGCATGGGAATTAAATCAGTTCGAGATTTGGTAGGGGCGTAGCATTTGGGCGCAGTCCTCGCGACCATACCCCGAACAGCTGTCAAATGCTACGCCCGTGCAGGCATCGCGGTATGTAGCGGATCTGATTTAATCCAT
>CAZGDE010000236.1:7237-11227 GCA_964524315.1 uncultured bacterium
CTAAGGCATGGGAATTAAATCAGTTCGAGATTTGGTAGGGGCGTAGCATTTGGGCATAGTCCTCGTGACCACACCCCGAACGGCTGCCAAATGCTACGCCCGTGCAGGCATCGCGGTATGTAGCGGATCTGATTTAATCCATGTTCCTAAGGCATGGGAATTAAATCAGTTCGAGATTTGGTAGGGGCGTAGCATTTGGGCATAGTCCTCGTGACCACACCCCGAACGGCTGCCAAATGCTACGCCCGTACGGTTTGCGAATTTATTAAATCCACAATCCTAAACGTCGTAAATGCGACACTCATCTGCATCAGGATTATCGTCGCAGTAACGTTGGAGTGAGTTTCTGTGGTCAGAGGAGTGGCGATGGGATTTTTCCGCTTGCAGTTCCTCCACGATATCCCAGGCAACAGCACATTCGTTAGAGGTGGTGCCACCGTCCTGGCAGGCAGCACGCGCCTGGGCGATCGCCGCCTGGATCGCCTGTTCCAGTGAGTTAGAAGGATTTTCGAGAATTTGAGGCATAGTGTTGCAGTACCTTCAGCACGATACGAGAGAGAAAAGTCATTAACGTTATTAGCGTCAACACTTCTACATTAGACATTCCTCATGTGGATGTGGGAAGGAAAACCGTATTAAATTTGGTGGGCTTCCCGTTCCTGTACTGCCCTTTTTGTTAGTCAGGATTGGAGCATGAAGAAATGGAGACGACTTCACGATAGCATCCGTCTTCCAGGTTACACTTTGGCAAAAGAATCTTTTATGGGGCGATCTTTATGCAGCGGCAAAAGTTTAGCTTCAGTCAACACTCCTCGCTACTCTTTCTGATCGTGGTTGCTGGTGCTGCATTTTTCATCTGGATTACGAGTTCCTCCTTACCCGAAGTTGTCGCATCACATTTTGCAGCATCAGGTGTAGCAAATGGTTTCATGCCCCGCGCCTTCTATGTGCAATTCATGCTGGTTTTCGTCGTGGGGTTGCCAGCGGTTATGGTCTTTCTCACAAACCTGACCTTTGGTAATCCAGGAATTCGTATCAATCTACCCAACCGTGACTACTGGCTTGCCCCTGACCGACGAGCTGAAACCATCGCATTTTTACGTCAGCACTCGACCTATTTTGGGGTGATGCTGGTGATTTTTCTATGTTACGTACACTGGCTCGTCGTATCTGCCAACACTGTTTTTCCGCCTGTTTTATCTGCACCCTGGATTATTACTGGTCTGGTGGTTTTTATTGCTTCCACTATCATTTGGACGGTAGTACTATTGAAGCGTTTTCTCTGAATATATTTTTCTCTGGATATATTTTTCTCTGAATTGTTCTAACTTCCCTATTCGCACAGTTATTCGCACAGTTAATAGTAATGTTTTAGGTTTGTGTTTCAGCTACGCTCAACCCACTGCAAATCGTGGATTGAGCGTAGCTAAATCCATATTTCCAATCCATCATCCAATTAAGTCAGAATGGTTGTAGTTGATTGTTTCTGGTAATCAAAGGCATCGACCTGGATAGCGTCATTGCGGGCAAATTCTGCTTCACAAATGAGGGTGGTTTCCGCTTCACTAATTAGACCCGACGCGTATGCCTGCTCTAATAATTGTTCTGGCTTGCCAGAAGGTAACAGTCCGGTACGGCTGGCAGCTTTGATCTTTCTCAGGATAGGATCAACCTGGTGAACCAAATTAAATGCCCGTTCCAGTCGCCCCAAAGCTTGTTGGGAATCGGTGGGGACATGGATACCAGTGGTCAGGCGATCGCGCACCTGTCCGGGTTGTTGCAGGCTTTGTGCCACCTGACTACCCAGGCGATCGGTTGGCATCGTCCCAATGGGATTTAACCGCCACCACGGTAATACAACTCGGTGCAGCAAACCACCCAGGACGGGAATATCCAGATTACTAAAAATTCCCTCAAAGGCATCCTGCATCTGGGCGAAACTGTACTGCATTGCCCAATGCACCAGCGGTAAATCAGCAGGTTGTCTGCCTTCTGCTTCAAAGCGGCGTAATGTGGCAGTTCCCAAATATAGCCAGGACAGCACATCCGCAAATCGTCCCGTCAATTTCTCTTTCCGCTTCAGTGAACCACCAAAGGCAATCAACGCCAGATCCGTCAACAGGGCAAAGGTGGCAGATGCCCAGGCAAGTTTGCGGTAATAGCGGGCAGTTTCGCCAGTGACGGGCGATCGCGCCCCATACCCCCGTGTCAGACTCAACCAGGTTGCCCGGCCAGTATTGCGAATGAGCGATCCCATGTGTCCCCAAAAGGCGCGATCGAAGCCAGCGATATCCTTATCCGCAAGTGCTTGAATTTCCTGATAGACATAGGGATGGCAACGGATCACACCCTGCCCAAAGATCATTAACGTGCGGGTGAGAATGTTGGCTCCTTCAACGGTAATCGAAATCGGTGTAGCCGTGTAGATGTTCGCCAACAGGTTACGAGGTCCCCGACAGATGCCAGATCCGCCCAAAATATCCATCCCATCGTTAATGATCTTGCGAGATAGTTCCGTAGTGTTGTACTTGGCGATCGCCGATACCACCGCTGGCTGTTCGCCCTGATCCACCGCACCACAGGTATAGAGACGGGCTGCTTCCATCACATAGGTCAGTCCACCGATGCGGGCTAGCGGTTCCTCGACCCCCTCAAACCGTCCAATGGACAGACCAAACTGTTGCCGCACAATACTATGTGCCCCCGTCACCCTTGCCACGAGTTTGGCAACACCCGTACAGGTCGCCGGGAAACTGATACCCCGTCCCGCTGCGAGACTTTGCATCAACATTTTCCAGCCCTGTCCAGCCTGCTCCACACCGCCGATAATCTGCTCAACGGGCAAAATGACATCATGCCCTTCCGTTGGGGAATTGTAGAACGGGACACCCATCGGGTCATGGCGCTGGTTAATCACCACACCGGGCGTACTGGTTGGCACCAGCACACAGGTAATGCCGATATCCTTACCCCTGCCTAACAGATTGTGGGGGTCGTAGAGGCGGAATGCCAGCCCCAGTAGCGTGGCGATCGCGCCGAGGGTGATATACCGCTTCTTCCAGTTCAACCGCAGATACAGCTTGCCATCCTCACCCCGGAACACTTCCCCCCGCGAAGTCAGGCTGGCAGCATCCGATCCAGCAGTGGGTTCAGTCAGGGCAAAGCAGGGAATTTCCTCACCCCGTGCCAATTTCGGCAGGTAATGGGATTTCTGTTCATCAGTTCCATAGCGCAGTAACAACTTGGCAGGACCGAGCGAGTTCGTCACCCCAACCGTTGCCACATGGGTAAAGGAGCGGGATGCCAGTTTCACCATCACCGCACTGTACGCCAGGTTAGAAAAGCCCAACCCACCATATGCAGTGGGAATCATCATGCCAAAGAAACGTTCCTGTTTCAGGTAATCCCACACCGTCGCTGGCAGATCTTTTTGTTGATAAATTTCCCAATCCGTTGCCATCTGGCAGACAGTTTCAACTGGACCATCCAGAAACGCCTGTATGTCCGGTGACAGTTGCGGATAGGGTTGGCTCAGAATGCGATCGAAATTGGGTTTGCCAGTGAAAAACTCACCTTCGATCCAGACATTACCCGCTTCGATCGCCGCCTTTTCCGTCGCAGAGATCGCCGGTAACAAATTCATCGCCTGAATCAGTTTCACAATCCACCGGGTAACAAGCTGTTGACGTAACCAGGGAATACAGAGAATCGACACGATTAGCAGTAAGAGCGCGATCGGGAGCAAAACAACGGAAGACATATTTTCTACCTCAATTTGGAAACATTGCAGGGATAAAAGCTTTTGAAGACTTTGGTGGAGGCGCAAGTGAAAGATCCGTTATGCATGCAGAAATTGTGTAAGTGAAAGATTAGTTATGCATGCAAAAACCTGTTTGGGGGGTTGCCCCCCAAGCCCCCCAGCGGGGGACGGAAGCTTCCCCCGCACCCCCTCCTAAAGGGATTTAAG
Source organism: uncultured bacterium (assembly GCA_964524315.1). Lineage (GTDB taxonomy): Bacteria > Cyanobacteriota > Cyanobacteriia > Leptolyngbyales > Leptolyngbyaceae > CAZGDE01. Next base: position 11,205 of record CAZGDE010000236.1, read on the forward strand.
GTAAAATGCAGCAATTTTTGCGA
>CAZGDE010000237.1:0-11188 GCA_964524315.1 uncultured bacterium
TCTCAAAGTGCCAGCCAAAGCAGAGATGGGAACCACCGTATTGAAACTGATCACCCGCTGTTTGCAAATGTTGAATCCCCGCATAGAGCGGCACCACCTGGGCAATTTCCTGCCGAATACTGACAGTGCTGGCGAAGTGGAGTTTATCCGCCAGTTCCGGTTTGACCCGTCGCGCCAGTTCCATGAAGACTTCCCATTCGGGACGGGCTTCGCCAATGCGATGACCGGGAATTTCTGGACTAAAAATGACCCGTCGTTCGGTGCTGGTTTCTGTCACACCACCGGGAATTTCATAACGGGTTGCGGCGGGCAGAATCATGACCGTATCACTGGGATCGGTCAACATTTGCCTGGAGCAGACAATATCCATATGAACCCGTAACGGTACCCGCTTCAACCCTTCCCGCACGTAGTTGGGGTCAGGCAACACTTCCAGAAAATTACCCCCGACAGTAACCAGCACATCCATTTTGCCGCGATGGGCTGCATCGATCATTTCTGGGGCAATCAGTCCCTTACTGGTGGGTACCGCAAAGCCCCAGTGAGCGCTTAAGTGGGCAGCCGTTTCTGGCGTGATGTCTTTACCACCGGGAAAGGCTGTCGCATAACAACCCATTTCGGCTCCCCCCTGGACACCGGAATGGCCACGAATGGGCATCAGTCCACACCCTTCACGACCGACAAACCCCTTGGTGAGTGCCAGGTTAATAATTGCCCGCACATTGTCCTCGCCGCATTCGTGCTGGGTAATACCCATACTCCACACGAAAACAGCGTTGTATGCCTCACCAACCATTTTGGCGAAGGCATACATTTCCTCTTTAGACGCACCCGATACCTGTTCCAGCACATCCCAGGATTGTTCTGCCAGGGTTGCTTTGAGACGATCGAAATCAGTGGTGTAGTTGGCAATGAAGGCGCGATCGCACCAGTCATTTTCCACCATATGCTTCAATGTGCCATTCAAAAAGGCGATATCGCCACCCACATTCACCAGGAAGAAATCTTCCGCAAATTTGGTTCCGAAGAGGGCACTTTCTACCACCGATGGTACCCAGTAGCGTTCCATCCCCGGTTCGCGATAGTTGTTAATCACAACAATGCGCGTACCTGCTTTCTTCGCCAGATAGAGGTACTTAACGGTGACAGGCTGGTTATTTGCCACATTGGAACCGATAAATACCAGCAGATCCGTACCAATCCAATCCTTATAGGAACAGGTGGTAGCACCCGCACCAATCGTCGTTTTTAATGCCGCTGTGCTGGGCGAGTGGCAGATGCGGGCGGCATTGTCGATGGAGTTGGTGCCCATTGCCCGGACAGCTTTTTGAGTTGCGTAGTAGGTTTCGTTGACCGTACCGCGACTGGTGATGTAGAAACCGAGGCGATCGCTTGATGTTGCCCGGATGCGATCGGCAATTAAGGTTAGTGCCTCTTCCCAACTGACGCGACGGAATCCTTTGTCACCTTTGCGGCGGAGCATGGGATAGGGTAATCGACCGAGATCACGGAGTTCCTGTCCGCTCTTACTGTGTAATTGCGAAACATCTTCCAACAGGCGATCGTCCAGGGCAGGCATGGTATTCAACCGCAACAAGCGCAGGCGCACATTGCACACGTGGACACCATCCTGCGTCCAGTCCTTCATGCCAGTCGTGCCCAGGGCACAACCATCGCACACGCCCTCGTTCAGCACCCGCCACGCATAGGGAAAGTTATCCCGACTTTGCCAGATGGCACGAAACACTTCCCAATAGTTGTTGGGGTATTGTTCGCCCAGTCCAAAGGGTTTCCAACTTGCCCAGTGTTGCGGAGTCCAGCCGGTTTGGGGTTTGCGTAACATGGATGGTTTTGTCAGAGACTACCTGTGAGCGGCGATCGCGCCAATTTAATCGTATTAGGAATGTTCAGGTTCAGACCATGTTTTCCAAGGCTAAATTTATGTTCTCCAAAAACCGTTGCACTGCGGGCGTGGGATTTTGGTGCCAGATCATGACAATTTCTACCATTGGGGTTGATTCTGCCAAAGGTTTATAGAGAACTCCCTGGCGCTGCAAGTTTTGCAAGGAGAGGGGCACGATTGCCACCCCCATTTCCGCTGCCACCAGACTGACAATTGTCTGCATCTGAATTGCTTCCTGCACCACCTGGGGATTAAACCCCGCCTCTAAACACAGGCGAATGATGGGATCGTACAAACCGGGAGCGACCGCTCTGGGAAATAGAATAAAGGGTTCATTGGCAAGCGATCGCACGGCCACTGTGTCCTGTTTGCTCAATGGATGAGAGGCTGGCAATGCAATCATGAGCGGTTCTCGAAAAATAACCGTTGTGGCTAAGGCTGGTTCCTCAACGGGCGGACGGGCAAAACCAATATCCAGTTTTCCGGCTACCAACGCTTGTAACTGTTCGCGTGTCGTGAGTTCACGCAACTCTAACGTGACGTTGGGAAACTGGCGACGAAAGGTTTGCAGAATGGGGGGCAGGATGTTGTAAGCGGCAGAACTGACAAAGCCGATCGCCAGTTGCCCCACCTCTCCTCGGCTGACCTGTCGTCCGGTTTGAATTGCCTGATCGAGACTTTGCAAGACCTGGTGGACTTCAATTAAGAAAGTTTGTCCCGCTGCGGTAAGTTGCACCCGTCGTTTGGTGCGATGGAAGAGTTGAAAGCCCAGTTCTTCTTCCAGTTGGCGAATTTGCTGGCTGAGGGGTGGTTGAGCCATGTGCAGGCGATCGGCAGCACGGCTGAAGTTGAGTTCTTCCGCAACGGTAATGAAGTAATGGAGATGGCGCAGTTCAACCACGGGTAATTTCAACCGGAGAATTTTAGAGGCAACTTATTTATATATTTAAAGTATTAATAGAACACGAAATATATATTGGACATCTAAAAGGATTTTTTTTACAGTCGATTTAGGTTCCCTATAAGGGCGCACAAGCGATTTCTTAAGGAATAGGAATTGAGTACAGCAGTTCTCAGGTGGGTTAGCCACACGGTAGGGACGCATGGTCGTGCGCCCTTGCAAAAGATTTGGTTTATTCAAGCAAGAATGGCTGTAAGTTTCGATATTGGGTAGGGGCGGGTTTTGTCGTCAAACTCGTTGCCGAGAGCAGTTTGGCTTGCTAAACCCGCCCGTACAGTTTGCAAATTATCATCACAACCATCACAACCGTCATGTCCCAGCAATCTTCATCCCAGCAACAATGGAACACTACGTTGTATGACAACCAGCATAGTTTCGTCTGGCAGTATGGCGCATCTGTTGTGGAGCTATTGGCACCCCAACCCGGTGAACGAATTCTTGATCTGGGTTGTGGTACAGGTCATCTCACCGCAAAAATCGCCGCAACAGGGGCGATCGCCACTGGCATTGATAGCGACCCCAGTATGATTGCTACGGCACAGCAAACCTATCCCAACTTGACGTTTGCGATCGCCGATGCCCGCAACTTTCACAGTGCAGCACCCGTCGATGCGATATTCTCCAATGCCACTCTGCACTGGGTCAAGGAGCCGGATGCGGTGATTCGCTGTATTGCGGCAGCCCTGAAGCCGGGTGGACGTTTTGTAGCGGAATTTGGGGGCAAGGGAAACATTGGGGCGATCGCCACTGCTCTATTCACGACGCTGAAAGACTTTGGCTATGTCGATTGTGAGTCCTGGAATCCCTGGTATTTTCCCAGCATCAGTGACTATACAACACGATTAGAACAACAGGGGTTGGAAGTGACTTACGCTGTATTGTTCGATCGCCCGACCCCCTTGGAAGCGGGTGAAGCGGGTTTGCGTCACTGGTTGCAAATGTTTGCCAATGGCATTCTTGCCCAGGTGGACGCAGAGATGCAACAACGGGTCATACAGGTGGTTGAAGCGCAGTTACAACCTGTTCTGTATGATAACGGTCTATGGAAAGCGGATTATCGCCGTCTGCGCGTTGTTGCCAGGAAAATTTGAGAGAACTAACTACATGGGATTGTTGAAACCTGCTAAGTCTGATCCGTTTCTGGCACTACGGTTTGCCAACTATCGGAATCTGGCGATCGCCCGTCTCATTTTGCTCACCGTGTTTCAGATGCAGACCGTGACGGTGGGATGGGAACTGTACGAACGCACGCACAATGCCCTGGTATTGGGAGGTATTGGTCTGGTGCAAATTCTGCCCATCATCACCGTTACCTTTCTGGCGGGGCACTTTGCCGACCATGCCCACCGGAAGCGCATTATCCTGGTCTGCGGTAGTTTGATGGCAGTATGTGCGTTGGGGCTAACCCTGGTCTCCTTTGGGCAGGGACCGATCTGGATGGTGTATGCCTGTTTGTTCGGGATGGGTTTGGCGCGAGGCTTTCACAAACCTTCTACGGATGCGTTGCTCTGGCAATACATTCCCACGACGGCATATACCAATGCCGCAACCTGGAATAGTGCCACGTTTCAGTTTGCTTCTGTCGCTGGCCCTGCTTTTGGTGGCTTGTTGATCGCTATTTTGCATGGGGCACCGTTGGTGTATGCGATCGTTACAGCGGCAACCATCGTTTATCTGGCATTGATCCAGCGACTTCCCGATGATCAGTCTCGCATTGTTCAGGAACCGCTATCGTTGCGATCGCTCGCGGCAGGGTTTCAATTTCTGCGAATGCATCCGGTTGTGTTAGGAGCGATGACCCTGGATTTGTTTGCTGTGTTATTTGGGGGCGCGGTCACCCTGTTACCCATCTATGCCAAGGATATTTTGCATGTGGGAGCCGCTGAGTTAGGTTGGTTGCGGGCGGCTCCAGCGATCGGTGCCCTGGTAATGGGGGCGATTCTGGTCAACCGTCCGCCGATTCAACCAGCAGGGAAGATACTATTAGCATCGGTGGCCGGGTTTGGGGTGGTAACGATTATTTTTGGTTACTCGCGATCACTGTGGCTATCCCTATTGATGCTGGCATTAACGGGAGCGTTGGATAATGTCAGTGTCATTATCCGTCAAACCCTGGCTCAGTTATGGACACCTGACCATTTGCGTGGTCGTGTCTCTGCCATTAATAGTGTTTTCATCAGCATGTCGAATGAACTGGGCGGGTTTGAATCTGGATTGGTCGCCGCCTGGTTAGGGCCAGTGATATCAGTTGTCAGTGGTGGGATTGGCACACTTCTGGTTGTTGCCATGATTATGGTTGTGTGTCCGGAGCTATACCGCTTACGCGAATTGAAACATCAACCCATTTCCGCTGATGGTTAAAATTCAAGACATTGAACAACTGGTGCAAGCGTTCGAGGATTGCCAACTACCTCGATCGCAATGGACGCATTCAGCCCATCTCGCGGTGGCTCTCTGGTTTCTGCTCCATTACTCGGAGGCAGAGGCGATCGCGCGAATTAAATCAGGCATCAAACGATATAACCAGGCAGTTGGCATTGAGAATAGTGCTACCAGTGGATACCACGAAACACTAACCTTGTTTTGGATTGCTAAAATTAGGGATTTTCTGAGTGCGAATTCATCAACTCAATTGACGATTGATCTATGGCAGGAGTTGATGCAACAGTGTGACGATCCAAAATTGCCATTGCAGTATTATTCCCGTGATAATTTGATGTCTGAACTGGCTCGATTAACCTGGGTAGAACCAGATTTACAGCCACTTTTTTAAGGCGATGTCGTATCTCCTGCGAAAGAACATGAGCGCAAGGATTAAATAATGGTTTAGAAAAACGGCTATCAATCCGTTCCAGGTTACGCTATGATCATCTGACCTTACAGGATAGGCTTTCTGGTAGAGAAAAATACCTCAACGTCTGTCGTCAGTCATCTAGTGCGGAGTTTTGGTAACTGATGGGTTTGACGCAGGAGCAATTTGCCCCACATGTAGGTCATCAAACCGTTAGGAGAACGGAAGCGCATGGCAGATGTATCAAGCAAGACTGGCAATGAGATCATTAACCTGGATTTGACCAATTGCGATCGCGAACCAATTCATATTCCCGGTCAGGTTCAACCCCACGGGGTGTTATTGGTCTTGCGCGAGGGGGATCTCGAAATCTTACAAACTAGTTGCAACACGGAAGCTGCTATCGGTTATTTGCCAGAGGATTTGCTGGGTAAACCGCTCTCGAAGTTGTTCAGAGCAAAGCAGATTCAGCAGATTCAGCAATGCCTGACAGAGGATTTTGAGAGTACTAACCCTCTGGACTTATCAATTCAGCGATCGGAACGATCTCTGGTCTTCGATGGTATTGTCCATCGGCGGGATGGAGTGGTACTGCTGGAACTGGAGCCAAAACAGGCGAAGGAAAAAACGGACTTTTTTGATTTTTATCGCCAGGTCAAAGGACCCATTACCCGTATTCAAAAATCACTCACACTGCGGGATATGTGCCAGGTCGTGGTTAAGGAAGTGCGGCGCATTACGGGGTTCGATCGCGTCATGGTCTATCAGTTTGATGTTGAGGGGGCTGGTAGGGTTATTGCTGAGGATACCAATCAGGAAACCCCTTATCTGGATTTACATTATCCCTCCTCTGATATTCCCAAACAGGCCCGCTATCTCTACACTCTGAACTGGTTACGGCTGATTCCCGATGCTAATTACGAGCCGATTGCGCTCACGCCAGCCAACAACCCCATCACTGGCCAACCGCTCGATCTAAGTTTGGCAGTTCTGCGGAGTGTCTCTCCAATTCATTTGGAGTACTTGCAAAATATGGGCGTGGTGGCTTCTATGTCGATCTCGCTGATGCAAGATCAGAAACTTTGGGGTTTAATTGCCTGCCACCATTCATCGCCCAAATATATCCCTTACTACATCCGCACCATTTGTGAATTTATTGGACAGGTGGTGTCAGTTGAACTCACCAATAAGGAAGCTATCGAGGATAGCGACGATAAACAGCAATTGAAATCACGCCAAACTCAGTTTGTGGAAGCCCTGTCTCAGGCTGAAAACTTTTTTGATGGCATGGTGCAACTGAAAGCTGATTTGTTGTACCTGGTTAATGCAACTGGAGCAGTTATCTGCGATCGCGACCAGTACACATGTATCGGTGAAACGCCCTCAAATGAGGAGATCCATGCGTTACTTGATTGGATGAGGCCCCATCTGCGACAGGGCCTATTTGAGACGCAATCACTGATGAAAAACTACCCTGCGGCTGAGTCGTTTCGGGCGATCGCCAGCGGTGTACTGGCCCTGGAAATTTCTCGCAGTCACCAGAATTATCTTCTCTGGTTTCGTCCAGAAGTTGTTCAAACAGTGAATTGGGGTGGCAATCCGAACAAGCCGGTCGAAGTGTCATCCGATGGTAGCTTGCGTCTGTCGCCGCGCAAATCATTTGATTTATGGCAAGAAACTGTGCGTGGTTGTGCGTTACCCTGGAAGCCTTATGAGGTAGAAACCGTCATCGAACTACGTAACCTGATTGTGGGTATCGTGCTGCGGCAGGCTGAGGAACTGGCATCCATGAACTTTGAATTGCAGCGGAGTAACGAAGAACTGGATTCCTTTGCCTATATCGCTTCTCACGACCTGAAGGAGCCTCTACGTGGCATTCATAACTATGCCAATTTCTTAATGGAGGACTATGCCGAAACCTTACATGGTGAGGGTATTGCTAAACTGCAAACCCTGGTACGGTTGACACAGCGCATGGAAGATTTGATCAATTCTCTGCTTCATTTTTCGCGCCTGGGCCGGGCCGAACTAATGTGGCAAACAGTTGATCTGGATGAGTTAGTGCAGCAGGTGATTGCAACTCTCAGCATTGCCCGACCGCACAATGAAGTTATCTTTCGTTTCAGCCAAACCCTTCCTACCATCACGTGCGATCGCGCCCAAATCAACGAACTGTTTACTAACCTGCTGAGCAATGCGATTAAGTACAACGATAAAACTGAGAAATGGGTGGAAATTGGTGTGATTGACAAAGGGCAGGCAGGAGGAACCACGAAAGCAATCTCTACTGCTCCCACTTTCTATGTGCGTGACAATGGCATTGGTATTCATCCGGATCATCTCGACCGGATTTTTCAAATCTTCCGTCGTTTACATGGACGGGATGAATATGGGGGGGGTACCGGTGCCGGATTAACGATTGTGCGGAAGATTGTGGAACGACATGGGGGTAGAATTTGGGTTGAGTCAACCCCTACCCAAGGAACGACGTTCTACTTTACCCTGGCAACAGAGGCAAGTGCATGACAGCCAATTCGCCCATCATTGGTCAGACAGTGCCACCACTATTAATTGTGGAAGATAGTAACGAGGACTTTGAGGCATTGCAACGACTTTTACAGCGATCGCCCCTCACAATTCCACTACAACGCTGTGTAAATGGAGATCAGGCACTAGAGTTTCTCTACCATACGGGCAACTATCACGATCGCCAAAAGTTGCCTCTACCGGGCTTAATCATACTGGATTTGAACCTGCCGGGAACCGATGGGCGCGAAGTGTTGCACCGTATTAAACGGGATGAAAAGCTGAAAACCATTCCCATCGTCGTTTTTACCACCTCTAACAACCCTAAAGACGTTGAAGACTGTTATCGCTATGGGGTAAACAGTTACATGGTTAAGCCCATCGATTTTGCCCACCTAAAAACCTCGATTCAAACACTTGTAGACTACTGGTTTAAGGTTACAACGTTGCCCGGTTGCCCGAAGGATTAGGCATGGCTCAATCTCCGTGTACTATTTTGATCGTGGATGATTCTCCCGAAGACCAGGAACTCTATCGGCGTTATCTGAAGCGTGATTCCACGTATTCCTATACGATTCTGGAAGCATCACTGGGTCAGCAGGGTCTTGACCTGTGGCAACAACACCAACCCGACCTTGTATTGCTCGATTATCGCTTGCCTGATCTGGATGGGTTGGAATTTCTCACGGCATTGCAGGCTCTCAGCCAACAGTCCTGCTTACCTGTGATTATTGTCACTGGGCAGGGCAATGAGGCGATCGCGGTACAGGCGATGAAAGCCGGTGCCCAGGATTACCTGTTAAAGGGAAAGATTACTCCAGAAACATTGCAACGGGCGGTAACGAGCGCAATTGAAACCGTCCAATTACGCACCCAACTACAGCAACGAATTGAACGGGAACGGTTAGTCGCTCAAATTACGCTGCAAATCCACCAAAGCCTGGGTATTGATGAAATCTTGCAAACAACCGTCACCGAAATTCGGCGGTTTCTGCAAACCGATCGCGTCCTGGTCTTTCAGTTGGTACCGCCCAGTAATAATGTTGTTGTGGCTGAGTCTGTGACCGAAGCATGGCGCTCTGTCCTGTTTAGCCATATTCATGATCCTTGCTTTGACGAAAATCATATTGAGCAATATCGGCAAGGACGCGTGGTGACAAAGACCGATATCTATGACGGTAGCCTGACTGAATGCCACGTCGAATTTCTGGCACAATTCCAGGTACGGGCAAATCTGGTTGTGCCAATTCTACGGGATGGTCTGTTATGGGGGTTGCTGATTGCCCATCATTGTACGGCACCGCGATCGTGGCAAGCGCTGGAAGTCGAATTACTGCAACAACTTGCCCTCCACCTGGGTATTGCCCTGCAACAGGCGAATGCCTACGCCCAATTGCAACGACAAAGTGAAGCTCGTTACCGCGCGATCGTAGAAGATCAAACAGACCTGATTATTCGCTATTTACCCGACACAACGGTTCAGTTTGCCAATGGTGCTTTTCTGCGATATTTTGACCTGACCCTGGAAGAGATTTTGGGTAAAAGTTACGAGGCTGTCATTTTTGCGGACGATCGGGAAAGGGTTGCTCAAGTGATTAACAGTATGAATGCCCAAAACCCCACTATCACGGTTGAGAACCGCGTCATTGCTCGTGGGGAGGTTCGTTGGACACAGTGGATTAGCCGGATGCTGTTTGATGAACAGGGAACGTTTACCGAATTTCAAGCTGTCGGACGAGATATCACTCAGATTAAGGAAGCTGAAGCTCAACTGCGCCACGGCATTGAGCAAACTGCTTTAGCTAATGCTGAGTTAGCCAGAGCCGCCCAACTCAAGGATGAATTTCTGGCCAACATGAGCCATGAGTTGCGTACCCCACTCAATTCCATTCTGGGATTATCTGAGGTTTTATTAGAGGAAATATTTGGCAGCCTCAGCGATCGCCAACGCAAGTTTTTACAAACGATTGAACAGAGTGGTAAACATCTCCTTGCCCTCATTAACGATATTTTAGATCTCTCCAAAATCGAGTCGGGCAAAGTGGAGATTGAACTCAGTTCAGTGGCACTGCCAACAATTTGTGAATCCAGTCTCAATTTTGTGCGCCAGCAAGCTCAACAAAAGCAGATTCAGTTAACCTGCGAAATAGATAACAATCTGCCGACCATGCAGGCAGATGAACGACGCATCGCGCAAGTGTTAATTAACTTACTTACCAATGCGGTAAAGTTCACGCCTGATGGAGGTCATGTCAAGCTAGCAGTCCGCCTGAATCCATCCCTGCCGGCGATTGAGTTCTGTGTGACTGATAGTGGCATTGGCATTCCTCCCGAACATTTGAATCAAATTTTTCAGCCATTTGTTCAGGTGGATAGTTCCCTGTCGCGCCGCTATGCGGGTACGGGACTGGGCTTATCGATCATCAAACGAATTGTTGATCTGCACGGCGGTAGCATTCAGGTTGAGAGCGAAGTGGGACGCGGTAGTTGCTTTACGGTGGCATTGCCGTGGTATCCCACATCCAATCCAACCACCCCTCAGTTACCAAAATTCAAACTGAGTCAGGACGAAAATCAGCCCATTCCAACAACCGAAACCAGTACGGCAACACTTCCCTCTCCCAGACTCCTGTTGGCAGAGGACAATGAAGACAATATCATGACCCTGTTGACGTATCTGGAAGCATCCAATTTCCAGGTCATGCTTGCCCACAATGGTTTGGAAGCTGTTCAAATGGCAAAACAGCACCAACCGGATCTGATCCTGATGGATATTCAAATGCCAGAAATGGATGGATTAGAAGCCATCCGACAAATCCGCGCCGATACTCAAACCAGTGCTATTCCAATCATTGCCCTGACTGCCTTAGCGATGCCAGGAGATGCGGAACGTTGTCTGGATGAGGGTGCGAACGATTACCTATCTAAACCCGTCAAGCTTAAACAACTGGTAGAACGAATTTCCCAACAATTGCCTCAAAGATCGAGTTAGAACACAGTTCACAGG
>CAZGDE010000238.1:0-7340 GCA_964524315.1 uncultured bacterium
CCCCTGTTCCAGGGTTTGCTTAAACTCATTCTGGGCAATACCAACAAATAACCACTGTTGCGCTAGCGCTTTATCTTCTTCGCTTAAGGTTTGAATTAAGTCCTGCAATGCCTCCAGGGGAGTCCGCTTCTGGGAAACACGGGTACTACTAGTAGGTGGAATGGGGTCAGCGCTCGTTTGTTCTTCTAACCCAAGCAGAATATTACGTTCACCATCCGTCACCCAGTATGGCTGACCAATGGGCCGACAACCTTGGGCCACAATCGTTTCCAGCACGATATTGCCACTAAGGGCCACCCCCACAACGCCTTCCCGGTAGAGCCGAAAATCACAAAACAAACCACTACTACCACCGGCCACACTACCGCCAGCCAGACCACCGACCTTCACTGCGCCGGGGTAGGCAAAATCTAACCCTTGCAGTAAATCATTGATTCTGGAGGAAAAGGGGTCTGCCAGCAAAATAAAGTGAGGCTGCGCTGTAGTCGCGATACCGATCTGATTGACCCAGGCATCGGGAGGACTATCTAAATCAGGTAAGTCGTCAGCGTCCAGGTGAAAGGTATGAACGTCTACGCCCGGCAAACAAGCTAATGTCAGGTTTAAGGCAGGCTCATTTTCTACTTCCTGCGCCTGCGATTGGGAGTTCATGCCAATGACACCCCCTCCACCGCAACCAATTAATGGCACGTCAGGTAACTGTTCGCGGAGCAAGGGCATTAACCGGGAATATTCACTGGCAAAGGCCGCCGAAATAAATACTAATGCCAGATCAGGCACAGCCTGAAGTGATTGCTGAGCCTGCTGCACAACGTCTGCGATCGCCGCTTCTAAGGAAGGACGTGTTGATAGGGCACTCGCCCACTTCATTGAATTGGTGCTAGGTGTTACAGTCAAGGCTCCCTCCCTTGCGAAGGCTAATCACCAGCGTAACCGGAAATGCCTTTCTGTTGTATAGCGTTCTGGCGGGATTATTCAGTCAGGTCATCCGTATAGGGATCAGGAATACGGATCGGCTTAGTACGGATCTGCAGAAAGATCCTTCGCGTTAAGATATATGTAGGTAAAGTACTGAGACCCAAATTCTTCATGACAAAAATCTTTGTCATGATTGAACATGTCGCAGTAGTAATAGGTAAATGCATTAGCGGCATCGTTCGTGTCCATTGCATGACTTGTTGTAATGTAATGGGGCACGTCTCCCCTATTAACGACAATAGGGTCTTTCCATCCAGGGGCAACTTATGTTACCTAGTCCCTGTGCCACCTAGTCCATAATTGCCCATAACAACGTAAGCAATTAAGAATCCATGAGCGATATCCAACAAAAGATTGAGCAAGAGTTAGCAGAAGCCCGCGCTGTCTGCGATGTGAGTGGCAGTAACTCGCCTGAGTGCGCCGCTGCCTGGGATGCCGTTGAAGAACTGCAAGCTGAAGCCTCTCACCAGAAGCAGGTTCAACCGAAGAATTCCTTTGAACAGTACTGTAGCGACAACCCTGATGCGGTTGAATGTCGCCTATATGATGACTAGATTTGATTAATCTGAGCGGTTAATCTCTGACAAACCTGTTAGTTGCGTTGATTGGCCGCTTGCTGACTAAAAAAATCTACTGCCTTGAGTAGCTAAAGTGCTTAAATAGCACCCAGGCTACTTATTTTTTGGTGGCTACCTGTCACGCTTTGTAACCTCTATCTCTTTCTCATGCCAAACCCTCCCTGGTTGCCCTCCCTGGTCTGGACAGATTATCGTCTGGCGTTATTGCTGACCGTACTGTGCCCGATCGCTCTGCTGCTCTGGGCCTTTGCCAATAAAGCAAGTGCCATCCAGAAGCTCCTGTTTATCTATTGGCGGGTTTCCAGTTTGCTGGCAATTACGGTTTACTTGATGATCGCAGCTATTCCCATTGGCTTCCTGGTCGGCTGGTTTGCGCGTCTGCTGATTGTGTTGTCACTCTGGTTCTGGCGCGATCTGAATGAAGAAGTAGTCGAACAACCTGCCAGTCCCCTTAAATTAAGCTTCATGTCCTGGCGTTGGGCAATTTCGATCTATTGTGTCATCGGTTTGTTGACCCAAATTCCAGTTTTGCGTTGTGCTTTCTTGAACCAGCAAGGAGTGACTGGGGATCCCTTATGCCGTCTCTGGCTAGCACCACCCTGGGCGTTTAAAGAACTGTTCCACCACAACACATTCCCCTGGTTCCTGGGATTTTTAGGTATCGTTGGCCTAACCATTTACATGGTTTATTTTGCCTATTTTGTTTTGATTCGCCTGGGTAAACAGGGACGTTCGGCCACAGGACAATAATGGTGAGTCAATTAAGGCGATTAGAGCAATACACCGAAAAAAACCGCCAGGAGGTATTGCTGGTTACCGCTGAGGTGAATGGCGAAACCGATCAGATTGCCATCTTTCGCGGCTTTTCCAGTTCCCTGGTGCGATCAACAGCTTTCGATCCAGACATTCCCGTATTGCCCAATACTGCAACGATTGTCAAAATTGATCGACTAATGGGGCCTTATGATGCGGCCCAACCCTGCTACCTGCAGCAAGGCTTAACCTGGGAAACAATTGAATCATTGTTAATTGCTGCGGGGGTGTAGGGTGTTCCGGCTCCACGCAACCAAGGGTGATCACGCTTCACGTTGAAGGGGAACTTGGTGAATGAATCGAGATTGTGGCAGTAGTTTTATTGCCGATGCAACATTCTCACGGCAGATGCAGTCATTGCTCCATCAGAGTGACTATTAATGAGGGTAACGACAACGAAAGCAAACACGAAGTTATACGAGTGGTATTTAAAGTCGGAATTAAGAGTCGCGATTAAGTCTTGATGAGTGATTGATCCGTGTGATTACCCATAGGGGATCGAGGCTCCTTAACCGAAGAATATGAACTGCTTTCTAAAGAAAGTGTTATCCTCCAGTGTGAGTGAGTGTGTTGTGTGGGGAGTTTAAACTATGGTATTGTCGCCGACCTGGATCGAAAAAACTGAAATTGCTAACACCTCATCAGAGAGCAATGAAGTCGTAGTTAGTAAATCTGCCGAATCCCGCTCCGAGCGGAAGTCTGTCGCCGGTACAGTACCCTCCAACCCTAAGCCCATGCCGGTAGCACTTGGTTCGGGTTGGACGGGGTTGAATTTACCAGAGAACCGCTTGTTTGGTACCGATGGTATTCGGGGACGGGCAGGTGACTTATTGACGGCCCCTCTGGCGCTTCAATTGGGTTTTTGGGCCGGTCAGGTATTACGGTCAAACGCTACAACTGTTGGCCCTGTAATCATTGGTCAGGATTCTCGGAATTCAAGCAGTATGCTATCAATGGCCCTGTCAGCGGGTCTGACAGCTTCCGGTTTGGAGGTTTGGGACTTAGGACTATGCCCTACCCCTGGCGTTGCCCACCTCACCCAACAAGCCGGAGCAGTTGGTGGGGTCATGATTTCTGCCAGCCATAATCCCCCCGAAGACAATGGCATCAAATTTTTTGGGCCTGGAGGCAGTAAACTTTCCCTCGCTTTACAAGAGCAAATCGAACGGGCACTGCGTGGTGATGTTGCTACCCTCCAACCCATGAGCGGCGATCGCTGTGGGCATCACTACTACCGCCCTGAGTTAACCCGTGATTACCTGCACTCTCTCCAACAACCCCTACTAGCAACCGATACACAGGATGAATTACCCCTCAAAGGGATGCGGGTCGTTCTGGATCTTGCCTGGGGAGCTGCGGTTCATCTCGCACCTCTCGCATTTCAGGCGCTAGGAGCAGAGGTTATTTGTTTGCATGACCAGCCAGATGGCGATCGCATTAATGTTAACTGTGGCTCTACCCATCTGGCCTCGCTACGGGCCGCTGTCTCAACCCATCAAGCTGATTTAGGGGTCGCCTTTGACGGTGATGCCGATCGGGTACTAGCCGTTGACACCAAAGGACGTACCGTAGATGGCGACTATATTCTTTATCTCTGGGGACAACTCCTGCGACAAACCGAGCAGCTTCCCGGTAATACCATCGTGGCAACCGTCATGTCTAACCTGGGGTTTGAACGGGCCTGGGAGAAACAGGGCGGTAAACTGATTCGGGCCGCCGTTGGTGATCAATATGTCCATGCTGAGATGGTGCGGTCTGGTTCCATGCTGGGTGGTGAACAATCAGGGCACATTTTGTGTCGCCACTACGGCGTAAGTGGTGATGGGCTGCTAACGGCCCTGCATTTGGCAGGTTTGGTACAAAAATCACAGATGTCCCTGGCCAATCTGGTTGACCAGAGTTTTCAGACGTATCCCCAACTTCTCAGGAATGTTCGGGTCGAGGATCGTTCCCGTCGTTTGAACTGGCAAGAGTGCGAACCCCTACAACGGGCGATCGCCCAGGCGGAAGCCGCCATGGGTGATCAGGGAAGAATTCTCGTGCGGGCATCTGGGACAGAACCTTTGATTCGGGTCATGGTCGAAGCAGTGACTACTGACCTGGTTAATTTCTGGACAGAATCGCTTGTGTCCGTTGTTCAGCAAAACCTGGCTGTATAGAACTGCTGCGGGCCCCAGGCGCGATCGCTTAATTACCTCATGTGGCATAGATCGTATCTGTGCCACACTGAAGGAATCTAAGTTCGCCCGTTTTCAGCTATTTGACCAAGATCACCAGGAATGCGTGAGCTGTGTTCCTGTGATTTTGGTCAATTTCTAGTAACGAAATAACTGTTATTTAAATAAGGGGTATTGCCCTTAGCAGAAGATGGTTCAGTTTCTTTTTTAGTCTTTAAGGTAGAGGGTGCTGACGGTGACTGTCAAAATAAGCTCACTTCTGCTTTGTCGGCAGGCACAAGGTCTGCCGGAGGCTTAATATCTTTTCAGAATGAGAATTTATCCCCTCACTTAGGGAACTCTCAATTTAATTCCGTCGATCAACGACAAGAGAGTTATTTAAGCAATGACGTAAACAAAGGATGAGACGTTCTATCTCTCCAATCTTCCTGCTACTATGCAAACAATTCATAGAAAAGAATTCATAGTGGCACGGATTGATGGAAACTTTCCAATATACCTGCCGTTGTTACTTGGGCAGCTAGACCTTTAGCAAACAGACGTTGAAATTGGGGAGACGTTGCACGTTCTACGGCGTTTACCCAAGGGTTTAAGAGTACGTGATTGAGAATTGAAAGTGGAGATCTCTCTATGGAGCTTGAACGGGATCAGGGTTTAGCACAGGATCATGAACGGTGTTTAGAACGCTTGAACTGGGCAATTCAGCAGCTTGGGGGTCAAGCTGATCCCGTCTGGGTTACACGCACCGGGGAACTCATCATCCAAACAATGACTGGCCCTTGGCGTTATTTCCATACTGCCGAACATATCTTTGAGGTTGGCGAAAGTGGGGATGCCATTGAAGTCTTAGCTGCTCTATTCCACGACCTGGTATATGTTCAGGTGGATCAGGGTGTCAGTGTTAACATCAGTGCCTACATTTCGGCGTTCGTCAAGGAGATCGATGGTCAGTTGATCATCCGTGATCGCACTGAATTACCAGATGATGAAATGTTCCATCTGGTGGTGCGCGTTTTTGGTTTCGCTAGTGGGCAAGCATTGATCCCCACCGCCGGACAAAATGAATTTCTCAGTGCGCTGATTGCTGCCAAATGTCTGGAACACGCCCTGCCACCCGCCATCATTGCCCAGATTGCTGCCTGCATTGAGGCGACCATTCCCTTCCGGGGTAAATCTTCCAGTACGGGCCTCAGTGCCAGCGAAAGCCTTTACGAGCGGCTAGTTCAGGTCAATCAAGTTTTTAGTTTCAACTGGGATGAGGCGGAACTAGTCACTATCGTTAAGCGATCAGTACGACTGGCAAACCGGGATGTCGAAAATTTTGCCTATTCGGCCTCGGCTGACTTTCTGAACAATACATGGAACTTGCTCCCAGAAACGAATCACGACCTGGCAAATACCAATTCTTATACCGTCAATGGTTTCCGGGATTCAATTAAAAAGATGGAAGGATTCATGTACTTCCTCAAACCAGAAATCGTTTTTCAACGGTTTCAATGCGAACCGGACGATGAAACCTACCAGGGATTAATCGAACGAACGGGTAAAAACCTTGACGTAGCACGGCTGTATCTAGGGGGTAAATTACTTTCCATTGCAGTAGTCGAAGCATTATCCTGGCGAATTGGACGAGAGATTCCCCTGGCCACCATGATGGGAGAGCTACCATTTCGTGGTCTAACCGTTGCCCAATTGGAAAACTTCCTGCCAGTAGTCGATGTCATGTCCCATCCGCCAGAAACAGAGCTGGAATGGGAAGTGTTGAGTCTGCTGGAAAAAGGACGGACAGAATCATCCTCCTATGACATCAAAAATTCGCCCGTTGCAACCTATCTCATTAAATCAATTGGGTTTGGAGCTGCCCGTCGTTTGATCACCCTGGCGAAAGAGTTTTTTGCCCAAGCAGATATGGCGCGTAAGCGGGCAGATGAGGCGCGTCGGGCAGGAGATGACAACCGTCAGGCACAGGAATTTTTTAGTGGGGTCAAAGCGGCTGAAGAGTTTCTGGCACAATGTGGCCCTGTAATTGATCCCATCACGAATGGCGTACTGCAAGTTTTTGAAAGTCGCAAGATAGCGATGCGAGGGATAAACCTGCAAAGCAAGGTGTCATAAACTAGGTTTTGCTCCAATTCGCTCAATCGTTATTAATTAACCTAATGACACGTAAACGCTTCATTATTGAAATGGGTATGGGGATTGATCAGCATGGTCAAGACCCGACGATCGCCGCAGCCAGGGCCGTCCGTAATGCGATCGCCCATAATGCCCTTCCTGGCGTCTGGGAGGTGGCAGGCTTAAGCCATCCCAACGAAATGGTTGTTGAAGTACAAATTGCTGTTCCCTATCCAGAGCAAGTCCGGGGTGATGAGGTCTTGGCAGTGCTACCGTTTGGCCAAAAGTCGATCCAAGTAACAACGGGAGGCATGATTGTGCAGGGTAAAGCGATCCCAGAGCTGGATGACAAAAATGATGAAATGCTAATTGCGGTTGCGGCTGTTACGGTTTTCGTCTAGAGCCTGATTACGATCAAGCGAATGACTTTACCGGATACGTTCGCTTCGTCCCATAACGACAAACCAATCAGATTCGCTGGCGCTCTCAGCTTATTCTCTAAGGATTGTGGATTTAATCTATCCGCAAACGTTAAGGGTGGGTTTGGCAGATCAGGCTGCATCTAACAATGGATTTGACCGCAAAACTCGCCCTACGAAATATCCAACTTAGTCGATAGGCTATTGCCATATAGCCTGCGGCAATAACCCATTCTACAGATAGCGTACTTTTTGAATTA
>CAZGDE010000238.1:7350-11126 GCA_964524315.1 uncultured bacterium
GTCTAAATCCAGCCAAAAGATGCTCAACCAAAAAGCAGCCTGGAAACAAAATCCAGACCGCTCCTCAAATTTAGCAAGTTAATCTTTTGCTTGGTTTCAATGGGTCGCCCGGGATTCGAACCCGAGACCAATCGGTTAAAAGCCGAATGCTCTACCGCTGAGCTAGCGACCCGCGCACTTATGTCCGACGCGTTTTCTAGAATAACATAACCAAATTAAAAAGCAAGCCCTTTTGTTGAGATATGCCCATTTTTCAAAAAATTTTTCCTTTGTCAACTTTAAATTAGCCATCAGTCCATTAGCAGCAGTCACAAATTCCCCATTAAGACAAACGGGTTGAAACCACTCCCAATCAAACAACGCCATTCCTATCCTTGGCCGTCAGTGCCCACAGGAATCTCGGCTAGAGGTTTCAACCCGATGCATGAAACACGCCCTACAATCCGGCAACAGCTACCGTTTGCGTCATGCCAACTGGTTGGACGACTACATGGGGCATTGCCCTCTCCCAGTTGTCAGGACAAAATTCCAGACTGAGTCTCAGTTTCAGTTTGCCCCGTTGTGCCCCCATCATTCCTGGTTGCCACACTTCACAGGCAACCCCCTGTTGTAACCAGGTGCTATTTTGTCTACTCGTCCATTCGCCCTCACGATCATAGGAACCTACCTCAATTTCAATGCCCTGTGCCTCTAAACCAGCGACCAGTTCATCTGGCACAGAACTGAGCATCGCAATGTCGATCGCGTACCGTAATTCGTCCAGGCTCAATGTCACATTCCTAAAACCGAGGGTGGCTTGATCGCTCAACCCACTCACCGTGTGATTAAAGTGCATTTTTTGATCTCCTAAAGAATGCGCCTCTAGCCAACCCGGATGACCGAGTTCGCCATAGCCATCATTAGCCGTCTCAGATTGCCAACCAATAGGAACACTGGACAAGGCTTACAGAAATTACCTCGTTACCAGAATCACCCAGTAGATCAACCAATCTTTAGAGGGCCCGATGGGTATGAATGTAGTTAAAAAATCGGGGTAATACGTCCCACTGAGGGTACGTTTTGTGGTGGCAAACAGTTGCCTATCCTTGATCCCCAGCGTAGCCAAAATTTAATGGGGCATGTATCAGAAGTTACATTTATTGATACTGCTTTGTGACCGGGCGACCGCAATCGGGTATTTCTGTTGGATTTGCGTTAAGATGAGATGCGGCTTGCAGCCTCGAAGCCTTTGACAAATTCTTGAAAGGCTGTGAATCGTGTCAGATGCAAGCTGGTTTTAAAGTTTTCGTGGCTCAGATACAGTGAAACAGAAATTTTCTCGTAAAGATTCGTAATATTTCTGTTTTTGCGTTACTATAAGCAATAACGTCATCTGGGCGATTGCAATCTTTTTTACATCCGCTGGCTAACTGCCACGGTGCTTAAGCGAGGGAATGGTCCGTCGCGTTAGCGATCGCTACAGCTTCACGACTGGTTACTCTTTCCTCTGTTCATAGACTTATCTCATGGGCAATAAGCCAATCATTGCTGTCACACATTTAGGTTGTGAAAAAAATCGGGTTGATACTGAACACATGCTGGGTTTGTTAGTTCAAGCGGGCTATCAGGTTGATAGCAACGAAGATCTAGCGGATTATGTCATCGTTAATACCTGTAGTTTTATACAGGCGGCCAGGGAGGAATCCGTGCGAACGCTGGTTGAACTGGCAGAAGCAGACAAGCGGATTGTCATTACTGGTTGTATGGCCCAACACTTCCAGGAGCAACTTCTGGAAGAATTACCCGAAGCCGTTGCTCTGGTTGGTACCGGCGACTATCACAAGATTGTTGATGTCATTGAACGGGCAGAGGCGGGCGAACGGGTTAAGGAAGTTTCGTTAGAGCCAACTTATATTGCAGACGAAACAACTCCCCGCTATCGCACAACTACCGAAGGAGTTGCCTATTTACGCATCGCTGAAGGTTGCGATTATCGTTGTGCCTTCTGCATCATTCCCCACCTGCGGGGAGAGCAGCGATCTCGCTCAATCGAGTCCATTGTGGCAGAAGCGAAACGGCTCGCTTCTGAAGGGGTTCAGGAGATTATTCTAATTTCCCAAATCACTACGAACTATGGTCTGGATCTTTATGGCGAACCAAAGCTAGCAGAGCTTCTGCAAGCACTGGGTAAGGTGGATATACCCTGGATTCGCATGCACTACGCCTATCCCACTGGTTTGACCCCCAAGGTGATTGAAGCAATTCAATCTACGCCCAGCGTTCTGCCCTATCTGGATCTGCCCTTGCAGCATTCCCATCCAGAAATTCTGCGGGCAATGAATCGCCCCTGGCAGGGGCAGGTCAATGATGCCATTATTGAGCGCATTAAAATGGCCATTCCTAACGCCGTGTTGCGAACAACCTTCATCGTTGGTTTTCCCGGTGAAACGGATGAGCATTTTGAGCATCTGTTGCAGTTTGTGCAACGACACGAGTTTGACCACGTTGGTGTATTTACCTTCTCGCCAGAAGAAGGTACCCCCGCTTACAACTTGCCCAACCAATTGCCCCAGTCGGTAATGGATGAACGGCGGGATGCCCTGATGCGTGTCCAACAACCCATTTCTCTGAGGAAAAATCAGGCTCAGGTGGGCCAGGTTGTTGATGTTTTAGTCGAGCAAGAAGATCCCGAAACGGGAGAGTTGATTGGTCGCTCTGCCCGGTTTTCACCCGAAGTTGATGGTTTAGTTTATCTCCAGGGAGAGGCGCGTCTCGGATCCCTGGTACCCACACTGATTACCCATGCGGATGTTTACGACCTGTTTGGTCAGGTTGCTACTGCTGCCGATGTGATGCGCGTCTCGCCTGTGGCAGTCTCGTAATTTCATAGCAGTTTTGTGAGTGATGCGGATACCTGCCGTCAGCTATCCGTGAACGACTCTGGCTTTTTTGTCCTCTTGTTGTCTTAAATTGAACCCCATAGGAGATTCAATGACCCTTTCGTTTCATAGTCTCGGAATTTCTGAACATCGTGCCCGTTTGGTAGAAGCCATCGGGTTCAGCAATCCCACAGAGATCCAATCCCAAGCGATTCCCCATCTTCTGTCGGGTCGGGATGTGGTTGGTCAGGCCCAAACGGGTACCGGGAAGACGGCAGCATTTTCGTTGCCCATCCTGGAACGCATCGATGTGAAGATGCCAGTTGTGCAAGCGTTAGTTTTAACACCAACCCGTGAACTGGCACTGCAAGTGTGTCAGGCAATGCGGAGTTTTAATGAAGATCGTCGTCTGAAAGTTGTCAATATTTACGGTGGTCAGGCGATCGAACCTCAAATCTCGCGCCTGCAGCGGGGTGCCCAAATCGTTGTTGGTACACCCGGACGAGTGCTTGACCTGCTCAGCCGGGGTGACCTGAAGCTGAATAATTTGAACTGGTTGGTACTAGATGAAGCCGATGAAATGCTGAATATGGGCTTTATCCAGGATGTCGAGAAAATTCTCAACCAGGCACCCATTGAACGGCAGACAGCATTCTTCTCTGCCACGATGGATCCATCGATTCGCAAACTGGTAACGAAGTTCCTGCGATCGCCCATTACCATTACGATCGAACAGACCAAGGCCGCGCCCGCCCGGATTAATCAGGTTGCCTACCTGGTACCCCGTGGCTGGACGAAGGCACGGGCATTGCTCCCGATCCTGGAACTGGAAGATCCCGAATCGGCCATCATCTTCGTCCGTACCCGGAAAGCGGCAGCTGACCTCACCAGTCAACTTCAGGCTGCCGGCCATAGCGT
>CAZGDE010000239.1:0-11046 GCA_964524315.1 uncultured bacterium
GGTTCAGGCAGTGCAGCAGCATAAGATCTGGCAACGGGTTGATCCCAACAATGCCACACCAGAAGCGATAGAGGGGGCGATCGCAGACCTGAAACAAACCGATCACCAGTTCCATATGGACGGGGCATCGTGGACGAACGACCTAAGTTGGGTGAGAGGCTACGAGAATGTGCTAGGCCCCATGAACCAGCTCAGCGCAGCTTTCCATCAGAAGTTTGATTCGCTGGTGCAGCACGATCCAGCCATCACGAAGCGGGAAGATTACCAGCAGGCATTGGTTTACAATCTCTTGCTACAGACCAGTTGCTTCCGCTACTGGGGCCAGGGAGCCTGGACGGACTATGCGCGCGAAATTTACAACCGGGGCGAGGCGTTACTTCGTTAGCAAAATCAGTGGTGCGAAGTAGCAGTCTGAATTGAAACTTCGTTTCAATTCAGACTGCTATTCATATTCATATCCAAAATCAGCAATACGGCAAAATCTACCGTCCGGTATAGATAGCGAACCCCATCTTCAGGGTTACTATTAAACTGTATCTTTTGATACGGTTTTTCAATGAATGGCTTACTACCGACTGAGATATCGAACCGCACTGGGAGTGAGGTTGACTGGGATGAATGGTTGAATTATCAGCCAGGATTGCGTGTGGAAGTCAAAGCAAAACCGGGGGTGTTCGATACGATCGCCACCTATGACCCGCTGATGGTACCGCCGATCTGGTTGCAGCACGATCCCAAACCCTACTACCCCCATGAATTAAGGGTTTATCGGTTAGGAACTGGTGGCGATCGCTTTGCCCCAGAAAAAAGTATCAACCTATACTGAACGATGGGCGTGATGGGTACATCCCGGTGTATATTCTGAAGGCTTTCCAGGCAGTAGTTGTGCTGTTTTTAGCCAGCTGGCTGTTTTGCTGGATACTGACATCCAATTTGAGCTTTAACCCAATTCTGATCCTGGTAACCTACGTTGGCGGTGTCACATGCCTGAGCGTCTTGGGGTTATTGATCATTCATCACGATTAGCAGACCTTATGGCAAAGCAACCATCAGTCCCGTTTAATCCCTTTACCTTGTCTCGTCAGGTTCTTCTCTGGGCCGCATTGGGAACCGTCTGTGGGCTGTTTGCCGCTGCCTATTGGACAGTGTTGTCCTGGCTTATCCATCTATTTGAACCGATCGCCGGGGTCCAGCTGCTCTGGTTCATGCCGTTAGCCGGATTGGTCGTTGGCTTAGTGATCCATCGGTTGGGTAATCCGGGGGAGATCGGGTTGATTATTGACAACATCCACCTGAACGGGGGGCGGTTGGCAATGCGCGAAAATCCGCCCATGATCCTGTCGTCGCTGGTGAGTATTGCGGCAGGTGGTAGCGCGGGGCCGGAAGCCCCAATGGTGCAGGTGACGGGTTCGATTGGAACCTGGCTTGCCGATCGCTTTCGGTTACAGGGTGAGGCCCTCCGGAGCTTGAGTATTGCCGGGATGGCAGCGGGTTTTACGGTGTTGTTTGGTGCCCCCTTGGGAGGTGCCATGTTTGCGTTAGAAATCTTGCACCATCAGCACATTGTTGAGTATTACGAGGCAATCTTGCCAGCGATCGTGTCAAGTTGTGCGGGTTACGTGATCTTCATTGCCATTACCCGATTGGGGATTGGGCCTATCTGGCAGTTTCCCCAGTACACGGCGAACCGGATCGATGATTTTGGTGCCGCCCTACTGTATGGGGTCGTGGGGGCGCTCGTTGGTTGGGTATTTATTGGGTTGTTTCGCTGGTGCGATCGCCGCTTCCATCAACTGTCCGTCCCTATTTATGTAAAAACGACACTGGCGGGATTAGGGCTGGGCATTCTGGCGTGGCTGTTGCCATTGACGCGCTATTTTGGTGAACATCAAATGGATGCCATCATTACCAGTAATCTGGCTCCGGGTTTGCTGATTGGGATTGCGGTGGCAAAACTGCTGGCGATCTCGCTGACGGTCACGGGTGGTTGGCGAGGTGGCATTATTATTCCGCTGTTTTTTGTCGGGGCGTGCTTGGGGAAGGCGATTGGGGCGATCGTGCCGGGAGTTGATCCAGTGCTGGCGATGATTTGTCTGATGGCGGCCCTCAATGCGAGTGTGACCCGCACGCCGATTAGTACGACGCTTCTGCTGGCAAAGTTGACCGGATTTATGCCCTTTACGCCGATTTTATTTGCCAGCCTGGTGGGCTTTTTCCTGTCGCCACGGGTGCCGTTTATTGCGTCCCAACTCAAACTGAAGCAGGGTTAGGCAACCTACTCGTACTACTGTGTTTTCCAGTCGTATCCCACAACCAGGTAGTAGTTTTTGATCCAGATGCCGAAGCGAGTAACGGGTACTGTGATTGGTGAACTGGTGCGGGCAAAGTTGGCTAACAGGTCGGGCGGGAGTGGGTGCCAATCGTCGGATAAGATGACGGCGTTTCTGCCCCTAAACGACCGCCGATCGCCATACCAGAAGTCAAATTGGTCGATGCGATCGGAAATAGCAGTTACAGATTTGTCCTGTAGTTGGTATGCCAGAGCGGCAGCGGAACGATAATCAGTCGTTATTAATAATGGATTTTGTCCCAGTGTGGCGGTTTCCCGTTGCACAGCAGTAGCGACTTCCTGCCAGCCAAATAACATCCGCGAATCGGGGTCTTCCGTTTTGCTGGCGAGGGCAGAGAGGGGCAGGATGCTGTAGTGAATAACTAACAATGCGGCGAACAGTAACCCCAGAAATTGAGTACTGATGAAGAGAGGGGCGCGATCGCCCGGTTTATTGTTGCCTGTTATAGTTGCGCCTGCCAGGGGAAAGAGTAA
Organism: uncultured bacterium; assembly: GCA_964524315.1. Lineage (GTDB taxonomy): Bacteria > Cyanobacteriota > Cyanobacteriia > Leptolyngbyales > Leptolyngbyaceae > CAZGDE01. Next base: position 2,825 of record CAZGDE010000239.1, read on the forward strand.
CAGATACGCCAGAATATTCCAGTAGTACAGGGCTGCCGAGAGCAATGAAACAACGGTCAATGTGACGGTCGAAATGAGGAAAATCCAGGCCGCGACAACCGGATAGGTGGATTGGGCGGGAATTGTGCGATCGCGCTGTCGCCATCCTCGCCAGAAATAGACCCAGTTGAAGGGGGATACCAGCAACCAGGAAAACAACAGAAAGTTGAGGCAGGGGCCCCACTTCAAGCTGAATCCACCCGAATTTGTACTGGCTGGGTTCACGCTGCGGTTGAAGTAGTACTGGAAGGATTGGAAATCGTTGGACACATTCCATAGCAGGATGGGGATAAGTCCGGTTGCGGCGATCGCCCCTGCCAGGTAAAGGCGGTAATCGCGCCACAGGGGACGCAACCGTTTGTCGGCAATCAGGGTCGCAGCAAAGGCAAATAAGACAAAGACAATGCTGTATTTGCAGAGAATAGCAAGGGCGATCGCGGCGGCAGATCCGTACAAACGCCAGGTTTCCCCTCGCCCATCTGTCAGGTAGCCATCTAGAAAACGGATAAACAAATAGGCGGCAATCAGCGCAAAGGTGATGAGTAAATGGTCATGCCATGCCAGTGCCAGAAACAGGAAATACAACGGCGATGCCAGCACCAGCAACACGACAATCCGCCAGATCGGAACCGCATCCTGCCTATATAAATAGCGACAAATTCGGTAGTAGGTGTAGAAAAAGATGCCCGTTGTGATCAGGTTGGGCAATCGCAATACAACGTGCGATCGGCCAAACAGAGCGGTAAAGGCTCCCTGCACCCATGCTGCTAAGGGTGGATGGTCGTAATAAGACCAGTCAGGATGCTGCCCCCAGAGCCAGTAATACGACTCATCGGGATTGGGAAACGTATTAAACCAGAAGCCCAGACGCAGCAAGACAAAGGCAACCAAACAGAAACGCAGCATTCAGGGTGAAATAACAGGTACAAGGAGACAGGATACGGTAGACACGCCAAACCGTACAGGAGCAGAAGAGTTTCTCAATGTGCAAGGGGAGCAAAATAACCAATAGATATGTTGTTATACGGTTTTGCAGCATATTTTATTTGCAAGGAATAAATTTCAGGTAGTTATAGCTGTTGATAGAATTGAGTTTTGATTAGCTCAAGGTATCTGGGTGTCCAAAATAGAAGGCTTTAGAATAAAAAATTACAGGGCTCTTCGCGATATCACCTTAGGTAAACTCTGGAATACGCGAGAGGCGAAACCCTTGACACCAATGACTGCTGTTATTGGTAAGAATGGAGTTGGTAAAAGTACGATTTTTGATGCTTTTGGATTTCTTGCAGATTGCTTGAAGGTAGGAGTAGAGGAAGCATGTGATTCGCGTGGACGTGGTGGTTTTGAGAGAATACGTTCACAAGGCCAAGAAGACTGCATTGAATTTGAAATTTATTACAAAGAAGATGGTAATGCCCGACCAATTACTTATGAATTAGTAATTGGTCTTGATTCATTAGGAAGACCATATGTAAGAAAAGAGCGACTTAGACAGCGAAGAAGGGGACAGGATAGAGGCTGGCCTTTTTCGTTTCTTATGCTTAATGAAGGCAGAGGTATTGCTTGGAAAGGTGAAGAAGAAGGTAAAGAAATTGAGGAAGATAAAGAGTTCGATCTATCTAAACTAATTGAAAGCGTTCAAGCTGGAGAAGAAAGTAAAGAGACTGAGGTTGTTGAGCTTGACGATAAACGGAAACTTGGAATTGCGACTTTAGGATCATTGAAGCAGCACCCTAGAGTTTCAGCATTTCGTAGATTTATTGAAGGTTGGTATCTTAGCTACTTTACCCCAGATGCAGCAAGAAGTTTGCCTCTTGCTGGTCCGCAGAGACATTTAAATATTCACGGAGACAATCTTGGAAATGTAGTTCAGTTCATGGAGAGGGAACATCCCAAAAGATTCCAAGCTATTTTAGAAAAAATTTCTCAGAAGATTCCAGGTGTAGAACGTATCAGCACTGAGAAAAGTCCAGATAATAGACTTCTACTACGGTTTAACGATAAGGGATTTAAAGATCCGTTCTACTCTCAACAAATGTCCGATGGGACACTTAAAGTTTTTGCCTATCTTCTCCTATTAGAAGATCCTTCACCACCCCCTTTTTTATGTATCGAAGAGCCAGAGAATGGACTATACCATAAGCTTCTAGAGAATCTGGCAAGAGAATTTCGAGAACATGCCACAGGTCGGAAGGGAGGTTCTCAAGTTTTTATTACGACTCATCAACCTTATTTTGTTGATGCTTTACTACCTAAAGAGGTTTGGGTTCTAGAAAAGGGGGAAGATGGTTTTTCTAAAATTAGACGTGCCAGTGAAGATCCTCTCATTGAAAATCTTGTTGCTGAAGGTTTACCTCTTGGGGGGCTTTGGTACAGTGACTATCTAGATCATAGGTAAGGAAATGCACTTTGAAATTCTCGTTGAAGATATCTCTGGTAAGACTGCACTTGAAATTCTTGTCCCTAAAATCATTGATCTTGAGAAGCATACATTTAGAATTCATGCTTACAAGGGTGCAGGTCGTATTCCTAAGAATCTTCAGTCTAAATCTGATCCTAAAAAACGAATTCTACTGGATCAGCTTCCACGTCTAATTCAGGGACACGGTAAAACGTTTTCTACGATTCCTAATTACTCCGCAGCCTTAATCATTATTTGTGATCTTGATGATCGATGTCTTAGTACTTTTCGTAAAGAATTACTTGACTGTGCAAATAAATGCACACCAAAACCCGAAACATATTTCTGTATTGCAATTGAAGAAGGTGAAGCATGGTATCTAGGTGATTTGGAAGCAATCAGGAAAGCTTACCCAAATGCTAAATCTTCGATACTCAATACATACGTTAATGATGATATTTGTGGTACTTGGGAGAAGTTAGCAGATGCGATATTTGCTGGGGTAGCACAAAATTGTCCAAACTTCGTACACAAATTGGCAAAGAAAAATCGGTGTGGGCTCAAGCAATTTGCCCCCACATGGAAGTAGATAAGAATTCCTCTCCAAGCTTCTGCTATTTCCGAGATAAACTTCGCCATCTCAGTGAACAGCTAGAAATGCCAGCTTAAAACGTATATCGTGTAGCTGCATAACAATCCCAAGCTATCGGAACAAAGCCAAGAGATTGACGGGTTACGGCAGGTTGCTATGGTCAGTGATCGGAAACGATCATTAATCATTGGTTGCTTTTCCGTTACAAATGACCAGTGATTAATGACGCTTCTTCTAGTTTCCAAAAACGCAACATGACTCCATTGCCATTTCGCCCATGACATCCTGAAGGAGCATTGTTAGGTCTGGAGATGGAAATATATGCTGCGTTTTACAGGAGTGCAGAGAAATGGGTGAACGCAAATTGGGTGAACAAAAACTGACCGATCGCAAATTAGGCAGAATGGGGGCGATCGCCACCCTGAGTCTTCTCTTACTGGGTTTAATGGGTTGTTTTCAGGTAGCAAACCAGAATCATGCAGATGCCAAACCAAAACCCAACCCGGCGACGGAGCGCCCGACAACCAAACCTGTAGCAAAGCCTGTGAAGACAGTGAATCCCAAGCTAATTAATGCCAACACCCAATTTGGATTCCAGCTATTTAGTGAGATTCTGAAACAAGATAAGGGCAAAAATGTCTTTATTTCACCGTCCAGTATCGCTTTTGCGTTGTCCATGACCTACAACGGGGCAAATGGTGAAACCCGACAGGCAATGGCAAAGGCCCTCGCTTTGAATGGGATGAGTGTAGCGGATCTCAATCGCGCCAATGCGGATCTCAAAACACTGCTGGAAAATCCCGATGAGACAGTGCAATTGGCGATCGCGAACTCCCTCTGGGCACGGCAGGATGTCAGGTTTAAGCCCGATTTCGTCCAGCGCAACCAACAGTTTTACGGGGCAGAAGTGACGAATCTGGATTTTGGCGATCGCAAGTCTCCGACGGTCATCAACCAGTGGGTGAGTGACAAGACACGCGGCAAGATTAATGAAATTGTTGATTCCCTGGATCCGAACGACATTTTGTTTTTGATTAATGCCATCTATTTCAAAGGGGACTGGACGCAACCGTTTGACAAACAACGCACGACCGAAAAGCCGTTTTACCGCGCTGATGGGACCCAGAAGCAACACCCACTGATGGCGCAGCGAGGAGACTATCGCTACCTGGAAACGCCCGATTTTCAGGCAGTCAGTTTGCCCTACGGCAAAAGTCGTCGCCTCAGTATGTATATTTTCCTGCCCCAGAAGTCTACCCAGCTGGCTGATTTCTACAAGAGCCTGACCGCTACTAACTGGCAACAATGGGTCAGTCAGTTCCGGCAGCGCCCCGGTGCGATTCAGATTCCCCGGTTCAAGCTGGAGTACGATCTGGAACTGAAAAAGGCACTGTCCGCATTGGGTATGGCACCTGCGTTTGACCGCAACAAAGCAGACTTTTCCAATATCAGTGATGTCCCTGCCCGCATTGACCAGGTGAAACACAAAACATTTGTCGAAGTGAATGAAGTTGGCACCGAAGCGGCGGCTGTCACCTCCGTGGGCATTCGCGCCACCTCTGCCATCATCGACGAACCCTTTAACTTTGTCGTCGATCGCCCCTTCTTCTGTGCCATCCGCGATAACCAGACGGGAGCAGTGTTATTCATGGGGGCTATAGTAGATCCGCAGTAATCGCCGTAAATAGTGGCAGTAAGTAGTGAATATCGCCGCGACACTCGAAACATTTGGACACTTTGGGGTCAAATTAGGGCTGGAGTCGATCCAGCATCTCCTGGCACAGTTAGGCAATCCCCATCAGCGGGTGCCTGTCATCCACGTTGCTGGCAGTAATGGCAAAGGTTCTGTCTGTGCCTATCTGTCTGCCATCCTGACCGAAGCAGGCTACAAAGTAGGACGCTATACCTCACCCCACCTGGTTGACTGGAACGAACGTATCTACCTGAACGAACAACCCATTGCTAATGGGGCGTTAGCACAGGTATTGCAGGAGGTCATTGCGGCCATTCAACCCGATGGGCCTTCCCCGACACAATTTGAGGTAATTACGGCGGCGGCCTGGCTCTACTTCGCTCAACAGCAGGTCGATGTCGCCGTGATGGAAGTGGGATTGGGTGGACGGCTGGATGCGACGAATGTGTGCGATCGCCCCCTCGTCAGCATCATCGTCTCCATCAGTCGGGAACACTGGCAACGGTTGGGTCCCACCCTGGCGGATATCGCTGGGGAAAAGGCTGGTATCCTCAAACGGGACTGTCCCGCTGTGATTGGGCAACTCCCACCGGAGGCGATGACCGTTGTGCAGCGGCGGATTGCTGACCTGGGTTGTGCCGCTGTGTATCCGTCACCCGCTGTTTATGGCGAATCTGACCAATGGGCGGAGTTTCAGACAATTCGTTACCCGCTGCCATTGCAAGGTGCGGTGCAACTGCATAACTCGGCACTGGCGATCGCCGCATTGCAAATTCTCCGACAACAGGGATGGCAGATTTCGGATGAGGCGATCGCTCAGGGTATGGCAAAGACTCGCTGGCCCGGACGACTGCAATGGTATACCTGGCAGGGGCACAGAATTCTGGTAGATGGGGCCCACAATCCCGCCAGTGCCGAGGTACTGCGGCAATTTGTTGATCACATCCATCCCAATGCATCCACATCCTGGGTGATGGGAATGTTATCGACGAAAGATCATGCCGATGTCTTCCAGGCCCTGTTACGACCGGGCGATCGCCTGTACCTCGTTCCTGTTCCTGACCATAGTACGGCTGACCCGAAAGCACTGGCAGAATTGGCAGTTGCGATTTGTCCAGAACTGGCGAGTTGTCAGACGGCACCTGAAGTATTGACAGCGCTTCAAACCGCAACCGCAAAACATTCTGCAGATCAACGGGGGAAATTACCGCTAACCGTATTATGCGGTTCGCTTTATTTACTCGGACATTTCTTTGGAGTAATGGGGCAGCAGCAATAAATGCGTTGCGCCATTAACACTGAACATGGCACCTGGTTTGCCATCATCGGGTTTAAACCCAAGATCACTAACCGGATGCCATGTCCGTACATTTTCATCAGATAACTATCAACCGTACTGCTGATTCGATTTTTCCAGGTTGAACAGTGTTGCCAGGGTCTGCATAGCCTGACGACGGGCCTCGATGTCTTGTTGTGCCCGTAACTGTACCATTGGATCATGTAGAATCTTGTTCACGATCCCCCGGGTTAAGGCCTCGATCACTTCCTGGTGTTTTTCGGCAAACTCAGTACCCAGACGGGACAGCGCCTTTTCTAATTCTTGTGTCCGGATCGTTTCGACCTTTTCCCGCAGGCTGCTGATAGTAGAAACGGTTTCCAGCGATCGCCACCACAGCTCAAACGCATCCACTTCCTCATCCAGCAAGGCTTCTGCTTCCATTGCCATCTGACGGCGAGCTTCCTGGTTTTGAGCGACGACCGCTTTCAGGTCATCCACGTTAAACACCTGCACGTGGGGCAAGTCATTGACATCAGCATCAACGTTCCGTGGTACCGAAATATCGAACAACATGAGGTGTTGACCGGGCACCAGAATCATTTCTAACTTAGCGCGATCCAGTAATGGCTCTGTCGATGCCGTACTGGTAAACACCAGATCCGAATTGGCAATGACCGTGCCCAGTTCGGAGAGGGGATGGAGATGCAGATTTGCTCCTGGAAACTGACTTGCCAGTTCCTTTGCTCGTTCCAACGAACGATTCAGAATGGAAATATTGACCGCACCTTTCGATATCAGGTGTTGAACCAGCAGGCGTGACATTTTACCTGCACCAACAATGGCAACGCGATCGGCGGCCAGGTTTTGTACCTTTATTTGGGCCAGTTCGACCGCCGCCGAACTGATCGACACGGCTCCGGTTCCAATGCTGGTTTCGGTTCGTACCCGCTTACCCGCTGAAATGGCCTGCTTGAAGAGTTGGTTCAGGATGCGGCTGACACCCTGGTGCTGTTGCCCTAATTTATGGCAGTTTTTCACCTGTGCCAGGATTTGACCTTCTCCCAAGACGAGACTGTCCAGTCCGGCAGAAACGCGCATCAGGTGCATCACTGCATCCTGGTGCAAAAGGGTAAACAGATAGGGGCGTAACCGGGAAACGGGCAACTTACTGTGTTCAGACAAGAACTGGCTGACTTCGCGGGTGCCATGTTCTGTCTCACTGGTGACTAGATAGATCTCTAAACGGTTACAGGTACTAAGAATTGCGACTTCTTCAATATGAGGATAGCTACAAAGTTGGGCGATCGCCTGCTCACATATATTTTCGGGAATGCTTAGCTTTTCTCGAACTTCAACAGGTGCAGTCTTATGGCTCAGCCCAACAACAGCAATGTTCATGTTAAATTTCGCTCTTTATGGAAATCGGCATGCAAAAAAACAGTGTTCATTGTGAGCTTAGTGGTTAGTGAAGCAAAAAACTGCTTTCCTAACCACTAAATACTCAATCTTTAGCGCAATTGAATCGTCTTAGGCTCGTCAAACATGTGGATCGTATCCACGAAGCGAGCGGTCTTCGATTGGGTAGAAATTACCAGCGTTTGAGTTCTGGCACCACCGTGGAAGAAACGTACACCTTCCAACAGGTTGCCCGTAGTGATACCGCAACCAGCAAACAGAACCGTGTCACCGGAGGCCAGTTCTTCAGCGGTGTAGACGCGATCGGGATCAGAGATACCCATGTCCTTCAACCGGGCAACGTTGTCTTCCCTGGTCCACTTCTCGCTTTCGGGGGTCTTCACCACATCGGGATCATAAACCAGTTGACCCTGGAAGTGACCACCGAGGGCACGCAGGGCCGCCGCACTGATCACCCCTTCCGGTGCTGCCCCAACCCCCATCAGGGCATGGATGTTGGTACCAGCAAAACCGCAGTTGAGCGCTGCACCGACGTCACCATCAGAGATGAGGGAGACACGGGCACCAGCTTCGCGAATTTCGCGGATCAGGTCATTGTGGCGATCGCGCTTCATGACAACTACCACCAGTTCCTCAATGGAACGATTGAGACACTCAGAGATAATCTTGAGGTTTTCCGTCGCCGACTTATTAATATCGACATGACCTTTACATGCCGGGGGAGCTGCCAGCTTCTTCATGTAAAAGTCGGGTGCAGCGAACAAACCGCCCTTCTCGGAAATTGCCAGAACCGCCATTGAAC
>CAZGDE010000240.1:0-1206 GCA_964524315.1 uncultured bacterium
TGTCCGATCCGTGTATGAGAGGAACCAATCTACTAAAAACGCTGCCCTGTAATTTTTAATCCGCTACTTTATCGACAAACGTAATGACTTACCGCAAAAAGCTAATTGAAGTTGCCCTACCGCTAGAAGCGATCAACATGGAATCGGCGCGGGAGAAGTCGATTCGGCATGGACATCCCAGTACGTTGCATCTGTGGTGGGCGCGGCGACCGTTGGCGGCTTGTCGGGCGGTGTTGTTTGCGTCGTTGGTGGATGATCCATCGAGCCATCCCGATAAGTTTCCGACTGAGGAAGCGCAGAATGCAGAGCGGCAGAGGCTTTTTGACATTCTGGGGCAGATTGTCACCGTTGAGGAAAAGGGCAAGACGAAACAGGTGGTGCGGGGTTTGGTGTCGTGGGATGACATTAATAACCCGAATTCGGGCGTGTTGATGGCGGCACAGCGAGAGATTGCCCGCAGTATTGCCTGGAATCGAGGAGATGAATCACCAACCGAGCCAGAAGCGGTACGGCGTTATTTGGCTGAAAAAGCCCCTCCGATTTATGACCCGTTTGCGGGAGGGGGTTCGATTCCGTTGGAAGCGCAACGGTTAGGGCTAGAAGCTCATGCCAGTGATTTAAATCCAGTGGCGGTGCTGATTAACAAAGCTTTGATTGAAATGCCGCCAAAGTTCAAGGATATGCCCCCAGTGAATCCAGAGGCACAAGCAAAGCTGAAACTGGGGCAATGGAAAGGGGCACAGGGGTTAGCGGAAGATGTGCGCTATTACGGAAAATGGATGCGAGATGAGGCAGAAAAACGGATTGGGCATTTATACCCGAAGGTAAAATTACCACTGGATAAGGGAGGCGGTGAGGCAACCGTGATTGCTTGGTTGTGGGCAAGGACAGTCAAGTGTCCTAATCCATCTTGTGGGTGTCAGATGCCGTTAGTGCGTAACTTCGAGCTTTCCACAAAAAAAGGTAGAGAAGCTTGGGTAAAACCAATTGTGCAAAGCATGAACTGTGTGGACACAGAAAGAACAGATAGTAAATCTCTTTATAATTTACGTTCTTCTGTAGTTCCAACTATTTGTTTTGAAGTGGAGTCGGGACAAGGAAAGGCACCTCCTTCTCCTAAAACAGGACGAGGTGCTACTTTTAGCTGTTTGGCATGTAGGGAACCTGCTGGAGATAAACACATTAAATCTGAAGGAATAGCGGGGA
>CAZGDE010000240.1:1216-11028 GCA_964524315.1 uncultured bacterium
GGATGGGTTCTCAGTTAATGGCGATTGTGACAGAGGGAAAAGATGGCAGAATCTACTTGTCGCCAGATGCTGAACACGAAGCTATTGCTAAGAGTGCTGAACCTATTTGGTACCCTGACGGTCAAATTGGTGATGACCGCCGCTCGATGTTTACCCCACTCTATGGATTAACCCACTTTTATCATCTATTCACTGCTCGTCAATTAGTTGCTTTAGTGACACTCAGCGATCTAATCGCTGAAGCACAAGATAAAGCAACTAACCATGCCATTCTTGCAAGAGTATCAAATGATGATACTTCCTTGAATGACGGGGGAACTGGGGCAAAAGCTTATGGAGAAATAATTGCAACCTATTTGAGCTTTTGCCTAGATAAAAATACTCTTACAAACACTACCCAAGCAACTTGGCAATCTATGCCTGATCGCTTGACTCAGGGGTTTTCGAGGCAAGCAATACCTATGACGTGGGATTTTGCAGAAGCCAATCCACTTTCCACTGCTGGTGGGGGGTATGTTTTAACTTTAGATAGCTTGGGAAAAGTTTTAGAAAGATTACCAAATGTTTTAATCCCAGGTACTGCTCGTCAATGTGATGCAACCCTTACAAAAGGATTCAGTCAAACAGAAATTATTTCTACTGATCCACCGTATTACGACAATATTGGATACGCAGATCTTTCTGATTTTTTTTACGTTTGGCTGCGTCGTTCGCTCCAAAAGATTTATCCAAATTTATTTACCACTCTTCTGGTTCCAAAATCTCAAGAACTTGTAGCAGCTCCCTATCGATTTGACGGAGATAAACAAAAAGCTCAAGATTTTTTTGAAGAGGGTTTGGGTAAAGCTTTCAGTCAAGTACGCTTAATTTCTCATACAGATTACCCTGTTACGGTCTACTACGCCTTCAAACAAACTGAGGCTGAACAGGATAATGCTGATGAGTTTATTGCCTCAACTGGCTGGGAAACTATGCTTGAAGGCTTAATTGAGTCTAACTTCTGCATTAGTGGTACTTGGCCGATGCGGACTGAGCTAACTACTAGTCTGAAGAAGATAGTTGGCGCTCTTGCCTCCTCGATCGTCCTTGTCTGCCGTCCTCGTCCTGCTGATGCTCCCTCCACTACTCGTCGCCGTTTCGTAGACGAACTGAAATCCGAACTCCCTGACGCACTCAAAAAACTCCAGCAAGGCAACATTGCTCCCGTAGACTTGGCTCAAGCCAGCATTGGTCCCGGTATGGCAATCTTCTCCCGCTATGCCAAAGTGCTGGAATCAGACGGTTCACCCATGCGGGTTCGCACTGCCCTGCAACTCATCAACCAGACCCTCGATGAATTCCTGGCTGAGCAGGAGGGCGAATTCGATACTGATACCCGTTGGGCACTGGCATGGTTTGAGCAATACCAGTTCAACGAAGGGCAGTTTGGTGACGCAGAAACCCTTTCCAAAGCCAAAAACACCAGCATCAAAGGCATGGCAGAAGCCGGAATTCTCACTGCCAAAGCCGGGAAGGTTCAACTCGTTCCCCGTGATGCCCTACCAGCAAACTGGAATCCTGCCAAAGATAATCGAATTCCCGTTTGGGAAGCAACTCAGCATCTCATCCGGGCGCTCGACCAGAACGGCGAAACGGGTGCGGCTCATCTACTAGCCCAATTGGGCAACTTAGGAGAAGTGGCGCGAGATCTCGCCTACCGTCTCTACAGCATTTGCGATCGCAAAGGGTGGACACAGGAGGCGATCGCCTACAACAGCCTGGTCATCTCCTGGTCTGAAATTGCTCGACTGGCAACGGAAAAACAGCACTCAACGCCCACTCAAATTGAACTGGGGATTTAGGTTATGTCAATTAGCAACCACGAACGGGTCGGTAGAGCGTTAAATCTGCTCAAGGAAGGCTTGTATCCCTATATTGAGCGCGAGATGAAAGCGGTCTACAGAGACAAGTGGCTGCTGGCATCCGTCCCCCATATTGATCCCGACAACACCCTGCGTCGCAAGCCCGAAGACATTCTCAGAGAAGATGTCATGGCTCAACTTAAGCTGATGTGGGGTAAATGGGATGAGGTCTTCAAGCAAACACTAGGTCAGGCAGAGCGCACCCTCATTAGCGAACTTCGCAATACTCGAAACGCCTGGGCGCATGGCTCCACTTCTGTCTCTACCGAAGATGCCTACCGCGCCTTAGATAGCATCGTCCGTCTTCTCAATGCAGTCGGGGCAGCCGAGCAATCGGATGTCGTTGAGAAACAACGCTATGAACTGATGCGGCAACGCTTTGAAGAACAGGCGCGTCGGGAAACTCGTCGTGCCGCTGTTGCCCCAATGGAAGGAACCCCAACCGGAGGACTCAAGCCCTGGCGCGAGGTAGTGATGCCCCACCAGGACGTTGCCTCTGGACGGTATCAACAGGCAGAATTCGCCGCTGACCTGTGGCAAGTCTTCCTCGACGAAGGATCAGACGAATACCGCGACCCTACCGAATTCTTCCGGCGTACCTACCTCACCGAAGGACTCAAGCAGCTTCTTACTGGAGCCTTGCTACGGTTGAGTGGCAATAAGGGCGATCCGGTCATCGAACTTCAAACCAACTTTGGTGGTGGCAAAACCCACGCCATGCTTGCCCTCTACCACCTGTTTTTTGGCGTTTCTGCCAACCAACTACCGGGACTGGAGCCTGTCTTTGAATCGGCAAAAGTCCCCGAACCCCCCCAGGATGTCAAAACAGTGGTGTTGGTCGGGAATAAGATCTCCCCTGGGCAAACCCACACCAAGAAAGACGGCACGGTTGTTCGGACACTCTGGGGTGAGATTGCATGGCAGCTTGGCGGTAAAGAAGGCTACGAGATGGTACGCCAAGCCGATGAAACCTCGACCAATCCCGGTGACACCCTCAAGCTGCTGTTCAACAAGTATTCCCCCTGCCTGATCCTGATTGATGAATGGGTGTCCTATGCCCGTCAGCTTCACTTTGAGAATGACCTTCCTGCTGGCAGCTTCGATACCCACTTCACCTTTGCCCAAACCCTCAGCGAATCAGCCAAAAACGCAGATCGCACGTTGCTAGTAGTCAGTATCCCCTCCTCTGATATCGAAATTGGAGGCGATCGCGGACAGGATGCCTTAGATCGGCTCAAGAATGCGATCGGTCGGGTAGAGTCTCCCTGGCGACCCGCCAGCGCAGAAGAAAGCTTTGAGATTGTCCGTCGTCGCTTGTTCCAGCCGATCGACTCTAACTCTTACGTCGCTCGTGACGCGGTGATCCGTGCCTTCTATGAGATGTACCAATCACAGGCAGCAGAGTTTCCGTCCGAATGCCGTGAAGCCAGCTACAAGCGACGGCTAGAAGAAGCCTATCCAATCCACCCTGAATTGTTCGATCGCCTCTACTCTGACTGGTCAACCCTCGACAAATTCCAGCGGACTCGTGGCGTATTGCGGCTGATGGCAAAAGTCATCCATTCCCTCTGGGATCGGGGAGACAAAAACCTGCTGATTATGCCAGCTAGTGTCTCAATGGACGACGCACAGGTTCAGTCTGAACTCACTCGCTATCTCGATGACAACTGGGTTCCGGTGATTGAAAAAGATGTCGATGGCACGAACTCCCTTCCCGTCTCCCTCGACAACCAGAACCCAAACCTGGGACGTTATTCCGCCTGCCGCCGCGTCACCCGCACTATCTATCTTGGCTCCGCCCCCACCTTACGGGCAGCCAACCGGGGCTTACAAGATCGCCGCATCAAACTGGGCTGTGTGCAGCCGGGAGAATCCGTCGCTACCTTTGGCGATGCCCTACGACGACTCACCGATCAGGCAAGCTACATCTACATTGATGGCGATCGCTACTGGATCTCAACCCAGCCGAACGTCACCCGTATGGCGCAAGACCGGGCAACCCAGATCGAGGAAGACCCAGAAAAAATCTGGGAAGAAATCATCCGTCGCCTGAAGCTAGACAAACAGCGGGGAGAATTCGCTGGAGTCCACATCGCCCCAGACTCAACCGCAGACATTCCCGATGATGAGTCAATGGGAGTGCGCCTGGTTGTCGTGGGACCGCAGCATCCCCACATCAGCAAATCAAGCGATAGCCCTGCTCGCCAGCAGTGCGATCAAATCCTCACCACTAAAGGAGCCAGCCCCCGCTACTGCAAAAACCTCCTGTTGTTTCTGGTTCCCGATAAGTCCAAACTGACACTACTAGAGCAAAACGTTTGTCAGTTCCTTGCCTGGGATTCCATCATGCGAGACAAGGAACTGCTTAACCTTGACCCATTCCAGGGCAAGCAGGCAAACACAAAACGGGAGCAGACTAATGATCTGGTAGACAACCTTCTGAAAGAAGCCTATCAGTGGATGCTCGTCCCGACCCATAGAGCCAGCGCCAGTGACCCCAAACAACAGACCGACTGGACAGAAGTACGGCTCCAGGGACAAGACTCACCAGTTCTTCGAGCCAGCCGTAAGGCGGTGCATGAGGAATACCTGATTGTCACCTACGCCGCCAACCGCCTCCGCATGGAGGCACTCGATCCTTATCTCTGGCGAGATTCTGACTACATTGATACAAAACGCCTTTGGTCGTATCTGAGTAATTACCTGTACCTCCCCCGTCTTAGCAACGAGCAGGTTTTACTGCAAGCGATCCAACAAGGTGTAACAGCCCTTCTCTGGTCTGAAAACTTTGCCTACGCCACTGGCTGGGAGGAAGCCAAAGGACGATATTTAGGACTAAAAGCCGGACCCAACGATCCCTTCACTGCGACCCTCAGTAGCCAGAATTTGCTTGTTAAACCAGAAGTCGCCCAACGACAACTGGACGCAGACGAAGCGGCTAGAAAACAGGCAGAAGATGAGAAGAAGAACCAGCCTGGTTCCGATCCGGGTGTGGAGGGGAAAGGCGATCGCACCGATCCTCCCGGTGGTGGTACACCTCCTGTTACTCCATCCTCCACTAAGCAAGTGAACCGCTTCTACGGAGCAGTCAAGGTCAACCCTACCCGATTAATCAAGGATGTAGGGCAGATTGCTGATGAAGTATTGCAGCACCTCAGCAGCCTCAATGCCGACATTGAGGTAACTGTAGAAATCCAGGTCAAGACTCCTGATGGTGTTCCAGATGCGATCGTTCGTACCGTCACTGAAAACTGCCGAACCCTTAAATTCACTAGTTATGACTTTGAAGAGGATTAGTGGTTATTTCAACCTTATAGTGGATTTAGTAAAGGGAGATCTATGATGACCGAGTAAAAGGTGAAGTGACTCCCGAAAGTTAGACAGGTATTCACAGAGCCGGATCAAACTCAAAGGGATTAAACAACTCTTACATTACAAACGAATAGATTAAGCACCTCGGTAGTACGAAATTAGCGGTGGATATTCTGCTTCGTCAGGAGTCATATACCGCTCATAAACTTCAACTTCATACTCGCTAGAAGGGAAGTATTCTTTATCAACAATAATGAACTGAGTATCAGATAGTGAGGTTTCAGCTAGGGCGTAGAGATAATTATAAAAAGAGTCAAAGATATCCTGATTCACATCTTCTCCAATGTTTTTCATAGGAGTGTCGATAATCAAAAAATTTGGCAATGGTAAATCGTTATCAGATGCAACTTTGTGTACTGCAAGGGCATAGCAAACTTTAAGCAAGGTTTTCTTCCCACAGCTCCCTGCATTTGAGAAATACCATTTAAGTGATTCATCTCCATTAGATAGAATCCAAGGTATCCATGTTGTTCGATTAATTTGAACTCTATCAGTCGTATTAACTCCTGGAACACAAGCATTTAATAGTGCCTGCAAGTAAGCCTCCTCTATATCCCGGATATTCTCATCAGCATTTGACAAACTCTCTTTTTCCTGCTGAATTTGCTCTTCAAGTTCGGCTTCAGAAACTTCCAATTCATGAATTTCGTGCTCTAATTCACTAAGCCCAGCAATCATAGTTGAGACTCTTTCCAGCCCTCGAACTCTTTCTTCGAGAGTTGCGATCTGCCGCTCTGTCTCACGAGATCTAGCTAGGAAGGCTGAGTCATAGGTCTCTAATTCCTGTACAAGTCTTCTATCTAAATAAGCTTTTTCCTGCTTGAGCCTCTCTACTCTCCTTGTCTGACTATTGAGTACTTTTCTATGCCCTGAAATCGCTTCATCAAGTTCCTTAATTCTGGAAATAAGATCCTGTTTAACCACCTCGTTTTGCAGTAGAGTTTGCTCGTTATTTTGGGTAGAATGCCTCCCACACAGATAACATAGGTTTTCAGAATAGCTAGGATTATCGACGTGGGTGCCACAGGCTGGGCAAGAGTCAAAAGATACACCTGAAAGTAAAGTTGTTGCTGAGGTTGCCCTTGCCACTTTTAGTTTGGCTGATAGCAATTCTGCTTTAAGCGATTCTTGCTCAGTAATCTTTTCATGCAGATCTACTAACGCTTGTTCTTCACGAGCAAGTTGATTGCTCAAACTTCGCAAGGATTGCCTAAGCTCATCAACAAAATGAGTGTCAGCCATATACCCTTGCCTAATTGACGTTTCCTCTGCGCGAACCTCACTCAGTTCGCGTTCAGTTTGTTCAATTTCGCTTGCCACTTCTGATTCTGATCCGTAGCCAAATTTCACCAAGAATGCCTTAATTTGCTTGATCGCCTCCCGCTTCCCTAGTTTGTTCTCTTTAACTCCCGCAAGGCTAGTTTCCAGTTCATTCAATCGCTCAGTGTAATACCCAACGACAAAGCGCATAACATTACGGCTCTTAGATAAGACAATTGGTTCTTCTAACCTGTAGAAAGAAGAATCAAGATTATCCTGATCCAAATAGCAGTACCAAAGAAGATCTCGGAAGCTAAGCCGAACAAGGGGAGAATTTGGGCTTGTTTGATTCTTACGAACCCTGAGAATTGGTGAGCCTGCAAGATAAAAAATCAAGTCACTCAGATAGAAGATATCAGTTCCCCAAATAGGTGATTGGCTGTTACTAGATTGAATTGGTGCTAGTACAGTGCCAGAATCATTATCCCCACTCCAAGTTACTTGTACTTGATTGGAGCCTTGTGCTTCACGCTCGAAGACCACATCGTTCATTCCAATTTGTGCTGCCAATTCAACTGAAACTAACTCTTGCTGAATTGCGGGTGTTCGCTCTAGGTCTCCTCCTAAGCAGAAATCAATTAATCGAACAATCGAAGACTTACCCGCAGATATCTTTCCATGAAAAAAAGATATCTGCGAGGAAAACTCGATAACCTCTCTGGATTGTCTGCATTGGAGCGTTAATGCTTTAAAGTGAATTTTCATTGCTCAATTTCCTCACCAAGACGCAGGGTCACAATTTCAGGGAAAGTTGCATAGATAAACTTCATCAAACGAGTTGGTGCCCAATCAAAATGCCGCTTGAGCAGTCGCGATCGATTTGCTATGTCACTGTAAGCATCGTTCTCTGCCAATTGCTTGGCAACTTCTAAACCAGCATCAGTTAGCCCAATGTGAATTGTTCGACCACGAACCTCGACTGTGACGAGATCTTTGGCTACTAAGAGGTTGATAAATCGTCTGTATCTAAAATCCCAAGGACCATACCGATAGCGCACCATAGTGGACTCTACGCTTTTGCGTTCATGCTCAGCAACATTCGCCTCTGCATCTGTATTGCCTGCCCTTAAAGCTCGTTCTAGAAAGACCGGGTAACGTAGCAAAAAATCTAACTTTGCTAGTTTTGTTAGCCCCTCAATAGTTTGATTACCCTTACGTCCTGCAAAGACACCAAGCAGCACGAGTAGCCGACCTTCATGTAGCTCATCATTTTCTTCCAAATCTGCCAGTATACGAAAGAGGTTCATACCCCCTCCTCTGGAATCTCAAATTCTGGACTCCACCAAACCAGACACTCCTCTGTGAGAATGCCAACGAAGCCACATAGGTGTTCGTAAGTACATTCAAAAAAATGTTGCTTGTCCCGGTTGTAGCGATCGCGCAATCGCGCTCTCAACTCTTTCAGCATGTCTGTACCAAACGGGAAAGATTCTGTGTACACAGAATCGTGTGCTTCCCGACATTCTGTCCAAATGATGTTACGAAGATGCTGATAGCGGGACTCTGCTTTTTGAAATCCGTGCTTGAAAAGCCATTGATTGAGCAGATACTCAGTCGAAAATTTATGAGTTTTCGCAAGGTCAATATTACCGACTGAGATTCCCCCAACTGTCATTTTCAATTCCATCCTCCGCATCCCTTCGGGCAGATCAGACAGAGAGGGATGATTGTAAGTTGTAAGTAATACTGCCGATTGGGAATTTGATGCAACTGTAATATCAAGATTTATGGCTTCTAATACCTGCTCCAACGATATTTTTTTTGCTTGGATTGTCAGATTTGCTTGTTCTTGCTCTGGATTTTTTAACAAGACAAGGTACTCTTCTCGTTGTGATGATTTGGGTAAGGCTGCTGCTTTCGACATTAAATTAGTCAATGTATCAGCGACCCTCAGAACTTGATGGGATTCAAGATGTTTGACTTGTGAGCAGCGTGCTAAGGCACGATACAGTCTTGATTCAACATCATCGAGTCCTGGTGAATCCTCACAAACAATTTTTCTTAAAGTTCCAACAATACAGGAAGTTTCCTCTTTAGTAAGCTTTGCTAACTTTCGTACTAACTGCAACAGACAACTATTATCCAAAGCTTCTTCCAGGCTACTTGTGGAAGCAATTTCTAGTAGATATCGTAAGTTACTACTATTTTTTCTTGCTTGCCAAAAGCCGCAGTTAGCTGCAATCACATAGCGAGCAAAATCCCCTGGAAAGGTTTTCTCAAGCCGAATAAAACGCTTTAAAGAATTTACGATATCCTCATCATTCGTTTTGAATGGGTCTTTTCCCGTCGCTCTCGTTTTGATTTGAATACCAACAAACTGTCCATCGCTACGCTTGACTAGAATGTCTTCCCAATGCTCACAGAAGATATACGCGATCTCCGGCTCTTCTTCCAACATCGCTAGTGCTTTTAAGGCAGCATAATTTGCTTGGTAGCGAAAGCGACGTTGGGTATCATCACCCGGATCGTCCCTGTCCAACAGATTTTCAGGATTACCCGCTTCGCGCATACGCATTCCTGGGCATTAATACTGAGCTTTTCAATATAGAATAACCTTAGAGAAAATCATAAGCCACTCAAAGACCTGATCATTGGACAAAGCTTAAAGACTGGGTTTGCGTAATCGCTCAATCTCTTCTAAGACGATAGGAATATGTAGAATGCCTGCTATCGTCTCAACACGAGGCTAGACTTTCGATTCGTCTTCGGAAGTTATGGAACTAGGAGATAGATATGGAGTTTTTCCAGCCTAATGCTTCTGCCTAGCAGAAGAGATTACTTATCCTCTAATTCATACAAAATTACTTGCCATTGCTTATTGAATGGATTTAAGGCAGTGGAAAGTTGAATTTCCACTGCTATTGCTAGGCTCTGTCTAGCATTTCCAAAGCAGTATTTAGCTTTTGTCTAAGCTCTGCTATCTGTTCAGGGGAAGCTGATTTCAATTCTTCCCCTGCCACAATTGCGTCAATAGTCTTAATCAAAGACGTGATCTTTTTTGACTCAATGGCATTATTAGGAGCATACTTTGCTTTAATTTCAGCAATTAGCTCACGGGTTTTGGCTACAGTCAAGTCCTGCGAAAGAACAGTTTGGGTTGCCTTTACCCGCTCTTTCGCTGCTGCCTTTTCGTTGGTTTTAAGTACTTTCGCCGATAGGGTTGCCAGAATTAGAGCATGGGCACCTTTTAATCCCTTTTCCCGAACCGCTTCCTTAAGG
>CAZGDE010000241.1:0-8126 GCA_964524315.1 uncultured bacterium
GGGTAAATTAATCACGTTGCGAATATCTACCAGCGTCACAATTTCACCGCGCAGGTTCATATTGCCAACGATATGAGGGGGGCAGCAGGGGACGGGGGTCACCCGTGGAATATCAGTAAATTCATAAACCGTCTCTAACCCTAAGCCAAAATACTCGTCGCCCAGCCCCATAACGGCTAGGGCAACCTGTTCGGTCGCGTCTGTGCTGGTGAGGGCCTGCCGAACATTGTCAGCACGAGAGCGTAAAACCTGGCGTTCGACGGGGGACAAATGGGCAAAGAGCGCATTAGTCTTGGGTTGAACTGGAGGTCGTCCTGTTGTGCCGTTGCCGTTTAGATGAGGCTCAGATACCCAACTGGCCTCTGCTCCGGTGGAGTTGTCTAACGGGTAATCATTGAATTCTTGATAATGGTCAAAGACGAGAGTAGCGGCCTGAACTAACTGTTCGGGGTTCAACAAGGTGACGATGGTATCTTCAACCCGGGTAACCCCGGCTACAAACTGGGCAGCGGAGGCAGTCTGCCCATGGCTATAAACCGCGCCGGCGGTAATGTGATCCACTGCAATTGCTTGCACATCTAAAACCTGGGTGACAATAATGCCGAGCCGGCAGGCTTGAGTCTGTAGCACAATCACACTATCGCTTAATTGATAAGGGGGGGATGGTCGTCCGATCCGGCGATGCAAATCCATCACAGGCAAAATTTCCCCACGCAGATTGAGAACGCCTGTAATGTATGGCGGTACTTCGGCGATCGGTGTTATCTCTGGTAAGAAAAAGAGTTCTTGTACGGCGGCAGCAACGATGCCGTAACGGGAACCACTGAGTTCAAATACGAGATAGGGTTGATAATCCATAATTCCCCTAACTTCAGGCGTCGATTGTTGGATCACAAATTAATTGAATTGAGCTGAACTTACTGTCACCCTGTTCTCAGTCATATGAGATAAAAATGAGGATTTTGTGAGTTTTTTACTGATAGAAACATTTTTATTCTTCCAGGTGGCGAAATATCTGGTTGGCACATTGATACTTTTGTAAGAGCAGGTTTCATCAGGATAAATGGAGGTGACAGTCATATTGCAAGACACCTATCCCTGGCAAGGAAGGCGATCTTAAAAGTCTGATTTGGGTGCCTGGAAGTAATTTAATAAATAGTCCTAGAGCCTCTGGACACACTTCTCTAAATAGGTTTTTAGCTCTTCAATAGAAGGATGCCGTTCACATGTGGCAATTCGTTCTCTGGGTGTTTGTTGCAATAAGTCTAAAGCCGATTGCCAGGTTTTTTGGGCTCGTTGGGTATTACCTTCCTGTTCATATAGTGCGCCTAATTCTAAATAGGCATAAATGGATGAGGGTGATAGGTAAATGACCCGTTTGAGAAATATTTTCGCACCTTCCAAATCGTTCTGTTCCTCAGCAATTTGGGCGAGTAGGTAATACGGATCGACCGCAAGTGGATTTAGTTGAATTGCAGTTTCGCACGCAGTCCTGGCACTGGCATACTCACCTGAGTTGGCACAGGCTTCAGCTAATAGACAATGGGCGGCAAACTGTTTGGGATAGCGATCAATGACCTGTTTGGCCCGGCGGATTGCTTCGCGGTAGGTTTTCTGTTTAATCAAATGATCAATTTCCTGCAAAAGGTTGGGTAAGGTGGATGCATCGGCCTGGTTTGGCGTTGTGACAGGAGAGTGGGATGGGGTTTGGGGTGACCGCAAAACGACCGCTGTTGGTTGAGCCTGAAGCGGTGGTGGATTGTAACGAATGGGGTAAAGCTCCGGTAAGGGCGCGATCGCCTCAGTGGGACGCATGACTGCCTGGTCACGCCGCTGATACACCACTGATTCGGGAAAACTTTTGAGCTGAAACTGGCCGAGATTCTGTCCCTGTAGCTCGGTATGCCCGGTAATCAAAAAACCGTGAGGAGCAAGGGTCTCGTAAAACTTGGACAGTACTGTGGCGATCGCCCCTGGGGAAAAATAAATAAATACATTGCGGCAAACAATCAGATCCATCTGGTGAACACCGGCTTCTGGTTTGGGATAACAGTCCTGCACTAGATTGCCAAACTGGAAACGTACCATTTGGCGAATGGCCGGATCGATTTCCCAACCCTCCCGATGGCGGCGGAAATACTTTTGCTTAATTTCCGGTGATACGAGGCGGAATGACCACTCGCTATAAATACCCTGCTGGGCCCGTTCGATTGCGGATTGGGTCACATCCGTACCGATGACCACTACCTGCCAGGCAGACGCATCGGGCAGGAGTTCCTTCACCAGAATTGCGAGTGAGTAAGCTTCTTCCCCGCCGGCACAGCCAGCACTCCATAGGCGTAGTGTGGGCCGATCGGACGGTAGCACAATGGAGCCAGTGGCAGACCCGGAGGCGATGTGGCGGCGCTGCCGGATCAGGTCAGGTAAGATCTGGTTGCGCAGCAGGGAAATTTGTCCCTGATCACGGAAGAAGTAACTTTCGGTAACCGTTAACCAGCTAGCGACCTCACGCCATTCCGCAGAGCCCTGGGGGGATTGCCAACCTGTAGCTAATAGTTGGTAGTACGCTTCTACGGATACTAATGCCAGACTTTGCGATCGCCAAACTAGCTTGTGCCATAGCATGTCCCAGTCCTGTTGCCTGACTGTGAAGCCCAGGTTGTGTGTAATTAAGGCGATAAATTGTGGTAAGTAGATATCTTTCATAACCGCACTGTTCCAACCCCAGAGGCTTGCTCGTATCCGTAGAGTTCCCGGTGTTAGAAGTGCAGGAAAGTACGTGTACAAATCTATGTACTTATTTGTCTGTTGTTACAAACTTGAATTATCTGCGGCGGTAGGGCCCATTTCGTTGTGACAGGATGGCGATGGGGTGGCGTTTGAGCGCTGTCAGAACCTAAAAACGCAATTGTCATGATCAATCAAAGAACCTCTGGTTCTATACATTGCCCGTATTCCATCTTCCCTGGTTATAGTTTGTTGTTCCGACTGTCAGGGCAAGGGGTTGCAGCCCCTGTTATCTGGGATACCCGCACTCAGTAGAAATCCCGGTAAAGACGTTATAGAAACGTTTCTACCGGGATGTCGCTTTACATTGCTACAAGACTTCTGGGTGGCGGTAGTCCCTCGCTAAGGATTGCGGATTAACTTCAGATCGAACATTTAATCTTCTGGAGGAGCGAGCGGCCGCTCGTCCAGAACTGTATCGAAGTTATTGATTCTTGTTCCTAAGAGGGCTGCATGGTATGAGATACCCATACACACAATCGCCAAATCAGGCCCTCAACCAGCAATCTTGTTGGGGTTAATCATTTTGCGCGGTGCGGGTTGGAAATGCCCCTGGTTGCGCGGTGACGGCAACGGTTTGGCCATTCCGCTTCAGCTCAAGTTGCAGGGAACCGCCGATCGCCGCCCGGTCAACGGCCTGTTGGACGTCATCGGCAGAATCCACCGCTTCGCCGTTAATTTTCTGGATTAAATCGCCAATTTTCATACCCGCTCTGGCGGCAGGTGAATTGGGCATGATCCGCACAATCAGTACACCCCGATCTTCCTGTACTTTGAACCCGGCATCGGGGGCACTGTTAATTTGTTGCTTCAGTTCGGGGGTGATGGTTGCCATCTGAATACCGAGGTACGGATGGTCAACCTTACCTTTGGCGATCAACTGGTCGGCGATGCGTTGGGCGGTGTTAATTGGAATGGCAAAGCCCAAGCCCTGAGCGCCACCAATGATCGCGGTGTTCATACCAATAACTTCACCGCGCTGGTTCAGCAATGGCCCACCGGAGTTACCGGGATTAATTGCCGCATCGGTTTGGATAAAATTGACCCGTTTATCGGGTACCCGTACCTCCGAACTGCGTCGTCCGGTGGCACTAACGATGCCGACGGTGACAGTATTATCCAATCCCAACGGATTCCCGATCGCGATCGCCCATTCACCTGGTCGTAATTGCTCGGAGTTACCTACGGTGACAGTGGGTAGATTATTTGCCTGGATTTTCACAACTGCGACATCGGTCAGTGAATCTGCCCCTAGTACCTTGCCCTGAAATTCACGGCCATCGGTCAGTTTCACGGTTACGGTATCAGCACCACTAACGACGTGGGCGTTGGTCAGGACTAAGCCATCGGCCCGGATGATGAAACCAGAACCCGTTCCCTGCTCGACGCGATTAGAGGGGGGCATGGGAATGTCATCACCAAAAAACTGCCGAAATACTGGATCGTTAAAAATGGCGGGTACGCGCGATTTCACAGTTCGAGACGCGTTGATCCGGACGACAGCAGGCCCGGTGCGATCGACCGCATTGACGACAAAATTAGTATCACTCCCAGCCAGAATGCCACTGCTGCGATTAGGTACTTGGGCAACGAGGGTGTCAGGACGGGCGGGTGCTGCTTGGGCAACGGCAGGTGGCATGGATGGCAGATCGGATGTGAGTAGGCGATCGCCCGCCAAAGCTGCACTGGCACCCAGTAGTGGTAAACAGACATAAACTGCCGATTTCTTCCAGGAGAAGCCTTGGGTATTACCTTGTTTGTCGGTTGATTTACTCATTGTTGTGCGGTTGAAGTGTTCACTAGAGGGTAATGACAAATCACGAAGGCGAGATCGGCCTGCCGGGTGTTTGCACCATTTGGCGACGCCTGCGTCGGAACCAGTGCCGAACCATAACCAAATGAACGGTGTCGCTCGTTCAGATATGTTCATCCACACATCAGAACGTTATCACTATCCTACTGACTCCTCATGCTAAAAGTCAGGTATGACGTTAGGGTCACACCCACGTCACGCCGAGATGAAAAATTGTTATCTGTAAATTTTCCGGATGAAGGAGCATTGTTTGGTAGACGACATTTCTCAGCCATTTGCTCCCGTTTGACCGATTTTTTCGGAATCTTTTTTTCGAATCTGGTTTAATACATCCGCAAACTGTACGGGCAGGCTTAGCAGCCCAATCTGTACCCAGCGAGATATTTGACGGCAAAACCCGCTCCTCCCCAGTATCGACTTATCTAATTTCTATTCCTTAACGGTGAAGTTGGGACTAAATGTAATTTTCCGCTATATGTAAAGGAGATCGCCCCTGCGTCCCTCCTACAGGTAGCGTATTTTTTGAATTAGCCTAAACTCCAGCTAACTACTTACTGGGGACGCGATCGCCAATTTGACTGAACTCGCGATTGCCAAAAATGGCTTCTGGGTAACAGTAATACTTAAACTCCAGCAAGTTATGAAACGGGTCTTGCAGGAAAAAGGTGCGATGTTCCAACGGTAGGCCTGGAAAGCGGTGCTTTGGTTTCTGATAAAACTGGAGCTGGTGTTGTTGGGCCCGCTCTAATAACGCAAACCAGTCGGCCTCTGCTGCAAAAATGAGCCCAAAGTGACGCGGGTACACTCCTTTTTGCGCTGACAATGGCTCCTGGGTGACATGGGCGACCAGCTGGTGCCCACCTAAATTCAGGATCAGGGCATCACTTCCTTCCCGCCCGACTTCACACCCCAGACCGACGACATAAAATTCTTTTGTCTGAGAAATATTACTGACAGGAAAGGCAAGGTGAAAAAGGATGTCAGACATAGGGGGAGGGTAAGAACGACCAATGGGAGAACGTGGCAATTTGACCGATATAGACAGTGATTAACACAGTACCTCGTACCTGTTCAGAAGAACTGTTGTGCCAGTAATCGTGCCACCCTTAGCCCAACCCTTTTCTCGCAGGAGAAGGGAGCGTCAAAGTCCCTTGCCTGTGGGAGAGGGATTGAGGGTGAGGGCAAGGCAGACTGAGACCCAACCAGTTTCTTGAAACTGCACTAGCAACGCCTGGTTGTTGAGTTGTCTGCACTGGCTTGGCGGCCACGTCTATATGCTTCAGTATAGGAGTGCCAAAATAGGTCTGTTGCTAACCCGACTACAGGTTAAATGAATATGGCATCTTCCCCGTTCCTATTTTCCCCAACGTTGTCCCTTAATACCTGGTTGGTTGGGTTGACGTTAAATTTGGTGCTGGTGGCGATCGCCTGGTTTTCGCCCAAAAAATTGTTGACACCAGCGGGTTTGCTCCATGCTGGTTTTCTAGGGGTGTTGTTATGGGGCACCCTGGGCTGGCAGGGGTATTTAGTCGTAATGGTTTATTTCCTGGTGGGTTCAGCCGTCACACGCGTTGGTATGGCTGAGAAGGAAGCTGCTGGTATCGCGGAAAAACGATCCGGGGCACGGGGGCCGGAAAATGTTTGGGGGTCGGCCTTGACAGGGGCGCTTTGTGCGATCGGGGTAATGGTTGTGGCAGGGCTAAATCTCGCCAGTGGGGAACGAGTCATTCCGTTGCTATTGTTGGGGTTTATTGCGAGTTTCAGTACCAAGTTGGCTGATACCTGTGCCAGTGAAATTGGTAAAGCCTATGGTCAACGGACATTTCTAATTACGACTTTAAGACCCGTGCCCCGTGGTACAGAGGGGGCGGTCAGCCTGGAGGGTACGCTGGCGGGTATCGTTGCCTCAATTGTCATTGCGCTGGTGGGTTGGGCCTTGGGACTCATGCCCCTGTGGCAGGTGGGGGTATGTACCGTGGCGGCGTTTATTGCGACGAATTTGGAAAGCGTCATTGGGGCGACGTTGCAGACCCGCTTTAGCTGGCTCACCAATGAACTGGTCAATATTGTGAATACACTGATTGGTGCGATCGCGGCAGTAGTTCTGGCGATCGTATTGTCTCAGTTGGGGATCGTTAGTTTTTAGCTGAGGAATGGGCGTTAAATAAGGTCGATATTTATTAGGGACGGGTTTTGCCGTCAGATATCTTGCTACGTGCAGATTGGGGCTAAACCCGCCCTTACAGTTTGCGGGTTGATTCAATCCCCGATCCTGAGTTAACGTTGCAGTTGGCAGGCAGGAGACAGACCGTAAGGACAATCAGGACAGGCAGTTGGGCAAGGCAGAAGATAGCCCTTTAAAAGGCATCTACCCGACCTGACACAGACCGGGTAGACGACGTTACTTTAGTAGAATGCTGTGAGGTAGTTGACCAACCGTTGATGACTAGAAGAGTTTGGGGATCCAGCGTTGTCCGGGGGTTCTGCCGCCTTCATCGTTGCTGCCACCGTGGGGCGCAGACTTACCGGGGTCGCCACCTTCCATGCCATTCCCAATACCCTGGTTGAAGTGACGGAGTGGCGTGGGTTCGGGCGTGGGCTCTACACCACCGTAACCACCGTAGCCAGCGGAGTCATAGCTGGAGACGAAGGTGTTGACTTCACCGAGCCAATTGCCACTGACATTGAGGCAAGCGCCGCCTGCGGGTGCACCGGCAACATCAGCACTGGAACTCTTCGAACCAGATTGGTAGAGCGGCACATTCAGGTCAGATGCAGCCTTTTTGGAGAGAACATCAATGGCTTGCAGACTTGCATTTTGACCAGCCTGGGAAGAGAAATCGAGGGGTGCGGGTGAATTCTTAAACATAACCATGACTCCTTAACTTAGCGATGAAGCTTTCTGAAATTGAGCGGTAAAGCTTTCTGATTACTTTTATTAAAGTCAAAAGGCCCTTTCCTTACCCTCGGTGGGAAAACTGAAATCCTTGCTGGGAGCCCCTTACGTATGCGTAAGCAGGATCCCCATCGGCACCATCAATTACGCAAGAAGTCATCACTTACCCTGGCAAATTTGCGGAAATGGGCGATCGCTAGCAGGGCTGTTGGTATGGGTTTGCCTCTCTAGAAGCGCCATTTCTAGCGTTCTAACGGAGGATGGACAAGCATTCTAGACAAATTAATTTATAAATAATTCATTTGGGTACTACTGATGCCTCCTGCTTCCCTTTCCTGGCTGCTCCGGTATGAACTGTTGCTCTGGTGGCGCGACTTTCGCAGTCGTCCGGGGGCAATCATGTGGACGGTTGTGATGACGGTGTTGTTTGTGTTTCTCTTTGTGTTGCTCTGGCTGGCGTTGGGCTTTGTGAGAGGAGCGGTTCAGGCTGCTCAGCCGGATGAACTGACGATTTTGACGGATGTGTTCTTTTGGATGGCGGTTGTTTTCTGGGTGCTTGGTTGTTGCTATGCCTTTGTGCAGGCGATTAACCAGAGTGTGATTGCCCTGTTCGACCGGGGCGATCTGGAT
>CAZGDE010000241.1:8136-10992 GCA_964524315.1 uncultured bacterium
GGATCTGTTAGTGGCATCACCGGTACCCGGTAAAGTCATCTTTGCCAGTCGGTTGATGGGAGTGGCGATCGCGATTTTGCTCAACTATCTGCCCATCGTGGGGTTAGTGAGTCTATTGGCGATCGCCGTGGGCGTTCCCCGCCTATTGGGCATCTTGCCGACACTGGTGGGGATGAGTTTAACGGTTGCGAGTCTGGCCATGTTGCTGACCCTGTGGTTAGTAAAGTGGTTAGGGGCACGACAGGCGCGGACATTTGCCCAGGTTCTCGCCGTAGTGCTAACAGCGGTTTTCTTTTTCCTTTCCCAATTGCCTAACTTGCTGCGGGGCTCCAATCCGCTCATCAATGAAGCAATACTGCGATATTGGCAGACCGGATTTGACCGGGGGAGGCCGTTGGGGATGGATAGCTGGATCTGGTTTCCGGTAAGGGCCATGTTCTTTGACCCAGGCTCCCTGTTGTTAACGCTATTGATCAGTGGGGGACTGGCATGGGTGACGGTGGAAACCCTGCATCGCTCCTTTGTGGTCAGTACCCAACAGGCAATGACGGTAAAACGGCAGTCGCGCGTTCGTGAAACCTATTTCTCCGGCCGCTTCTATCAAACGGCTTTGTTGAAGGAATGGCGGATTATGTGGCGCAACCCCTACCTGATTTCGGCAACCTTTCTGCAAATTCTGTTTTTGATTCCAGCCCTTGTCATTATTGGGCGCGGCGATATGAGTGGACGGGCATTTGGTAGCCTCACGTTTTTTGTCACCATTATCAGCATTGTGATTGGTGAAAGTTTGACCCAAACGTTAGTGCGTGTTTGCGTGTCAGCAGAAGAGGCACCTGACCTGCTGAAAGCATCACCCCTGCCAGGGACGGAACTACGACGGTTTAAATTGTTAGCTGCTCTGATGCCCGTCTGGTTGTTAATGTCCCCGGTGTTTTTGCTGTTGCTCACACGGGGGGAAGCCTGGTTGCCACCGTTAGTGGTGTTTCTGGCGGCAACAACCTGTGCGGCGGTGCTGCGATTGTGGAATTCGCAACCGATCGCCCTGGCGGATCTGTTTAAACGGCGACAACAGCAAAACGCTTGGGGCGATTTGTTGCTGGGCATCCTGGAAGTAATTTCGTTATTTACCTGGGTATTTCTGGGGATCGCTGTGAATCGAAGGGCAATCGTGGCGGTGATGTTGCTGACGGGTGTCGTGGCGAGTGTCGTGGCGATCGCCCACTGGCGGAGTCGGCAACTGGGTACGTCCTTAGGGTTTTGAGGTCCGCGAATGTGGCAGGTTCTAGAGTTCAGACACGGGATCTTGGTGTTCATGACAGGCACACTGACACGGGGTAAGACATCACAACCTCTGATTTATCAATCGAACCCATAGGTTAATTGAATAACTTGTTTTATTTCCCATAAGTTACGCTTAGCCTTATACGAAAATTGGTGTTTCTGGAGGTGTCCCATGCAGCAGTCCTTAGAACAACCATCCCGGCGTTGGTTAGAGTGGGTGAACCGCAAGCAGGTGGTGCGCGGGTTAGAAGCGGTACAGGATGCGATCGTGGTTTCTCTATGTATTGGCTTGTTTTGCTTTATGGTGCTTCAGATCCGGGCAATGTTTCTCTCCTTGTTGCCCCCCCTTGATTTTCGTGCCGTCACCGCCGATATCCTGTTTCTCCTGATTCTGGTGGAGTTGTTTCGGTTACTGATTATTTATCTGCAAGAGCAACGGGTATCAATTGGTGTGGCGGTAGAAGTCGCAATTGTATCGGTGTTACGCGAAGTGATTGTGCGGGGTGTGCTAGAAGTGCATTGGAGTCAAATTCTGTCCGCCTGTGCCTTTTTGCTGGTCATGGCACTCTTGTTAGTGGTGCGGGTCTGGTTGCCCCCCACCTTCCAGGGAATTGATCCCGAACGTCGGCTGTTGAGTCGGTACAGGCAGACGCAGGATGGGGGCAATCTGCCGGAGAAACTGGATGGTACGCCCACTGGTTTCACGGCACCAGCTACGCCTCTATCCATGTCGACCAGTTCATTCCATGAGATGTAGGTTTCATGAGGTGTAGTCCAATGTGGCGTCGTTGTATGAGGTGTAACCATGCGGCTTGAAGCCGGATGCCAATTGCTCTTTAACGCGACTGTGCCCACGCCCCTGCTGTTGATGTTACGTCCCCGAAGTGGCTTGGGGCAGTGGGTTGTGCGTGAAGAGTATCTGTTAGAACCAGCGGTACCGGTGGTTGAATATAGCGATAGCTATGGTAATTTATGCCAGCGTTTGGTGACACCAGCCGCAGGGTCGTTTCAGATTTGTGCCACTGCCTGTGTCGAAACGGCAGAAGTGATTGATATTCAGCCGGGCGCTCCCTTTGTGCCTGTGCCGGAACTACCAGATGATACGCTCCGGTTTTTGTTACCCAGTCGTTATTGCCAATCTGACCTGCTGGGGAATTTAGCCAATGAAATTGTTGCTGATCTGGTACCAGGTTATGACCAGGTAGAAGCCATTCGTGCCTGGATTCAAACCAATATTGAATATTGCTATGGCACCAGTAATGCTTCGACCTCAGCCAGCGACACGGCAACCAACCGGGTAGGGGTTTGTCGGGACTTTGCCCATCTGGGGATTGCCCTGTGTCGCAGTCTCAGTATTCCTGCCCGGATGGTGGTTGGCTATCTTTATGAACTGGAACCAATGGATTTACATGCCTGGTTTGAAGCATTTGTGGGGCATCGCTGGTTTACCTTTGATGCCACGCAAAAAGAACCACGTGGCAATCGCATTGCGATCGCCTATGGCCGTGATGCTGCTGACGTTGCCCTTTCGACCCAATTTGGCCCCTTACAACTGACTAATATGCAGGTGTGGGT
>CAZGDE010000242.1:0-10988 GCA_964524315.1 uncultured bacterium
CGTCTGGGCCAGTAGCTCTGCCTGGTGCTGGGCAATCCGCATTCGTTCTAGCTCTGCCCCGGCTCTGGCTGCAAAAATATGCAGAATTTGTTCCGATGCGGGCTCCCGGACTAAGGGTTTAGTGTCCAGCACTTTCAAATGGCCAATGACATTTCTGCTTGAGTCGTATAGTGGTACACCAAAGTAACTCTCAACGGCCAGATCGGCCAGGTGTGCGTGGTGAGGAAACGTTGCTTGAATACCCTCACCATAGTAAATAATTTCGCCATGCAAAATGTCCTCGCAGGAGGTACCGGCCAGTTCATATTCAAAGTTTTCGCCAAATTCATTCCCATACCAAAAGGCAAGGGTACGGGCGATTTTTCTCTCTGGCCCAACTAATTGACTTACAAAGGCGTAGCGCACTTGTAACACTTCCGCCAGATAGCGAACCAGGGAATGGAAGAACTCACTGCCCGTTTTGGCCGCCGTTCCTTCAAAAATGAGGCGAAGTGATTCTTGCTGACGTTTGTAGTCAGTAATATCTTCAGCAATGCCAGCAACGCGATAAATATGGCCGCTGAGATTTTTGATGGGGAAGGAGCGATCGCGGATCCAGCGAATCGCCCCATCAGCGCGGATAATCCGATATTCTTGCTCATAGTCCCGTTGCATCTGGAGTGCCAGACTGGCAACCACGCGATCGCGGTCAGCCGGGTGAATGGTGCTTAACCACCGGCTCGACTTTGGTAGCACCACATCCGGCGATTGCCCCCAAATCCGTTCGTAGGCAGGGCTGACATAAAATTCTTCGGCTCCACCTGAATTAAATAACCAGAACACAGCATTGATATTTTCGGCCAGTTGGCGGAACCGTTCCTCACTTTCCCGCAGGGCAGCTTCTGCCCGCTGCCGCTCCATTTCGCTGCGGTGACGAGCGCTAACATCACGCTGAACGCCAAAGTGGCCGGTCAGGTTGCCCTGCCGATCATATAAACAAATATAGTCACCCTCAATCCAAATGGGTGTGCCATCAACCTTCCGTTCACAGGTTTCGACATGCAACCGCCCCGCATTGAACAGGTTACGCCAGGCAGTTCGCCCCTGTTCTAAGTCATACGCAAACAGATCATTGGGGGTCAAACCAACAAATTGTTTGCGCGTTGCCCCGTACTGGTTCAGCATGGCATCGTTAACACGGGTCACCCGTTGATGGGCAAACACGTAGTCTAATAATGCTTCCTGGTCAGCCGTCTCCGACCAGGGGATAGGCTCGTCCAGCATCATAAAGAAAAAGCCATCCAGCGATTGGGCAAAAAACAGTTCCAGTTCTGCCTCTGTTTGTTCCCGTTTAGCTATTTCTGACTTCAGCAACGCATTTTGTTGATCCATCTCCTGCCGCTGCTGCTGTTCCTGCTCCAGCAACCGAATTTGGGCCAGGGCAATGCCTACCTGGGCGGCGATCGCCTCCAGAAGTTGGATCTCGCTCGTTGTCCATTGCCGGAAGCGATCGCATTGTTGCAAGGCCAAGGCCCCATTGGCTTTTCCCTGGTAGGAGGTACGGACTGCCAGCATTGACCTGAGCCCAACCTGTTGACACAGGGTTTGGACTGGCTGCAACAGCGGGTCGGCATAGACATTGGGTGAGGAGACCGCCTGATCCTGGGATAACACCTGCAGCAGGTAACGATTCGTTTTGACTGGCAGAACCCGTCCTGCCAGCGATTGATAGTTTGGTTCGACGTATTCAGCGGCGATGGGCAGCCGCCGCTTGGGGAAAGAAATGTGGGTCAGTAAAAGACACCGATTAACATTTAACGCCTGCCCAATCTGGTTAACCGTCGTGGCAAAAATATTTTGGGGATCTAGCTGCGAACGAATGGCATCGGTAATTTTCTGGAGCAGGAGGGCGCGTTTGAGCTGGCGACGCAGGGCAGTTTCCGCCTGTTTGCGATCGCTAATGTCATTCACCACTTTAATAAAATATTGGGGTTCGCCACTGGGGTTACAGACCAGTGAGGTCGATGAACTCACCCAAACAATTGACTCATCCTTCCGGATAAACCGCTCTTCTAAGGAATAGGTGCGAGCATCACCAGCCAGTAAGGATTGTTGATAAACCTGCGTTGCCGGAAAATCTGCCGCATACAGAACG
This sequence comes from uncultured bacterium, assembly GCA_964524315.1. GTDB lineage: Bacteria > Cyanobacteriota > Cyanobacteriia > Leptolyngbyales > Leptolyngbyaceae > CAZGDE01. The sequence goes on from CAZGDE010000242.1 coordinate 2,135, forward strand.
GCCCGTTCCGTTGTTGCCAGTAGTTCGTCCGCTAAATAGCCCAGCATGCGGCACAAAGCTTGATTAACCAGTAACCATCGTCCTTCCAGGCTAATTTGGGCTAAGCCGACAGCAGCCTGCTCCACCAGCGAACGGAAGCGGGCTTCACTATCAGCCGTTTGCTGTTGAAAGGTTTGTAACAATTGCTGGGAGGAAATTAACCCAACGGGTTGTTTTTGCGCGTTGACCAACGGCAATGCGGGTAGTTGGGTTTGCTGAAACAAGTTAAGGATGGCCTGGGTATCAGCCAGATCCGCCGGGTAAAGGCAGGGGCAGTCGGCCATCATGACATCGGCCACTCGTAATGCCGTTAAATCTACCCCAGTTGCCACCAGGCGCACCACATCCCGCTCTGCCAGCAGCCCCAGGAGGGGGGCTTCAATGGTTGTATCGACGACGAGGAGTAAGCCTGTTGCCGCTTGATGAAGTTGGGCGATCGCCAACGAAACAGGGGTCGCCGGCGTCACCGTTGGCAGTGCATGTTCGATTGTTTGACGCATCGCAGGATTCCCCTATGGCTTATCGATTAACCTGTTGGGTTAATTGCTCAATCCGGTCAAACTCAAAATTACGTGCCCAGGTAATTAACAGGCGAGCGAGAACGCCATGACTGGCTGGAATCTCTCGGAGCAATTGTAAAATTTGTTGATCAAACCCCTTAACTGCCGCATCGTGCAACTGTTCCAGCCAGGCATCTGACATAATAGTACGCAATGCCTCCAACGGTGGGGAAACATCCGTACTATCGCTAGCTAAAGCCTGCGCCGGTGGTACCAGAGTGGATGGGGATGCCGCCCCCCCCTGGGCAGAATGAACCGGAATTTGCACCGTTGTCACTGTTCCCTGGATCGGATCGCTGGCGAGGGTAATACTACCCCCCATGACCTGAATAAACTGATGGCTAATCAACAACCCTAGCCCCAAGCCCGGTTCTGACTTTTGCCCCGTGCCAGTCTGGGAAAGTACTTGAAACCAGCGGTCAATTTCAGTTGTCGCCACCCCCTCGCTGGTATCGGTGATTTTGATCAGCAGGGTAGTCGGGTGGGTAGCAAGTGATGAAACAGGGGGCAGGTGAGCGGTTACTGTGCTATCTTGCCAACCAACTAACTCACTATCACGCCAACCGGCAAGCTCACTGTCGTAGGTACTGACATGCAGCGTGACCTGTCCCTGAGTTGTAGTTTTGATGGCATGTTCGAGCAAATTCATTAACACCTGACGGAGTTTGTTTTCATCAGCGTGGATCCGGTGTGGTACGTCTGGCGCACACTGAAATGTAAATTGCAATCCTTTCGCGATCGCGCGTGTCTGCCATAGCGTCGTGAGCATTGCGAGAAGTTGATGTAAATCCATGTCATGCTCATGCAAGGACAGTTGGTTGGCATCAACTTTTGTCAACATCAAAATATCGTTAATTAATTTCAATAATCGTCGTCCACTATTACTAATAGTGCTGAGATAATCCTGATACTCCAGAGAAAGGGAACTATCTTCCTGCATTAATGCCGTAAACCCCAGGATGGCATTTAACGGGGTGCGCAGTTCATGGCTCATTTTTGCCAGAAATTCACTTTTGGCACAACTGGCCGCTTCTACCATATCTTTAGCGTCTTGTAACGCAGCCTCGATACCAATCCGGTAGTGGATTTCCTGTCTCAGGGCAATTTCTGTTTTCTGGCGTTCTTCAACTTCTTGTTTTAACTGTTGATTTTGTTCAGTCAGTTGTTTTTGTAAATTTTGAATAGTTAATTGATTATGAATTCGAGCCAGGACTTCTGCCGTCTGAAACGGTTTAGTAATGTAGTCTATACCGCCTACTTTAAATGCTTCAACAATATCCTCCGCTTCATTTAAAGCACTCAAAAAAATCACCGGAATCTTTTGCGTAGCTGGGTTGTGCTTGAGTTGCCGACAAATTTCATAACCATTTGGTTCTGGCATACGAATATCGAGCAAAATCAGGTCAGGTGGTTTATTTTCAATACTTCGAAACGCCATTGACCCATTAGTGACGCAACGAACCGTGTAACCATATTGGGTCAGCGTACTGGATAGAACCCGCAAGTTGTCTGGCGAATCATCAACAATCAGAATGTTGCCTGGAGGTGGCATAGTTGAGTCAAACATCATGCGACGCTGGAGGGGTAAGGTCTAAGAGTTGATCAAAGCAGAAGTGATGAACCAGTTGAGTCAGCGCATTGGCCAGGGGTGCGTAGCTTGCCGGAATTTGCTGAATGAGCGATAAAAGTCGCTGATCAGAGCCACGATTTGCAGCCTGACGAAATTGACTGATCCACTCCGATGGCATCACCCCTACCAGCGTGGCCTGCACCCATTCCCGGTCAAGCGACTGATCAACAGCGCGATATAGGGCTCGTGCTTCGATGGGGGTAGGCTCGGTGTAAATGAACTGCACACCCAAAAAGTCCTCAATTTTTTGAAAAATGACTTCCTCGCGGAAGGGTTTCCGCACAAAGTCATTACAACCTGCGGCCAAAACGTTGGTTCGATCTTCTTCAAAGGCACTGGCCGTGAGCGCAATGATGGTGGTTGATGACGAAGGCGGGGTTGCGGTTGTCGAGTCAGAGACCTGCCGATTTTTCCTTACCGACTCCTGGGCCCGAATCTGACGGGTTGCCTCATAGCCATTGAGGACAGGCATGCGCATGTCCATCCAGATTAAATGGGGTTGCCAGTGTTGCCAGACCGCGATCGCCATTGCTCCGTCCGCAGCTTCCTGCACCTCAAACCCTACTGCTTGTAACAGGCTGACCAATAACTGGCGGCTCTCCGCATGGTCTTCAACCACCAGAATACGGTAGGTCGGTTGACCAGGGGCAACCTCAACCACCGTTCGTTGTAAGGCGTTTCTGGATGGTTGCACAGACAGCACCGATGGGGCCTGAATCGTGAACCGGACAATGGTGCCTTGACCTAACTGGCTGTCAATGGTGATATCCCCCCCCATCAATTTGACAAACTGGCGACTGATGGGCAATCCCAGGCCAGTACCTTCAGTTTGTGATCGACCACTACTGGATTGTACAAAGGGTTCAAAGAGATGTTCTAACTCATTGGCATCAATTCCTGGCCCCGTATCCTCCACTTCAAACAGGAGGGTGCAGACACCCGTGATCACCGGCGTCGCTCCTGAAACAGAGACATTATGACCTGCCTGGGTCACACCCGCTGATGTACTATGCCTGACCCGCAAAGTAATGTTGCCCGCACGGGTGAACTTGATGGCATTTCCCAACAGGTTCAGCAAGACCTGACGCAGCTTACCTTCATCGGTTTGAATGTAGGGCGGCAGATCGGGTGCATAGTCGAAGATGAGTTGTAACCCCTGCGAGGTTGCTTTAAGGCGCAACATATCTTCCAAACTGGCCAACATATCATAGAAAGCAAAGGAACCGGAATTAAGTACCGTTCTGCCCGCCTCGATTTTGGACATTTCGAGGACATCATTAATTAATTCCAGCAAATGCTCGCCACTGCGACTGATCGTGGCCAGATACTCCCGAATTTGGGGGGTGAGAGAACTTTCCCGCGCTATCACCTGCGCAAACCCCAGGATGACATTCAGGGGGGTGCGTAATTCGTGGCTCATATTTGCCAGAAACTCACTTTTAGTGCGGTTAGCAATCTCTGCAGCTTCTTTAGCCTGTTGCAGGGCCAGTTCAGCCTGTTTGCGATCGTTAATGTTGCGAATCATACATAAAACGGTGCGATCGCGGCAGGGAATCACCCGCACTTCTTCGTACTGGATCTGGTTATCCAGGATGATGCGTTGCTCGTACACCTGAATTTCATCGGTTGCCAAGGCGACCTGAATAGCTTGTAATTTTCGCTGGGCGATCTCCGATGGCAATAACTCAGTCAGGTGTTTACCAATGGGTTCAATGTCAGCCGGAATCAAATCTTTCAGAGATTGCCCCCAGGACAGGCTCAGATAGAAGCCACCTTCGTCAATCTGCGTGATCAAATCGGGAATACCCAACAAAATTGCCCGGTAGCGTTCCTCACTCTGCCGGAGGGCAATTTCTGCCTGTTTGCGATCGGTGATGTCACGAATAATGGACAAAATCCGGTCTTGATCGTAGGGAACTACCCGCACCTCTTCGAATTGCACCCGATCGCCCCGGTGAAATTCATTCTCGTAGATTTGAATGTTGCCCGTGGCGATCGCCGTTTGAATTGCCTGCAATTGCCGCTCAACCGCGTGCAGGGGTAGCAGTTCGGCCAGATGTTTACCGATGGGACTAATGCCTGGCGGTACCAGATCAATGGCATGGTTACCCCGTACCAGACTGAGGTATATCCCATCGGCACTAATGATGTTAATCATGTCGGGAATGGCTGCCAGAATGGCGCGATTGTGCGCTTCACTCTGCCGCAGGGCAGCCTCCGCCTGTTTGTACTCTGTAATATCTTCGGAGATACCCAGGAGGTAACGGGGATTGCCCGCATTATCAAGGATCGGAATCTTCTTTGTGTGCAGCAGTCGAATCCCGCGATCGCGCGTCTGGATAGGTTCCTCAGGGATGTCCAGCAGCACCTTGCTGGCTAACACCTGGCGATCGTTCAAGGTAAAAAAGTCTGCCTCTTCAGCGGGGAAGAAATCATAGTCATTTTTGCCCAACAGTTCTTCGCGGCTGATGCCAAGCAATGCTTCACCCGCTTTATTAAAGCGAACAAATCTTAAGTCTTGCGCATCTTTGACAAACACCATATTGGGCAGATTTTCAATAATTGAATCGAGAAAGCGCTGGGTTTGGCGATTCCGATCTTCCGCCTGTTGCCGTTCCGCTTCAATTGCCTTGCGATCGCTAATATCTCGCACGATCAGCAGTGCTTCTGCCGCATCAATCGCTGAAATGCGCACTTCTTCAAAGGTGACTTTGTCACTGACCGCAAACTGTTGCTCAAATACCTGGGTATCGCCCGTCAACAAAACCGTTTGAATTGCGGTTAAATTACGCTCTACCAGGTCTGCGGGTAACACCTCGGAGATGTGCTTACCAACGATGTGCGCGGTCAATGCTGGTACAGCGTTTTTAGAGGAAATGTAATCCAGATAGTAGCCAGTGCGGTTGACCCGAATTAGCGTGTCTGGAATAGCCTCTACCAGTGCTTTTAGTTCAGCTTCTGTTTGCTTCTGAGCCAGAACAATGCCCAATTGCATCGCCACAGCCGCGACTAACTGGGTCAGACGCTCATCCTGGGAACGAGATTCAGCAATAAAAAAGACCAAAACCGCCAGGACAGCAGGCGGATTGATCTCATTTCCCACTGATTCATTCACCTGCTGCCGCATAACCTGGCTAATACCCCGATCGCGCGTCACCAGAATGGGCACCCCAAAGTGGGCATTCAAGCCCAGGTGAGAGGCCCGGGGCAGACGGCGACTGGCACCCGTGGCGAGTGGTTCCATTTGATCCACCATTGCCATATCGGGCACCCATTCGGGCGATTGCTGGTACCAGACCCGTCCCGCAATCCCTTCGCCGGGGAACAGGGTCGTTCCAGCAATCGCTGGCCGAAATTGTTCGACAGCGGCGATCGTGGCGGGGGAATTATCTTTACGATTGCAATACCAGATGGGGCTACATTCTAAAACAGTGCCATCGCTAGCCGGTAACCAGGCTTCTCCATAACTCCACCCCGTTGCCTCTGACAAGATCCGGAGGGCAATTTCGAGCGCCTGGTTAAAATCAGCCGCCAAAGTAATTTCCTGGGTCAAGTTCAATAACAGTTGGACTTCTTCCTGGGCCTGCTGTCGTTCGGCGGCGGCCCGCTGCAAACCGATGTACTTTGCCATCATTTGCGCCATCAGTTCGATGACTTCTTTCTCGTGTTGTTCGAAGCCCTGCGATCGAATCTCCGTGGAAAAGAAGCACAGCGTACCAAATAGCTCGCCATTCACAACGATGGGGGTACCCAGGTAGGACTCTAAACCCAACGCCTGATACAGCGGATGACCTCGCATCTCAGGTACTTGCCCGACGTGGGGGATCGCGATGGTTTTACCCTGGGCAACGACGCGACCACAGTAAGTATTACCCAGGTCTGCCTGCAAACCAGGGACAAGTTCCACTATGTCAGATTGGACAGCAAGAAACGTAAAGCATTGGTTGTGTACCCGCCCAACGGCACCTGCCGTAAAATTTAAGACCTCACAGCCAATCCGTAGATAATCAGCAAAGAGCTCATCCAGGCTGGTGAAATCGGTGATATTGAGATAGTGGAGCTGCTTGAGGCTATTACTGAAATCTGCCAGCATAGCCGACTGCTTGTACAGTTCGGCTTCGACAGCATTGCGGGCCGAAATTTCTTGCTGCAGTTGGTGATTTTGTTGTAGAAGTTGTTCCTGTTGTTGATGTAATTCCCGGTGTAACCTGACCAATTCCAACTGGTGTTCAATGCGAGCCAGCACTTCCAGCCAATGAAATGGTTTTTGAATGAAGTCAGCCGCCCCCAATGAGAATGCCTTTACCTTATCGGTAACTTCGCCCATCACGCTCATAAAAATGACTGGGATGGATCGCGATCGCTCATTTTCCTTCAAGAAACGGCAAACCTCGTAACCATCCAGCTCAGGCATCATAATGTCGAGCAAGATGAGATCTGGCGGTGTGGCCGCGACGGACGCCAACGCCTCAAACCCATTCATTGCTATCTGTATGGTATATCCCTGCCGCGTCAACATTCTGGCAATCAAGTCAGCATTAGTCGAATTGTCATCGACGACCAGAATCGTACCTGCGGCTGCCTTAGTCGGCACAACACTCATAGCAATGATAGGTTTGGGGTCGTTGGAGTGGCATTAGAAGCTGCTAGACAGCAAATAGAAATGGCGTTTTGGGTGGTTTGGCGGACGGTGTGGGGTTGACAACATCAGGGTCATTGATTATTTCTACCGACAGTTACAATTTTGACAGTTATTCTATCCGTACTCCTGCGTGTAAATAGTTTCTTTGGATCTGTTAACATTTTCTTAGTATTGCAACGGATGAAGCCGTTTAATCAGCCTTCTTCCAACTGCAACGGTGAAATGAGCGGCAAGGTCTGAGTTGATTGCAAATAATTTTCGATGGCCTCGCCATTAACAGGTTTAGAAAAAAGGTATCCCTGCATCTGGGAGCAACCTAATGCCTGCAATTTTTGCAGGTCTTCAATCGTTTCAACACCTTCGGCGATGACACCCAGGCCCAAACGATCAGCCAGTGCCAGGATGGTTTCGCTCACATCCCAACGCTTGCAACAAACAAAGGAGCGATCAATTTTGACCGCATCAATTGGTAGATCTTGCAGCCGTGCCAGCGATGAATATCCGGTACCAAAATCGTCAATGTAGAACTGCACGCCTCTCTCGCGTAACTGGGTCAGCACCGAGATTGTCTCTTGCTGGTTCTCAATCAAGACTGTTTCGGTGATTTCCAGTTTGAGGCTACCGGGGGCAATGTTACTCTCCGTCAGCACACGTTCCACATCATCTAAGAGGCTGGGTTGTAACAGTTGTAGCCCCGATAGATTGACACTCATTGACAGAGGAGACGCTACGGGAAATTGTTGCTGCCAATCACGCAACTGATGGCATGCCTGTTCCAACACCCATAACCCTAGCGGGTAAATGACCCCATTTTGCTCTGCCAAAGGAATAAATGACATCGGGGAAATGTTTCCTTTCGTTGGGTGCTGCCAGCGCACTAATGCTTCAAATCCAATCACTTGCTGGTGGGGCACTGACACAATCGGCTGGTAAACCAGATGAAACTGCTGTTGCTCAAGCGCCTGATGCAAATCATTTTCTAATTGTAATTGCTCAATCTCATCGGTGGATAGTACGGTAAGCGGTAGAATCTGCTCCTGCTCGATCGCACTGGCAAGGCGGGTTAACCGATTGGCATTATTGATAGCGATCGCCAGTAATCTTTGTCCCTCATCAGTTAATGAACCCAGTTGACCAGTCCGCAACAGTCCTAAAACGCCCTGAATTGAGGTTAAGGGTGTACGTAGTTCATGGCTAATAAACAACGCCGCATCCGTGGATGGGTGAATCAGTGACAGGTCGGAGACATACTTGGGGGAAGGAGATGCACTAAAGTCGTGAGGCTGAATCATTACGGCACGGCTCTAAAGGGGACAAAAAGTTGAACGTTATGACAAAGCGACACAGGTAGGGGATGAGGTGGGTAGAACACCATCACTATTGATCGCCCCAATTAACTCAGCCCTCAACCGTAGGGACACCGGTCTGAATGCCAAAACACTGAAGAATTTGGTACTCCAAACGCTTGAGCTGCTGGATGTGATCGGGGGCAAACGTGCTTTCATGGCGATTTTCATGTCTTAACATGCTGTGGTAATAGACTAAATTTTCCAGTTGCAGGACAACCGCAGCAATTTCTGTTTCCTCACGATAGATTTGGTGCAGCACTGCATTTAAGTTGACATCCCGCTGGTGCAACGTACAAACTGAAAGCCCCGTGTCCCCAAGATGCTTCAGTTGTTGCAACAACTTTCGCAGGTAATAAGCAGTCATAACAGAGAGCCCAACCTGGGTTGCTTCCGTAGAGGTATGGCCAAAAGGGATGGCAGAATCGGCTGGGAACATGGTTGGGTGGTAGAGAGAAGACATGGCGTAAACCTAAGAAGTTGAAGGCAAATTGTGGATTCCTGCCGAATTGAGCGATCGCAAATTTAACCAGACCGAATAAGCTGTTTTGGAAACGGTGATACAGACTTTGACGCCCCGTTCCGTCTGTTCACATCCAACGGTAGAGGCCCGCAGTCGTTCTTGCAGAGGGTAGGT
>CAZGDE010000243.1:0-3222 GCA_964524315.1 uncultured bacterium
CCTTACCGGAGTAATACTCGACTCTGCCAAACTCACAGGCACCAAACTGAGCCTCCAGTCCTGATGGCCTAATACATCTGGCAACAATTTATTTTTTTAACTACCTGAAAACTCCCCTAAGAGATTTTTAGACAGAATAGCTGTAAGAGCAGGTTTAGCACCAGAATGGCTGGATGATACTGAGGACTTTAGCAAAACCTGCCCCTACGCAGAGTACATTTTTTCTTGGGCAATACCCTACCCCTAACTTTTATCTAATCAAAAAACGTAAGTTTTCATCTCAGGGGTACCGCCAATTGGGATAGCTGCTTGGTTTGACGATTTAACCGTCAAAAATTAACTGTCAAAAATAGCGTGGACGAACCTCCACAGCTACCGCACACCCCGCCGATGCAGCGATGCGATCATCTGGCGCTTCACCTGAACAGCCCATTGGTCAAAATCAAAACCACCGTTGTGGTTAGCGGCTGCCTTGTTAACTGGTTGTTCTTGTCCTTTTGATACCATTTTCGTTCCCATCGCAAAAATTCTCATGTAAAAGGATTGGATGTTATCGATCGTCGAAGCTAATAAATCTTTAGCAAAGATTAGACTCCCCTATCAATCATCGCTTAAATCCTTATCATTTATCCTAAAAAAAATTCAGGTAAAGAGCTACTTATAAAATGAGCGAAATGCAATTCCTATATGTCGTTAAAGCATAATCCCCTTACCTGGGTTGAGGCAAGGGGATTATGGTGGATTAGGCGATCGCCCAATTTAGTCCGACATCCTAATAAATCACCAATTTTAGATAAAGTCTGAAGCTGCGTTTTAGTAACCCAGGTAGGTCCTGCTCATATAACTGGCAAACCGCTTTAACGGATTGGTTACCGTTGCGGTCGCAGCTCCTCCCAAAGAAACCCCAATCACAGCCGCAAAATCTGTGTCAGATAAGGCTCCCGATTGGTGCTTTTGAAAGGCGTCCACTACCGTAATCAAATCATCCACAGAAAATTCATACCCGTTTTTAGCAGCAAAATCAGCTACAACAGGCGCACGTTCCCCCGTCAGCGCTGCTGACTCCTCCGTATCTAGTTCTGTCTCGGAACTAATGTTGCCATCACCAACGCCGAGTAACGCCTCTAGCTGTTGGCGCAGAGCTTCATCTTCAGCGGTCTTCTGCATAAATTGCAGTACTGTCACAGTTGCCATACGAATATGCCCTGGTTGGTAAATCGCCAAGTGTGTTCGATCGCCCTCATAATAACAGCGCCCCATTGGAGAACCGATTAATAAAAACGGAAGCTTGTCGATAGCGATGCTGCCATCAGAAACGAAATGTAACAATATATTACGAACTTGCAACGTATTGTTTGGCTTTACTAATGAAATTGATAACTTTTACTAAGTTTGATTGAATTTCTCGGACGGGTTGACGAATACTAATCAGCACGATAAGGAGACAGGCGACAGTCTGCTTCTACATGACCTTGCTTCTGCACGTTCATTAACGATTCTGTATAAGCGATTTCTCACGCCCTATGATGTTGCTGTTTCCTGTATCACCCCGCTATCGCCTCGATGATGAACTTCCCTGGTTAGAAGGAATCGATCCCAGTCGGCATTATTGGATTAATGTCAACAGCAACCCGGCGTTAACTATTGCCATTCCTGGGTTAGCAGTCGATTCGTTTGAGCAGTTCCGGGAGGCGATTTTGCGGTTTCGGGCACTCCAGTCCGGTGAACAAATGGTTATCACACGGGCAGCCGCAGCCTGCACAATTCACTGTATTAGCCAAAACTGCTATGCGATCGCGGGCGAAATGAATGGTGCAGAAGTGTGGCACCTGTTTGACCAGGAAACGTTAGAAAGTTTGTTGATGACCAGCCATCCCGATTGGCAATGTGCGGCGAAAGACCTTGATCTGGGACGGCGGATGTTGACCCGCTCTTGGCAACAGTCGATCGCAGCCTGAGTAACGGCCAATCCGTCCTATGACCAATTAACCCTATGACTAATTAGCAGGGGAATCTTCATCTGGCTTTTGCCGAAACTGAAACAATTCCTGTAGCGAAGCCAGCAACTTCACTTTAGCCAGGAAAATTTCATTCGTCGGACTAAGAACCAATTGCCAAACCACATTGACCGAAAAAAATGGGGTTTGTACTTTCCCAGTGATGTTCCACTCTGTGCAACCATCCTCTAGCGCATTGGATGTGCCTTGTTGTGGATGGAGGACTAAGCCGGTCGCTTCCGTTTCCAGATAGGCCATGATCTCATCTGGCCCAACAACAGCGGCATCAAAGGGCGGTTGCAAAACACCGTCCGCAGCAAAAAGCTGGCTGGTTGCCGCAAAATCACCCCGATTCAACGTTTGAAAGTAGCTTAAAATAATCGGTTGATCGATCCCTGAAACAGGTAGAAGGCCAGATTCAGATGGAGCATCAGCCGAGACATGTACCACCGGTTGAGAGATCAATTCAAGGTTGGACACCAGGTCGATAGACTTCATAACAGCAATTTTTTGGAAAACGAAATTCTGGGTAGGCTAATTACAGGAAGAGGAAGCGAGTTAGACTCACTTCCTCATAGAGTTCTTGCAAGGCACTTAAGGACGATCCAGGTATATCGAGCTAGAAGTATAGTGACAGGTCACACTCGGTTCATGGATCTATCCAGATACAGAGATTTCTTGAATAGAGAGATTTTGAGCCTCTTTAACTAAGCGGATCAACACCCATACCAACCACAATATTCCGGAGAACGGTAATTTGCTGGTTCATATCCAGACGTTTCAGTGCCTGAAGTGCCCGGTCAACCTCAGCCGACTGACGATAATCAGCAGGCATCGGAATCACAACCCCTTCCTTCATCCATTCAGCCAACTGATACCACAGTGCCAGTTTGGTATTCGCACTCAGCACCCCATAGGCACGGGTAGCAGGAGTACCTGTCTTGTTAACTAGATCGCGCATGAACTGCAATTGCTCGTTGTAAGACATCTGCCGAATCTGATTCAACAACCCTTCTGCCAGATGTAAACGAGCCGCGCCAGGAGCCGCAGGGGTAATCGAGTAGCCCATTTCTGTGTAGATGTACCAGAGCAAAGCCAATTGATCATCGGTACTCAACCGCTTAATTTGCTCGGTTACCGGGGCAACCCCATTCGCTGCTTCCACTTGAGCCAGATACGGATTCACAAAGCGAGATGGGAAAGATTCCGTAGTAAACGTCATACT
>CAZGDE010000243.1:3232-10980 GCA_964524315.1 uncultured bacterium
GGGATGGAGCGACAATTTCCGAATCAGCGATGCAGTTGGAAAGAGTCAGCTCTCTTCACTAAAGCCATTATGTAACAAAAAGTTTACAAAACGCAAATTATTTTTACAAATAGAATCCATCGATTGCTATTTATAGATATTAAGTAGTAGCAATTAAGCGAGATATATGAATGATCGCAACGAATTGAGCGATCGGGTTAAACAGTACGCCCGTCAACTAGGATTCCATAAAGTAGGAATCGCCCATGTTGATCCGGTTCCACCCTCCTCTGTCGGCTTACAAAACTGGTTATCACAGGGGTATCAGGCCGATATGGCCTGGATGGAGAATCCCAAACGGCAGGACATTTACCAGGTTATGCCAGCGGTTCGTTCTGTCGTGTGTGTTGCTCTGAACTACTACACCACGACAACTCGCCCCCATGGCAGTAAGTATGCCAAGATCTCTCGCTACGGTTGGGGGCGGGACTATCATAAGGTTTTGCATAAACGACTCAAAGCATTGGCAACCTGGTTGGAAACCCAGGGAGAAGATGTGCAGGCCCGTTACTATGCCGATACGGGGCCTGTGTCGGATAAGGTTTGGGCCGAACGGGCAGGGCTCGGTTGGATTGCGAAAAATGGCAATTTGATTACCCGAGAGTATGGCTCCTGGGTGTTTTTGGGCGAGGTGTTAACGAACCTGGAACTGTTACCCGATCGCCCCCATACGACCCACTGTGGCACCTGCACCCGTTGTATTGAAGCCTGTCCAACGCAGGCAATCACCCAACCAGCAGTAGTCGATGCCAATCGGTGCATTGCTTATCATACGATTGAAAACCGGGCAGAAGCGTTACCAGTGGCGATCGCCCCGCACCTGCAGGGGTGGGTTGCTGGCTGTGATATCTGTCAGGACGTTTGCCCCTGGAACCAGCGGTTTGCCCAAGCGACTGATATTACAGACTTTCAACCTTTTCCCTGGAATGTAGCTCCCACCTTAACAGAGTTGGCAAACCTATCTGACTCTGAATATGACCGCCGTTTTACAGGTTCAGCCCTGCGGCGGATCAAACCCTGGATGTTACGCCGCAATGCCCAGGCGAGCTTGAAATCTAGCGTTGGGCAGACAACTTAGGAGTTTATGAGGAAACAAAATACCAGGACTAAAACACCTGTAAGGGCAGGTTTAGCAACGGAACTAGCGTCTCACGGCAGGGACTTCGGCAAAACCTGCCCCGACGTAAGGAGCAGGTTTTCTGGGTTGGCTATCTGACCCGTCTCTGCCACGTTTCTGAGGGCGACAGCGATAGTACGTCTGTTGCAAAATCTTAAGAAAAATGAAAAGTTTAAGAAAAAACTGATTTTTTGTTACTTTCCTTTACAAGAAAGGTTATAACTGTTGCATAACACTACAAGTTTTTTGGACGTATGTCCCAGCCAGTTGCCCTTGCTCAGGTTCATTCCCGCTCACTACAACGCCTGCAGGCAGAGAACGCCGAACTGCGGAAGTATTGTGCCGCGCAGCGATCGGTCATTGCGTCTTTAGAACGGCGGGCGGGGCGATCGCTAGAGTCAATTGGCGTTCACGTTAACCGTTTACCTGCAGCTTTGCTGGATGTGGCAGAGTGGCAGCAGGAGCTTGGACTGGTACAACATGAGATTGATACACTCTGTGACCTTCTGGCCGATGCGACCCTGTTACAAAAATTAGAAGCTGGCAAAGTTGAAGTTAAGTTAGAACCCCTCAATCTTTATCCAGTGTTGACGTCTGTGAGTCGCCATTTGCTTGAGCCCAGACCAGGTAGTTCCATACGCCTGGTTTGCAACTTTGCAGCCGAATTACCCCTGGCAATGGCAGATCAGGATTTAACGGAAGCTGTGCTAATGGATCTACTTGCCAGAAGCCTGAAGTATTCCGATCCACACCTGCCCGTTTTGTTAGAAGCTGAGCCAGCCGCAAACTATATCCACATCAAAGTTACCGGGCAACGGTTTGCGCCACCGGGAGACCGCGACTCCGCGACTGAAATAATTCTCTGCTGTCGTCGGATCGAGGTACAGGGAGGCGAAGTGACCTGCCAACATCACCCCGATGGCTTACAAACCGTTACTGTGGCGCTGCAAGTTACCCCCACGAATTAAACCAGTCTTAAACTGGAAACAATCCAGCGACCGCCATTAACCAGGTAGAAGCCACCCACCAGCAGTAGCATCATACTGGCAACACGGGTCACAATTTCTGCCTGTTCTAACAGAATACGGGTTTGCTTTGCCAGACCGGTAAAGAGGCTGGCGAAAAAGATGATGGCCGTATAGCCTAAAGCATAGGCGACCATGACCAGTGTACTTTGCCAGGGTGAGCCGGTTGCAGCAGCGGCCCCCAGGATGGCAAAAGTAACTGGGCTTGTGCAGGGCGAACTCACCAGGGCAAATGTCAAACCCACACCATAGGGGCCTGTAAGGATTTGGCGACTGTAATCTTTGACCCGAACTAATAGGTTGCCTGGGGGGGAATAGTTGTCGCTGCGATCGCCCCCGTTCGTCGGCAACGTACCTAGCTGCATCACGGCAAATTGGGGCAATGGCAACCGGATCAGACCTGCCAGACTTAGCCCCATCACCACAATCAACACACCAACCCCTACCTGCACATAGCCTTGATACCGGATTAACACCAAACCCTGCAAGGACGAAAACACCCCAAACAGCGTCAGAATTGTCACAACTCCCAGCACAAAACTACCCGCTTTGACAAAGGCATCCCAACGGGAAGTGATGGTACGGGTACCAATGTAACTGAGGTTAACGGGTAAAAGTGCCAGGATACAGGGCGAAATGCTGGCAACTAACCCACCCATAAACGCCATTGGTACCAACAGCAGTAAATTGCTAGTGTTTTGTTGGCGAAACCACTGGCGGTAAGCACTGCCCTGATCTGTCACAAAGTTGTCAAAACCATGCAGCAAACCACCACGGTTCAACTGATCCACGGCGAAGACTGCGATCGCCACTCCCATACCGAACAATCCCAACAAGAGAAATTTGGTCAATCTGGATTTAGGCCAGCCTAAAGTGGATTTGGTCATGGGGCTGAGAAATTAGGAATGATGGATAACTTGTCAGGATGGAGGGGAGCAGGATGGATGGGAAACGGACGGATTAAAACCGGATTAAAAGTTGCGGCTACCTTGATAACCAGATAGATCGGCAAGTTCGCCCAGGCTTAAGCCACCGGGTTCGTAGAGACGACCATTAATTTCCCAGGTGGGATAGGCCCGAATGTTTACCTGGTCACAAAGATTTGGTTGAGGATTGTTACCGTTGGGGTCACACTCGACATAGGTAATTTGATTAAATGCTTCGGTACCGAATTGGGCCCGTTGCCAGTTGCAAACTGAACACCAGAAAGTGCCATACATTTTGGCTCCACGCTCGCGCAGATGCATTGCCAGTGACATACTTGGCGTCGCTGGTGCCGTGTTAGACCGGGCAACCGGTGGAGCTGTACGTGGCGAAGGCACCGTTGCCGTCACAGGAGCAGGTTGTAAAGCCGTTGAGCGGGTTTGAGCCTCTTGAACATTCGCCTGATCACCCCGTTGGGCAAAGAGTTGGGCAGCTTTATCAAAATCAGCGATCGCCTGTTTGGACTTACCCATTGCCGCATATTCATCTGCCCGGTTGAAGTAAGCCTCAGCCAGGGTCGTATCCAGCTTGATGGCCCGGTTGTAATCCTGAAATGCCGCCCGCCGCTGCCGTAATGCTGCATAGGTAATGCCCCGACCAAAATAAGCTTCTGCCAATTTGGCATCTAACCGAATTGCCTGGTTAAACGCCCGCAATGCCGCTTTATAGTCCCGTTGGGACAACTTCTTCACACCCTGATCATTCCAGGCGATCGCCTTCGGGTGATGTTTGACCGGTTTCGGCGAAACAACAGCAGTCGGCCGAGGCGTGGATTGCACAGTGGTCGTCGGTGTTGGCGAGGGAGAACTTGATATCGCCGTCGATGGTGAGCCATCAAAAGAACAACCAGTGACGATCGCTAATAACCCGATTGCCCCCAATTGAGCAAAGGAACGCAGGAAATGAACGGCACGTAAGCGATGGAAACGAGAACACATGGTTAAGTTGAGTGGGGCGGGGTAATTAATTTTAGGATTCACAAATTAATTCCAGTTGTAACCTGATGGCTCCCTTAACATGGGAAGTATGAATATTCTTTATCATGTTTTGGCAGTGATACCTGGATGAAGCGAATTGTTCTGATTACCGGGTTTGAGTCGTTTAATGTCAGTCTGTACCGGCAGGCAGCTCAACTAGCACAGACTCGGTGCCCAGAGTTGGACATTCGGGTGTTCAGCGATCGCGATATTTCTACCAATCCCACCGCTGTCGAAACAGCACTCCAGGATGCTGAGGTTTTCTTTGCCAGTTTGCTGTTCGACTATGACCAGGTTCTCTGGTTACGGGAACGGGTACAACATATTCCCATCCGTCTGGTATTTGAGTCAGCACTGGAATTGATGAGCCTGACCCAATTGGGCAAATTTGCGATCGGTGATCAGCCCAAAGGGATGCCCAAACCTGTAAAGTTCATTCTCAGTAAGTTCAGTAGCGGACGGGAAGAGGACAAACTGGCAGGCTATTTAAGTTTCCTCAAAACAGGGCCCAAACTGCTAAAATTTGTCCCCGTCCAGAAAGTTCAGGATTTGCGGAACTGGCTGATTATCTATGGCTACTGGAATGCTGGCGGTCTGGAAAACGTCGCAGCATTATTTTGGTCACTGGCGGAAAAGTATTTAGGACTGGCCGTTGGCGAAGTGCCGCCCCCCCTGGAAACCCCCAACATTGGGCTGTTACATCCCGACTATGAAGGCTATTTTGAGTCGCCTAAAGCCTACCTGGCCTGGTATGAAAGCCAGCATCACAGCAAACCGCATCCCGATCAGCAAGGTTCCGGTGTGGTTGGGATCCTGCTGTATCGCAAGCATGTCATTACCAAACAGGCGTACATTCCTAAACTGATTCGGGCCTTTGAGCAGGCAGGCTTGATTCCCGTTCCCATTTTCATTAACGGGGTAGAAGGTCATGTCGCAGTCCGGGACTTACTGACCACCGAATACGAGCAAACCCAGCGCCAGCAGGGGATTAACGAGACTCCATCCCTATCTGGTGACGCGGTTACCGTGGATGCGATCGTCTCCACCATTGGGTTCCCTCTGGTCGGTGGGCCTGCTGGATCGATGGAGGCGGGTAGGCAGGTAGAAGTTGCCAAACGCATTCTCTCTGCCAAAAATGTGCCCTACATCGTAGCGGCCCCATTGCTGATTCAAGATATCCACTCCTGGACACGACAGGGAGTGGGTGGTTTGCAAAGTGTCGTCCTTTACGCTCTGCCAGAGCTGGATGGGGCGATTGATACCATTCCGCTGGGTGGCTTAGTAGGTGAAGAAATTTACCTGATACCCGATCGCGTCAAACGCCTGACCGATCGCCTGACTCGGTGGATTGAACTGCACCGAACCCCTGCCCGCGATCGCCGTATTGCCATCATTCTCTATGGCTTTCCTCCCGGTTACGGTGCCGTGGGTACTGCCGCATTATTGAACGTGCCGAAATCTCTGCTCAACTTGCTGAAAGCATTACAAAACCAGGGTTACACCGTGGAAGATTTACCTGAAGATGGTGAAACCCTGATTCAGTGGGTCAAAGATGCCGATGAAATGATGGGGCAACCAGTGGGTGATAACGATGATGGGGAACGCCCAACCGAGACAAGACATTCCTCCCTATGCTCGACAACCGTTTCTGTCCATACATTAGAAAAATGGTTGGGTTACCTCCAGACCAGTCGGATTGAAAAGAACTGGAAGTCACTGACGGAAACGGGGATTAAAACGCTGGGAGACGATTTCTGGTTGGGTGGGGTGCAACTGGGAAATGTCTGGATTGGGGTACAGCCCCCACTGGGAGTGTCGGGTGATCCGATGCGACTGATGTTTGAGCGCGATCTCACTCCCCATCCCCAGTACGCCGCTTTTTATCAATGGCTGCAAAAGGACTTTCAGGCCCACGCGATCGTTCATTTTGGGATGCATGGAACGGTCGAATGGCTGCCTGGTTCACCCCTGGGTAACACGGGCTATTCCTGGTCAGATATCTTGCTGGGAGATCTGCCCAACCTGTATATCTATGCGGCTAATAATCCATCCGAGTCGATCCTGGCAAAACGGCGGGGTTACGGAGTTTTGATCTCTCATAACGTCCCCCCCTACGGACGAGCTGGACTGTATAAAGAACTGGTGACCCTGCGCGATTTGATCACCGAATATCGGGAAGACCCGGAAAAGAATTTTGCCCTGAAAGAGGCAATTTGCAAGAAGCTGCTCGATACTGGCCTGGAGGCAGACTGTCCCTTTGAGGAAGGCAAACGGTTGGGCATCTCGCTCACACCGGAAACAGTCCGCTTATTCAGTGCCCATGCCTTCAATGATTATCTGGTCAAGCTGTACGAATACCTGCAAGTACTGGAAAATCGGCTGTTTTCTACCGGGCTACACACTCTCGGTAATCCGCCTAAACCAGAAGCGATGGCACAGTACTTGCAGGCATATTTTGGGGATGAGTTACCGGCAGAGGTGGTTGCGGCGATCGCGGAAGATCCCGTCTCAGCCACCGATCCATCGCAGTTCCTAAGTCATCTCCAGCAACTATCCCGTTCCAGCAAGTCACCCATTCCCGGGGAAAAACTTCAGGAAGCAGTGACCATTCGCGATTTGTTACGGCGCAATCAAGATGAACTGACCAATTTACTTCGGGGCCTGAATGGAGAGTACATTCCCCCTGCTCCCGGTGGCGATCTGTTGCGGGATGGCACTGGTGTTTTACCGACGGGACGAAACATCCATGCCCTTGATCCGTATCGGATGCCTTCTCCAGCAGCTTATGAAAGAGGTAGGGCGATCGCCCGGCAGATCCTTGCCCAACATCAGGCAGAACACAGTGGAGCCTACCCCGAAACCGTTGCCGTCATGCTGTGGGGGCTGGATGCGATCAAGACCAAAGGGGAATCCATCGGCATTTTGCTGGAATTAGTCGGGGCAGTGCCGTTGAAGGAAGGCACCGGACGCATCGTGCGCTACGAGTTAATTCCTTTAGAGAAAATGGATCACCCCCGCATTGATGTGTTAGCGAACCTGTCCGGCATTTTTCGTGATAGCTTCGTCAACATTCTGGAACTGCTGGATGACCTCTTCCAACGGGCGGCGACTGCCACCGAACCCGCAGACCAAAACTTTATTCGCAAACATGCTCTACAGCTACAGGCAAAAGGGATTGATAATGCCTCGGCGCGGTTATTTTCCAATCCGGCGGGTGACTTTGGTTCCCTTGTTAACGACCAGGTCACTGCATCTAACTGGGAAACAGGTGACGAACTGGGACAAACCTGGCAGAGTCGAAATGCCTTTAGCTACGGTCGGCAAGATCGGGGGGAAGCCCGTCCTGCTGTGTTAGAAACCTTGCTTAAGAGCTGCGATCGCATCGTCCAGGAAATTGATTCCGTCGAATATGGATTAACGGATATTCAAGAGTACTACGCCAATACAGGTGGCTTAAAGCGGGCAGCCGAACAGCAGCAAGGCAGAAAGGTAACCGCCAGCTTTGTCGAAAGCTTCTCCAAGGACACTACTCCCCGGAACCTGGAAGACCTGTTGCGGATGGAATATCGCACCAAATTACTTAACCCCAAATGGGCAGAAGCAATG
>CAZGDE010000244.1:0-10968 GCA_964524315.1 uncultured bacterium
GGGTAGGCCACCCCCGCCTGTTTGCAAGTCGGTAAAGTCAGCAGGCTGGACTTCCCGGGTTGAGTAGACAGTTAACCCGCCGTGGGTCCACGTTTCCAGGGCCAGGTTCCATAAATGGGTTGGATCCCAGTAGTCCCAGGTGATGCGGGTACGGGAGTGCCCATCCGATTCGTAGTCGCCTTCTGTTTCTGACTCAAAGCGATAGGTGCGATTAAACAGCCGCAGTTCTGGGTAAGGAGTGGCGTGCGATCGCATCTTATCGGCCAGGTCGTAGGTTAAATCCTTGCTGCCACCCGGTTCGTAAATGGTGGGACTATCTAATTCCTCGGCAATGTACCAGTGGAGATGACTCTGGCGACTTTGCGGATCCACCTCGCGCATCAGGTAATATTCTTTGCCCGTTTGGGAGCGCAACAGCCACTCTTCGGTTTCATAGCCATTGTCGTCCGTATAGGTGCTGTAGTCGTTCACGTGCCACTGCACACCATGATATTTCAGGCGATCGCCTTCCCGCAGTTGGCGTAGTTCTTCTTCAGTGGTCATTGTCACCATCCCTCATAGAGGATTCATGCCGCAGGCTTTCCCTATTGTTGAGCCTCTTTGCCAATTTCCAACAGTGGTAGCAACACATTGTCAAATCCTGCCACAGAAACTATAGCTAAGTGCTGAGTGGTGAGGGTGACCTGGTCGCGATCAACCGCTGACTGATAGATAGCTCCATTGGCGGCGATCGCTATTTCCTGAAAGGTTCCAGGTTAGCAGATCGGCCAATTT
Organism: uncultured bacterium; assembly: GCA_964524315.1. Lineage (GTDB taxonomy): Bacteria > Cyanobacteriota > Cyanobacteriia > Leptolyngbyales > Leptolyngbyaceae > CAZGDE01. The sequence continues at coordinate 775 of CAZGDE010000244.1, forward strand.
CTCTGCTTTGGCAAGGTTGTCTTGCTGAAAGTCGCAGATGTGAATGTCTACCGTCACTTTGCGTTCTTCGGTCCAGATATGGAGGGCAACGTGGGATTCTTCCAGTAACAACACAGCCGAGACCCCCTGGGGTTCAAATTGGGCTGTTGTCTCTCCTACCGGATTTAACCCCGCTGCTAAAACCGCCGTTTTCATTAAATCAAGCAGTTCCCTGGGCGCAAAATGAGCGATCGCGTCAGAGATCGGCAGAATGGCCGCCAGGTGGTGCGAACGAATCATACTTAAGAGTCAATGGTCATTTGTTCATTGTCATTCGTCATTGGTTCTGCGGCATTGGTTATTTGTCCGGTGTCAGTGGCTATTGGGTGATATGTAAACCCGATGCCCAACGACCAATGACCCATGATCACTAAACGTAATGACCAATGACCTTCCTAATTTAGGATCGCATCCAATAAGAGATTTGCCCCAAACCGGACTGGATCGGTGCAGGGTAGGCCAGTTGCCGCTTCTACCTGGGCGATCGCCTGCTGGGCCATGTCCTGATCGAGATGCGCTGTATTGAGGGCGATCGCGGCAACTTTGGCAGGTTCAAACGAGCCACCGGCGGCTGCCAGCGTTTCATAGACATGCACCACATTTGGTAAAGGTGGAATGGGGACGGTTTCGTAACGACGAATGTGGGTTTGTCCGGCGCGGTGAACCAGGATCAGGTGGGTGGGTTGACTGCCCCGCAGGAGCGGTAATGTGGCAGTTGAAGCCGGGTTATGTAAGGAACCCTGTCCTTCGATGTGCAAAATATCGTAAGCATCTCCTGCTTGCATCACCAACTGTTCCACAGCTCCGGCGGCAAAATCGACCCGAATGGCATCGAGTGGAATGCCACTACCAGAAATCATGATGCCAGCCTGCCCGGTACCCAGAAATTTAGACCGTAAACCCTGTTTCAGGGAGGCCCGATGCAGTTCCAGACTGGTAGACATTTTGCCGACTGCCATGTCCGTCCCAACGGTTAACACCCGCCGACAGGAAAGGTGGCGGGCCTGTCCCGTACCGACACCCAGATTGGGTGGTTCTTGCCGCACATCCCAGATCCATTGACCTGGTTTGAGGTTGTGACTGAGTTCTGGCTCCAGGCTGAGTTGGGTGTGTAAGCCGTTGGCGATCGAGATACCAGCAGCGATCGCCTGCCGAATATCCTGCTGCCAATCCGATGGCAACACGCCACCTAATAAAGCAATACCAATCGCTAAAACATCTGGTTGGTAGGGCAGCGCCTCTGTGACCGAAGCCACAATCGGGACGGAACGGGGAATGCCAGTTAACGCAACGAGATCGCCACCGGCACATTCCCGGTCAACAATGGCCACGATTTCGGCCTCGGAGTAGCGTAACATTGCCAGTCCGGTTTTCCCATGTAAGCCGCGCAACCCCTCATGGAGCAAAATGGCAATCCGTTGATCCGGCTTAATCATCACGCTCCTATTGTCCTCAGCAGAGTCAGATAAGCAGAGTCAGACATACAGTTAGATTCCTATCATAACCGTCGCGTAGCACCCTTAAAAGAAACTCCGACAGTGGTTGCAAAAACCGTAACAGCAAGGGTTTCGGGAACTTTGAGAATCGTTTCTAACGTCCAAGAAACATCACGTTAATGATTTGTCCCCGTCGTAACGATTACCTTATATGCGTGTTGAACCTATGAATCACCGCTTGATTTCTCGCCAATCATCACTCATCCGACACGGAATTCTGACGGTTGCCTCCATTAGTTTGTTAGCGGGTGGACTGGGTGTACCCGAAACGCTGGCAGCCCCGATTGCCCAACTGCCACAGGATGATGTAACTGTCCCAGCCTCACCTAACTCGGCGCGACGTTATCGCAAGTTGCCTAGCGCGATCGCCCGTTCTATTGTGCAGGATGCCGCCCAGCGAACAGGGATACCCATACAGCGTTGGCGCATTGTCCAGGTTACGTCCAGAACCTTTAGTAATCCCTGTGAATTTAATTTTGGTGAAGTGTGTACCAGGGACTATCGACCCATTCCGGGGTGGGAGGTCATCGTCCAGGCCCAGAAACAATCACTCACTTACCATGTTGACCAAACAGGGGCGCAACTGGTTACGAATGCAGCCAAGCCCACGACGTCTAACAGTTTACCGGCAACGCTTCGTAACGCTATTTTGCAACGGGCATCCCAGCAGTCTGGTTTACCGGCGACATCGTTGCAAATTTCCCGTGCTACGGCCAAAACCTTTGGCAATGCCTGTGAGTTTAACTTTGGTGAAATCTGTACCAAAGAATATAACCCCATTGAAGGGTGGGAAGTGATCGTCCCGGTCAGAGGTCAAACCTGGATCTACCATGTTGATCGCAGTGGCAACCGCATTGTGCGTGACCCCAAAATCGGTACATCATCTAACACTAACCTGCCAAACAATGTGCAGATGGCAATCCTAAGGGATGCCACTGCCTGGGCAAGAGTGGCAACGAATGATATTCGTATTGTGACAGCAGAACCCCAGACCTGGAGTAATTCCTGTGTGTTTAGCTTTGGGAATGTTTGCCCGACGATTTACCAACCAATTCAGGGTTGGCAGGTGCAGGTCAGCGCCGGTTTGTTGCAGTGGGTTTACCGCACGAACCAGAACGGTACCGCGGTTGTCATGGATCAGCGGAACACCTTACCGCCCAATGTCGCGAATGCGATCGCCCAGGAAGCAGCGCGCCGCTCTGGAACCGTGACGAATCCCACTTCCCTGCGTTTCCTCCAGGTTAAAACTGATACCCGTCGGGTGTGTCGCTTTATCTTTAATTGCCGAAATGAACCTGCGTGGTTAGCGGTGATCTCAAACGGGCAACAGCAATGGGGGTATGAGTCTGACGAACAGGGACGTGAGATTCGTCCGGTTCCTGTCGCGCGCGTGGTTCAGCTTGAATCAACAACGGTCAGCGATCAGCGCGTAAACCCGCTTTTACTGGATTAAACCCTGGTGGAAAATGGGTTGATTCCGGGTCATAGTCTGCTTCATGGAAGTTCGCCGCATCGAGAATCGCGCCCCGCAGATCGGTACCGATCAACATAGCCCCCCGTAAATCGGTGGATGACAGGTTGGCCGCACTCAAATTGGCATAACTCAAGTCGGCTCCCCGCAGGTTTGTCGCACTCAAATTGGCGGTACTTAAATCGGCATAACTGAAATCAGCCCCCTTCAAGTCAGCGTTGCTAAGGTCTGCAGCGTTCAAGTTCACTCCAGTGAAGTTACGCTTTCCCTCAGCATAAGCTTGTAGTAGTGATGCAACAGTGGCGATCGCGGGTATTGAATTTGGTTCAGCCATACAGTCCCTCTGAGTACCAACCTATTCTGCAACCCTACAGGGTGTCTGCTCCTGTTCGTACAACAATTGTTCAAATTCCGTACTGGGTAGGGCTGGACTGAAGAAATATCCCTGGGCCACTTCACATTGACTTTGACGGAGAAACTCGATCTCGGCGGCGGTTTCCACCCCTTCTGCAACTACTTTCAGATTTAACCCCAATGCCATCTGAATAATGGCACGGGTAATGGCAACTTTGTCCGGGTTCTGATGCACGTCCCCAATGAAGGCACGATCAAACTTCAACGTATCTACGGGAAACCGTTGTAAATATCCTAATGAGGAAGCACCTGTCCCAAAATCATCAATGGAAAGATGGATGCCAATTTCCTTTACCTCGTTAATCGTGCGGATGACAAAGTCGGTATCGTGCTTCAGTATCCTCTCTGATAACTCCAGTTCTAAGTTTGCTGGGGTTAAATTCGCTTTTCCAAGGGCGTGGCTAATCTGATGGCTTAAATTGCTCTGTTTTAATTGATGTCGGGATAGATTAACCCCCAAACTGAGGGGTGTAGCAAAGGTCAGTTGCCAGTCTTGAACCTGGGCGCAGGCTTGCTGGAAAACCCATTCTCCAATGACATCAATCATGCCGGTTTCTTCCGCCAAAGGAATGAAACTATCTGGCAAAATGAGTCCCCGCTGGGGATGATGCCACCGTAGTAAAGCTTCCGCACCAACAATCTTGTCGCTGATTAAATTCACTAATGGCTGATAGTAAATTTGTAATTCGCCGTTTTCTAGGGCAAAGAAGATATCGGTTTGAAGGGCAATCTGGTCAGCATTAGAGATTCTGTGGATTGTTTGCGTTAGGGTTTTTTGTAGTTTTCTGCTAAAGCTTTCGGCAATTTCCAGTGACTTAATAATTTGTGTTTCCTGTTGGTGTTTACGAACCGCCATGCGGATATTGGCGTTAATTTCTTTTTCATTAAATGGTTTCAGGAGGTAACCATAACATCCTGTTTTCTCCGCTCGCCGCAATGTTTGGTCATCGGCGTAGGCAGTCAGATAAATCACTGGTACACCAAAGATTTTGTAAATTTTATCTGCTGTTTCGATGCCGTCTGCCTCACCTTTGATGACGATATCCATTAATACCAGATCGACATCTCTTTCAGTCATGACCTGTAATGCTGCTGTCCCCGATGACACAATGTCAATCACCGCGTAGCCAAGCTTCTTGAGCTTACGTGCAAGGCTATGAGCAATTAATAGTTCATCTTCAACAATGAGGATTTTGATCTCGTACATAATATTAATTTAATGAGTAATAACCTGATTTCGCCCCTCACGTTTTGCCTGGTAAAGTGCCTGGTCAGCCCGTTCTAAAACAGAACTTAGGCTGCGATCGCCAACACCATAGGTTGTCACTCCCACACTGACAGTGATATTGATGGTTTGGCCGGCTACAACGATGTGATGAGCCGCAGCGGACTTGACAATGCGTTCGCCTACGATCTGCGCCGCTGCTAAATCGGTTTCGGGTAAAAATACAACGAACTCTTCGCCACCAAAACGCCCAAAATAATCGGTTTCGCGCAAAAGTTCCTGGACTGTTTTTACGGTTGCTTTAATTACTTCATCACCCGCAGCATGTCCATAAGTATCATTAACCGATTTGAAATGATCAATATCAACCATCAAGATGGAAAATGGACGTCCGTAGCGGCAGGCTCGCTCAAATTCCTGTTCTGTCTGACTAAAAAAGTAGCGACGATTCAAAATTCCTGTTAGGGGGTCAGTTGTTGCTAGTTGCCATGCTGTGTTTGAGTGTTTATGTTGACCAAGCGCAATTTGGATCGCCGCATTTAATTGCTCTTCCTTAAATGGTTTGACAATAAATCCATAACCTCCCGACTGTTGCGCCTGACGTAATGTCTCATTATCAGCATAGGCAGTCAAATACACAGTCGGAATCCGATGATGACTCTGAATTTGCGTAGCGGCTTCGATACCGTTAATTGTGCCTTTGATCACAATGTCCATTAGCACTAAATCTGGTTTTTTCGCGGTTGCGACCTCGATCGCTTTCTCCCCAGAAGAAACAATATCAATAACCTCATAACCTAGTTTTTTTAAAGTACGAGCTAAAATTCGCGCGATCAGCAACTCATCTTCAACAATCAGAAGTTTGATCGGTTCGCCTACCTGATTTTGATTTTGTACTGACGGAACTAGTTGATCTTCCATTTTGATATTGCTTCTATTTCACGTGCTAAGTTTTCTACGGGGGAAAAGTTACGATAGATAAAATAATATGAACTGTGTTTGCCTCAATTTATTTCGCTAAAGTCTTTGACGATAGTGCAACTCCGAGAACGTCAAATTAAAAGTGGTGCCGTTGTGGCGGATAATTTCGAGATTTCCTTCCAGTTGTTCGGCTAGCAAGCAAACAAGTTGCAACCCGAAAGATTCAGTATTACGAAAGTCTATACTCTCAGGAAAACCAACGCCGTCATCCTGGACTTGGACAGTGATTTGCCTATTGCTATGCTGATGTACACGAAGCCATACCTCACCCGTTTTACCGTGGGGAAAAGCATGTTCAAAGACATTGGAAATCAATTCATTGACAATTAGGCCACAGGGCGTCACCGTTTCAATATTTAATTGAGTGGACTGAATATCGAAATGTAGTTTGACCTGTTTCTCGGTCAAATTAAACGTATAAAATAGCTGTTGCGCCAAGGTCGTGAGGTATTCACTGAGATCAATTCTGGCAAGGTTCTGGGACGCATACAGCTTTTCATGGATCAATGCCATTGACTGAATACGAGTTTGACTTTCAGCAAATACTTTAATAACTCTTGGGTCGTTAATATAGTCAGTTTGTAGTTCCAACAGACTGGAGACAACTAATAAATTATTTTTGACTCGGTGGTGAATCTCTTTTAATAAAATCTCTTTTTCCTGTAAAGATGATTTCAGTTGTTCTTCAGCGTATTTGCGATCGCTGACATCACGACAGACACAAACGAGTCCTCCCCCCTCAATCAGGGTCAATGACACTTCTTCCGCAAAGGTTGAACCATCCCTGCGCTTTGCGGTCGCTTCGCCTTGCCAATGATGATTACGCGCTAAGACTGGAAAGACTTCTCGCTCAAATCGGTCAACTTCCTCTGGCGGGTACAAGTTAACCCAACTTTGCCCAAGGAGGTCTGCCGGGCTGTCATACCCAAATAACTGCACATGGGCACTATTGAGGTAAATATATTGGCTACTGGCATCCAAAATGGCGATACCATCGATGGCTGCTTCCACGGCTGCCAGTTGTTGTTTGAGAGATTGTTCTGCCTGTTGGCGGCGGCGATCGTTGCGGTACGCCTCAATGATATTGGCGCAGGTTGATAGAAAGGGTTGCAGATAACTGACTAGCGCTTCACTGTAACCACCGGGACGATTCGCGATGCCGACCATACCAACCATTTGCTGATCGTTATAAAAAGGGATACCCAGAAAGGCATTTAAAGCGGGATGCCCGTGGGGAAGCCCCCCCCGACGCGGATCAGTAGACGGTTCATTTGAAATAACCGCCTGCCCTGTAACCATGACGGCTCCAAACAATGTATGCAAATTGTGAAATTCCATGCCTTGAGCCGCATGTTGGTCATAGAGGGCACGGGTTTCATCATTCCAGGCGATATTGGTCATGGCGTGTGCTTTCATGTAGGGCCTACCGCGCACTTTCATGTAAGCTTCTTCCATGTAGGGTTCCCCATCTTGCGTAAAGAGAACCTCACCAATGAAACCATACTCGCTCTGAGTTAATTCCAGTAAGCTGCTCAACAGCCCATCAAATAAAACTCTGGCATCAACACTGGTAATAAATTGCGATTGAGCGGCGCTGATGATGCGCAACAAATCATTACTAGCCTGTACCGCCTCTTTTGACTGTTTCTGTTCCGTAATGTCCCGATACTGCCAGAGGTGTCCCCGATAATCATCACCGGCGAAGATAGGCACATAGTCTCGTTCCAGGACGCGTTCATTGGCTAGGGTAATTTCTTCCTCTACAACTGTTACCCGTTCTGCCAAAATCTCCCCGACGCGGTTGATAAAGTTCTCTGGGTTGCGGAACAGGGCTTGCAATTGCGCCGCTGCCTGGTCACAACTCGTTCCCACTAAAACATCGGGTGGCGCACTAATGGAAAACAGGTCACAAAAGGATTGATTGACCAGAACGATATGGCGCTGTTCGTCTTCGACAAGAATGCCCGCTTGCAAATTTTGTAATAGGGTGGCTAACCGTAAGGTTGCTGTTTGGAGACGATGTTCTGACTGCTTGCGTATGGTGATGTCAAACCGGATTGCCATGTAGCGCGATGGCCTTTTGCCACTTCCCATTAACGGGATGATGGTTGTATCGACCCAATAGAGGCTGCCATCCTTGGCCCGATTTTGAATTTCGCCTTTCCAAACTTTCCCGCTGGTGATGGTTGCCCAGAGGTCTTGAAAGAAACTGGGTGGATGATAGTCAGAACGAACCAGACGATGGGTCTGTCCCAGTAACTCTTCCCGTGAATACTTAGAGATTTCGCAGAACCGATCATTTGCTTCAGTGATCGTACCGTTATGATCTGTAATTGCCACGATCGCGGCCTGATCCAGAGCAAATTTTTGGAATTCCAATTCGCGCAACATTTGGCGCAGAGATGCCTCCGCCTGCTCCCGCTCGGCTTCGACCTGTTTGCGCTCCGTGACATCATTTTGAATGCCAATGTAATGGGTCAGGGTTCCTTGGTCGTCATGAATGGGGGAAATGCTGAGTTCGTTCCAGAACAGGCTGCCATCTTTACGATAGTTCCGGAGACTAACCGTGCATCCCTGCCCCGCTTTCAGTGCAGCACGGAGAGTGATGAGATCTGCCTGATTCTTATCAATTCCCTGCAAGAACCGACAGTTATGGCCAATGATTTCACTTGCCTGATACCCCGTGATCCGTTCAAAGGCAGGATTGACATAAATCACGGGCCGATCGGGCAAACGGGCATCAGCAATGACAATGCCATTCTGACTGGCAGTGATTGCCCGTTCCTGCAGTTGTAATTTCTCCTGAATGTGTTTGTAGTGGGTAATATCTTCGGCGATGCCAGCAATGCGATAAATCGTGCCCGTTTCGTTGCAAATGGGAAATGCTCGATCCCGAATCCAGCGAATGTCTCCATCACTGCGGAGAATCCGATATTCTTCGTTATATTCACACTGGGTTTGTTTGACAAAAGCAGCGATGACCCGATCGCGATCGTCCGGGTGAATTGCCTGCAACCAAGCCTGCGGGGAGGTATGCAGTTCCGCCGGAGGCCGTCCCCAGATCCGCTCGTAACCTGGGGATACATAGAGCATGCGATTCTTATCAGGATTGGTTATCCAGAAAACATGATCAATGTTTTCCGCTAGCTGACGGAAATATTCCTGAGTCTGTTGCAACTGGCCCAGGGTGCTGTTTAATTGCTCAATCTGGCAGTTTTGTTGGGTAACGGTTTGGTTGAGCTGACGCAACCGCAGATGCAGGTTAATGCGTGCTAAGGCTTCTTGAGGTTGGATGGGTTGGGTCAGGTAATCGGCTGCCCCTAGTTTCAACCCCGTGTTTCTGCCCGCAGCGTCAGTTAGAGCCGTAATCAGAATGATAGGAATATTGCTGCTAAGCGGTTGGGCGAGCAGTTGGGCACAAATTTCTAACCCAAGCGTATCTACCGCAGGCGCATCTAGCGCAGACTCGTCTAGGGTGGGAGTCTCGGTAGTGCTGATATTTAACAGGATCAGGTCGGGGGCGATGACGGGCAGACGGGCGATTGCTTCGGTTGGATCTAGATCGGCAATCACTTTATAGCCATCCCGGACTAAGCTGCTACGCAGGGTGACAAAATCGCTAAAATTGCGATCAATGATCAGTACCGTGGCAACATCTGGCTCGGCTGCTTGCTGGGCGGACATAGGCATTTGTAGAACCAACCAACCAAAAAGGAATGGTTTAGTTCGATCCTATAAATTTCTTCCCATAAAAACAATCGAGAAAGTTCGTAAGTACAACGATAAATTGTCAGCACAAGCACGTAGAGAACCCGCTAGCCACACCCGACCCTTCAGCCCAGCGGGCGAGATTGCTGCTTCTCTATCCTTTTGTCAGTTCCAGTAAACGGGAGAAGTAAAATCGGGTTTTGGTCATATCACTCCGCTGGACATGCCAACCCTGGCTGCTCAAAATCCGCACGATATCAGCTTCGCTATGCAGGTAAGCGCGAGTTGCTTTGCTGGCACCTGGGAAAAAGGAGCCAATCTTCTTAAGAGTTTGATAGAACCACGTTTTAGGTGCAAAACTGAGAATGAGCCGTGACTCTGCCAGACTACCGAGATGATTGATCATTTCTGCCGCTTTGTCCTGCGGGTAATGAATCAAAACATCCAGACAAATGACCGTGTGATAACTGCCAGACAAATGCTCCAGATCTTGAACCGCAAAGGTGGGATTGGTCGTATTACCCAATGTCGCTGCTGCCCGTTCTTTGGCCTCACCGACCATTTTTTCGGAAATGTCACTGGCAAATACGGTAGCCCCCGCTGCTGCTAACGGAATACTGAGACTTCCCACACCACACCCAGCATCACAAATGGTGAGCTGGGGGAGGTTCCCGTCTGCTTGGAGCCAGCTCAACACATTATCGACCGTGCGTTGGTGTCCGTTGCGAATATCAAGCTGAACGGTGTTGACTTCGCCATCCCCATAGATGCGACGCCAGCGATCGAATCCGGTGGCGTTGAAATAGTCACGAACAACAGTTTTATCGTCGGATACGGTCATAAAGTCGATTGTTATGGCG
>CAZGDE010000245.1:0-10937 GCA_964524315.1 uncultured bacterium
GCGATCGGTGGCAGGGGATATAGTTGTGGCAGGATTAGCAGGGACTGGGGCAGGGCGATCGTCCGGCGTGCCTGGAATAGTCCGAAGGGGTCAATGCGGGCAAGGGTTAATCCCTCAAATTGCACAATTCCCCGACGGCGGGGGAGCAGTTCAACGACGACCTCGGTGGTTCGTTTGGGGGATAGCAAGGGCACATCGACGGGTTTCACGATAGCTCTCTGGTTACGGTCAATTAGCCAGAGCCAGCGGTAATAGCCCAATTGCCGGTCAAACCTTGACCAGGTATGTTCCATTGGTGCCGGGTTATCCAGTAATTCCTGAAAACTGGGACATGGGTCGGCAAAGGTTTCCAGAAGCCGAAATCCGGTTTGTACCTGTCGCGTTTTGAGTTGGAGGATAATGCGGTATTTCAGGGGGACGCCGACTGTCCCAAAACGGGGCAGGATCCGGGTTGCCGTGAAACGGTATCGAAAGGAGAGTGTAATGGCGATCGCCAGCAGCAACAGGGCCAGCAAAAACGTAAAGATCTGATAGGTCAGACTGTGGTTCGTATCGCCACCAATAAACATGGTCAGCAGTACACAGCCCAGGACGACCAGTCCGGCACTGGTAAACCGTTGCGTTAACCAGGTTTGCATGTGATAAATGAACCGAAACAGGCGATAGAGGCGCGGAGTCATAGGTCAGGCAGGGACGGGAAGAGATTGCAAAATTTCTTCAACGACCGCTGTGGCCGTTCTCCCCGCAAATTGTGCCTGTGGTTCCATCACTAGACGGTGGGCAATGACAGGTACCGCCACTTCTTGAATTTGCTCCGGGGTGACAAATTCATACCCATCGAACAGTGCCAGTGCTTGCGCCACCTTCATCAGGGCGATCGACCCGCGCGGGCTGGCTCCTAACTGCACGCCGGGAGCCGATCGCGTGGCATTGACCAGATCGACCAGATAACGTTTAATTTCCTGACTGACCCGGATCTGTTTGACCTGCTCTTTCAATTCAACGATGTCTGCCAGGGAAAGGCAGGATTGCAACACCTCCAGCGGGTGCATCTGAATCTGATCGGACAGGATCCCCACTTCGTCCTCCGGCGAAATGTAGCCCAGGCGGAGCTGGAGTGCAAACCGATCCATCTGGGCCTCCGGTAGGGGATAGGTACCGCGAGACTCGACCGGATTTTGGGTGGCAATCACAAAAAACGGATCTTTTAGTTTCCAGAGTTTACCATCGACACTGACCTGGGCTTCTGCCATTGCCTCTAAAAGAGCAGACTGCGTGCGGGGAGATGCCCGGTTGATCTCGTCTGCTAATACGATGTTGGCGAAGATGGGCCCTTCATGAAACTGAAAGGTGCGATCGCTCGGATTCAAAATCGACACACCCAAAATATCTGAAGGTAACAGATCCGGTGTGAACTGAATCCGCTTAAAGGTCGCATCGATGGAAAAGGCGAGGGCTTTGGCCAGGGTTGTTTTCCCGGTGCCGGGGTAATCCTCCAGTAGCACATGCCCCCCACTCGCGAAGGCTGCCAGCAATTTGCGGATGGCATCGGCCTGTCCCTTCATGACTGTTTCAATGTTGGTACAAATCCGTTGATAAATGGCTTGCCCAGAGGCGAAAGTTGGTGGTGGAGCAGGTTCGGAGTCGCGACGTTCCATACAATTACCCAGGAATACCTTTGATGATTCACTTACAGCAGTTCTTTAGTCAAGCGAGGTATGGTTTGTGAGGGTTGGCCATTGGTCACTGGTTTGCTGAAACAAATGACCAGTGACCAATGACCAGGCGAAAGAACCCGTATTTCATTGAAAGGGAAACTGCTATCAATCAAAATCCTAATTAGAAGATTGATCGCCTGCGTATTAGTGCTTTTCGGAGTTCCTCCGTGCCTAACAAAATGGGGGGACAGACAAGTAACAGCAGCCATTGCCAGGGATTCAGAGGCAGGGTTGTGAAGACATTACGGAGAAATGGGACGTAGATAAAAGCAAGGAGTGCCGCACACTCTACGCCTATGCCAACCCATAACAGGCGGTTGTGTGTCCAATTCAGCCGAAATGCTGACCCCCATTCTGACCGACAGGCGAACAGATTGCCAACCTGGCAGGCAACGATCGCCGCCAACGCCGCGGTTGTTGCCTGCCGATAGATGGCAGCAGTTGCCGGGTCTGCTGTATGCGACAGAATCAGGGGCGTGACCTGTTGTAAATCGGTTAGGGAGTAACCATAACTCCACCAGACGATGAGGAATCCCAGCATGGACAACGTGGCTTCAATCAGTCCCAAAAAGCCATAGGCGCGGAGTAACAGGGACGGGTTGAGGAGAAACTCGTGATTTTTCCGAGGTGGGCGGGTCATTGTGCCCGTTTCGGGAGCCTCCGCACCCAGCGCCAGGGCAGGCACCATATCGGTGCCCAAATCGACCGCCAGAATTTGCAAAATGGTCAGAGCGGGCGGAATTTTGACGACCACCATCGCCAGAAAGGGCGTAATTTCGGGAATGTTCGATGCGAGGATGTAAGTCATGAATTTGCGGATGTTCTGGTAAATCGCCCGTCCCTGTTCGACTGCCGTGACAATGGTGGCAAAGTTGTCATCTGTCAATACAATGTCTGCCGCTTCGCGCGCCACATCCGTTCCATTCATGCCCATTGCAATGCCAATGTGAGCCGCTCTCAGGGCGGGTGCGTCATTCACCCCATCACCTGTGACGGCAACGATCTCACCCATGTCTTTGTATGCCTGTACCAGACGCAATTTGTGTTCCGGCGACATGCGGGCAAAGACTAGTGCCGAGCGGTACTTGAGAATTTGCCGTAACTGAGCATCCGACAGGTGCCCCATGCCGTCGCCGGTGACGACCCGCACCCGATCATGGGGATGGTGTTCATTGCCAACTAAGCCAATTTTGCGGGCGATCGCCTCCGCTGTTAAGCCATAATCCCCCGTGACCATCGTGACTTTAATTCCAGCCCCATGGCACTGGGCGATTGCCGCTGGCACTTCAGGACGGGGCGGGTCAAACATGGCAATTAGCCCGATAAAGATGAGGTTCTGTTCTAACTCTTGCGCCCGCAGGGTGAGAAACGCCCCATCCCCCGGTCGGGCTGCCAGTCCCAGAACCCGAAACCCCTCACTGGCTAATTGATCGTTGGTGGCGATTACCTCATCGGCGCTGGTGTGGGTCACTTCCTCGACACTGCCATTGCGGAGAATCCATTGGCAATGGCGGAGGACTTCCACCGGCGCACCTTTGGTAAATGCCAGATTAGGTAATGTCTGCGTCCAGATATCCGACGATTGCCAGTCCAGTACCACCGTCATCATGCGGCGGCGGGAGTCAAATGGGACCTCGCGCAAGCGGGGAAACTGCTGCTGGAGGGATTCCAGGTTTAACCCGGCTTTGGCGGCAGCAACCAGCAGGGCCGCTTCGGTTGGGTCGCCAATTTCCTGCCACCGACTGGGAGACGGGTGGAGCAAACGAGCATTGGAACAGAGAGCGGCACCCGTCAGCAACAGGCGGACTTTCCAGGCGATCGCAAAATCCGCTGGCATCTGGACAGCTCCAGTCGTCGGGTCGTATCCCACTCCGGTGACTTCCATCAAATGGGGAGCGGCTAGGTGGGTGTGGGTGTCTGTTGTGCTGGGTGGCTGATCCTGTTGTTGCCAGGGAATCCAGAGATACCGTACCGTCATTTCATTCTTGGTCAACGTACCTGTTTTGTCGGTACAGATGACCGAGGTTGCACTTAAGGTTTCCACAGCAGACAGTCGCCGCACCAGGGCATTTTGCTTGGCCATTCGTTGTACGCCCAGTGCCAGAGCCAGGGTGACGGTGGGCAGTAGTCCTTCCGGGACATTGGCAACAATGATGCCGATCGCGAAAATAAAGCTCTCGGTCACATCCATCCCAATCAGCAGATAGCTGAGCAGGAAGACAGTAATACCCATACCGATGGCGATCGCCGTAATGATGCGGACAATCCGTGTGACCTGGATCTCTAACGTGCTGGGTTCCCGTTTAATGATGGTTGTGAGGTGCGCCACCTGCCCAAATTCCGTCTGGGCACCCGTGGCATAGACCACGGCGACGGCCCGTCCGGCGGCAACGGTTGATCCTGCCAGTACCAGGTTGGCAATTTCTGCCGGATTCACCCGTTCTTGCAGGGAATGTTCCCCCGGTCGTTCTAAGGGTTTGCCAGCCCGGATGGAGATTGCCTGCCGCATCCTCACGGGATAGGCATTGCGGGCAACGGGGAGGGATTCTCCCGTCAGGACGGAAACATCCACATAAAAACTTTCTGCCGATACTAAACGGGCATCTGCCGAGATGCGATCGCCCTCCTCCAGTTGCATCACGTCTCCCCGCACCAGGTCGCGGGCAGGAATCTGCTGCAAGGTCCCTTGCCGATAGACTTTCACCTGCATGGGCAACACCTTTTTCAACGCTGCCAGCGCCCGTTCTGCCTGAAACTCCTGCCAGAAGCTAAAAATGGCGTTAATCAGGATCACTGCCCAGATTGCCCAGCCTAATTCAGGGGTGCGGGACACAAACGCGAGAATTCCCGCAACCCACAGGAGCAACGCCATAAAGTGGGTCAGTTGGTCTGTAAACCGCAACCAGAGAGGGCGATGGGCAGGGGCGGGCAATTCATTTGCGCCAAACTTCTCGAAGCGTTGCCTGGCCTCGTCGTCAGATAAGCCACCGCTGCTGGTTGCCAGCGATTCGTACACCACTTCTACAGGTAATGCCCACACAGGCTGATGAAGTGATGCCATGTTCCCCAATCCTTTGCTTGCGGCGGTGAGGAGATTTCTAGAAAGGCTGTTATGAGTAGTGTGTTTAGCTAATTACAGAGGCCCAATCCCTCTGCCCCGATATAGTTAAGTCATTCCTGGAAATCACCCTATTTACCGTTGTGTCACATTTCCCGTCATAGATCCAAGAACAGACCGCTAAATTTAACTTTTAGCCTTCGTATTGTGACGAAGGCGGGGGAATTCAATCAGTTCGATACTAGGTAGGGGTGGGTTTTGTCGTCAAATCCATTGCCGGGTGTAGATGGATCTGCTAAATTCGCCCCTACAGTTTGCAAATTGATTCAATCCACGATCCTCAGCAGTTAGCCATGATTGAACGCAGGATGGTTAATTTATTAGTGAAGGTATCATTTTTTACAGGCAGACTGCCGAAAGCGAAATTTTACGTTATATCAATTTGAATTATGAGAATTGCAGATTGGTCTGGAGGTGCATCGCGATCGCTCCTACAAAGAGATAATCTGTATGTGCAGCCTGTTTCAATCGGTATTATCTGATGGTTTCAGTTGTTACAGGGAATCATCAAGTAACGGAAAATCTGTAAAAGCAAAAACGAAAAAGATATTAAATAATTTCTTCTACTAAACAAATTAATGCAACATTAGGTTTTGGACTACTCTGGGAGATATCTCTATGGGCTTTTTAGGTAAGTTATTTGGCAAACAGGAAGAAGCAAAAGCAGCGACTGCTGCTCCTATCTCTGTCCCAACCGTTGCCGCAGAAAAGTCAATTCCACCGGAAAAGGTTGGGTTGGATGGTAACTTTGATGAAAGTGGTTTGGCAAAGCGAGTTGCCAAAGCTCTGGATGATGCCAACATTTCGGACAATGTGGGTCTTTGGGTTGCCCAGACTGGCAGTATTGTAGTGTTAAAGTATAATCCCGATGCCGAAGGGGTTCTGAATCAGGCTAAACAGGTTGCCCTGACGGTTGATGGTGCAACTGACGTGCAGATTTTGCCCAACTCCTAATTAACTCCTAATTACTGAACCGCTGGAAATCGGATTTCTTGTGTGGATACGCATGAAACCTACGTATTCGACAACAGAAATCCAATTGCTGGATAGTCTCTATTGGGGCCAGTAGGGGTAGGTTGTGTTGTTGATGGATATCATGCCATTCAATCTTGCTAAACCTACCCCTTTTGGGAAATTAGCTTGCTAACGACGGTTAGATAGAAGTAAGTCCAGCATTTGCTGCATGTCACTTCTCATGCCAGTATCAGTTGAGGAAGTCGTTGACGAGGGTGACGACGATAATACACCTTGCAGAATTGACAGAGGCAGTGATGTATTGTTACTGCCAGTGCGGTTAGTCAGTAAGTATCCCAACGTTCCTCGCAAAACCCCTCCCAGAATGTTTCTGCCAATGTTGGTTTGTTGTCCTTTCTGAGCCAGTTTTAGGCTGTCATCAGCGAGTTTAGTGAATTCTGTAGCAGCGGGATTAGTGGGATTCAAGAGGGCAAAGCGTCGAGCCGCGATCGCCGCTTCGGTGGCACGGTTTGCGGCTCGTAGTGCTTCAACCTGGAGACGAACTAAATCGGGCTGGTTGGGGTGGATGGCGATCGCCTGCTCCAGTGCTGCCATTGCCTCCGATTTGCGGCCCATGTCATTCAACACCTGCACCAGGCGCACATGCCCCGGTACGAATTGGGGATAGCTTCTCACCAGAAATTGCAGATCGGTCAGACTTTGATTCCCTAACTGGGCCGATTGGGCGGCGAGTGCCTGCTCCCAGTAAACCCGTGCATCGGTTGGTAGTGCGGTGGGATCGGTAAGGACATTTGTTGGTTGCGTGCTGCTATTGACTGCTGCCAGGGGGGCCATTGTTTCCCGGAATAGCTTTTCTGCCTGCTGTAACTGACCTGCGCGGTATAACCGATCCGCTTCCACCAGCTTTTGTAACCATTCCTGGTTAATGGTTTGAGGTAATGCTGTCTGCGATGGTACACCCGGAGCGATCGCCCCATAAGGATAGTTCGGATAACCTGGGTAAGTCGGGTAATTCGGATAGGCAGGATAATTGGGGTAGCCTGGGTAGGCGGGATAACCTGGTGCTGGCAGAGTGGCCGGATAGCCAAATTGATTCGGGTAACCGGGTTGGGCATAGTTTCCCTGAATGGGTTGCCCCACACCATAGCCCCAGGGATTTTGCCGACGCGGTTTGACTGCCGCGAATCCCGGTGGGAAATAGCCACCCTGGGCAGGCTGCGCTACGGTATAGCCGGGTGTTTGGGGGGTGCCAACCTGTACCTGGACGGATATGCCGTTGGGAGAAACGGTTTGAGTTGGAGTGATGGTTGGATACATCACGGGAGCCTGCGGATAGACCACCTGCGCCAGGGAGATGGCGGGTGCGATCGCCAGGCTCAGGAAACCAGCGGGCAAGCTGCATAGGCAGAAGAACAGGGAACGTTGAATCGATTGCATAAAAAGTGTCCCGGTAATGGAAGTTTCATAGGTACGTCGGTAAACACCCCCTCTTCTGGCAGGATTGGATTGTTCTGGCAAACAGATGTAGCCTGAGAGCCCGATGCCACCAGGGAATGGTTGTTGCGCAGCAATACGTTTCTGGAAGACGGAAATGCTGGAAGATGGAAAATCAGGGAATGGTGTGAGCATTGAGCCATCCTTCCCTGAATCCCAACAAGTCATCAGATAGGGAAACTCTGGTAGAAGTTCCCAATCAATTTTCTATGGTTGGTTTCCTATCTTGGGAACCAATTCCCATACCGGCGATCGCCCACTCAATCATTTCTGCAGCAAATTTGCCATCTCGACCAACCACTCCTGCTTTCCTCCCTTAAGACCCAGTGTGTAACGGACATTACCCTCATCCCAGGTCAGGTAGGAGTACCCCATGGATGCCGCTCTGATCCACCCAGAAAAGTACGCCATTTGCCCATTTGCCAGTTTGACCCAGCCATCCCGTTCGGACGATCGCTCCACACCTGCGGCAATCATTTCTGGAGTTGGGGAAAATTCAGTGTCGATATTGGCCGCATCAGAAGTAATGGCCGTTGCTGCTGCAATGGCGATCGTGCAGGTATTGGCACCGCTACAATCCTTATGTCCAATAGTCAGGCTGTAACCGGAGGACTCAACGCTGCCCCTGGCAACATAAAATGCTCGGTTAACATTGGGTGGGAGTTGGTAGATGACCACGTGTGGTACCCGTACCGGGATACTGGAATGCTGTAGCTCCGTTGCTACCAGTTGGTAATCAATGGGAATCTGGCGAATTGATGTATCTGTTGCCGCATGGGCGTTCATCATCGGTAGCAACAGCAACATAGATGTTGTCAACATAGATGTCGTCAATAGAATTGACATCCATTTTAGGAATCGAGTGGACATCAGGGACACAATCATTGATAAACCAAAAAAGAAGAACATCATGGCGTGAATGGGACAGGGATGTTGCACTAATGTTCCTAATGAAATGGCACATCCAGATGAAGACAGGTGAATGGCGGGCGATCGCAATACGGAAAGTAACTGATTTTTCATGGTTCGTTGGCTGGAGTTTCAACTGGATGAGTCTTGAAGTTGGCTGGAATCGCAATGTCTAATTGTTGAAGTGCCCAGGCATCTTCGGGGGCAAGGATGTATTCGTCCAGATCAACATCCGTAGGGGCACCTGGAGCTACTGTGATGACTTTCAGTTGACGCTGAATTAGACGCTTTCCGGCGGGTGTTTTAAGCAGCTCTTGATACCGCGCCAGTGCCATCTGATTCGCAACATCTTGCGAGACGAATCGGGTCAGCGTTTTTATCTCCGATCGCAGCGGAATGAGATTTTTACACGTATCTTCGGCAACGACGATGAGTGTTTCCCAGGGATAATCATTCGGATCAGAGGTGTCGATAACCTGTAACAGGTGAAATGTTTTAGCACCAACGTCTTGCTTTGCCAGTAATTGAAATTGGTAGGGACTCGTTACATCGACTGGTGGTTGCGGTAAACATGTCTGAATATTTTTGGGGATGTGTTCCAATTTTGGAGAGTCGGCGTCCTGGCTCCAGCCTGGTAGGCGATGACTAGTTAAAATGGTTAACGACAGAGCCATCAGGAATAGAACTAAAAAATTTACTACTTGTCTCACGAACATCTCCTATTAACAAAACAGATCTGCACCAGGTTTACGAATGGCTGGCTTTTCGTACTCAAAGGATTCCGGGTCAAGCCTGCTACCGTAGGGATCGCCTGGTGTCGCAGCCCCTTGGTGGATCTCAAAATGGAGATGTATCCCATAGGTTCTCGCCCCACGAACGCCGTGACTGCCTTCAACCCCTATTTGTTGTCCCCGTTTTACCTGTTGACCTTGTGACACCATAATTTTGCTCAGATGCGCCATGAAGGTCGAAATGCCCCGTTGTGGGTGGTAGATTTTGACAATGTTGGCATAGCCAGAGCCATCATTCGCGGCATAGACGACTACCCCATCATCCGGTGCCACAACGGGACCACCCGATCCCATGCCCCGGTCATAGTTGTCAGGCGATTCCGCACTCTGAATATCAACGCCATTGTGATTGGGGCGACAACGACGAAAGCGACTATAGATTCCTGCTGAACTCATGTGGGGTAAGGGATTGAGCAATGGACAACGTTGCCCTGGCGGACAGGGTTGAGATGGGGTTGTCGGCTTGCTTGCTGTCGTCTGAGGTTCGGGTGCGGTGTTGGTTTTGGCAGGCTGAGATGGTGGTGTGGGATTGGTTTTTGCGGGGGAACATTTATCTGTCGTGGCTTTATCCCTTGCTAAATCCTGGTCTTTCAGTGCGTCGTAGTAGATTTGTGCCGCTTTCGCGATCGCCGCCCGTCGGGAACCATACTCTCCGGGATTGACAATATTCCGCATTCCGTAAAAGTCAACCCGTCCGTTACAGTTGACGTAATCGTTTAACTTACTGCCTGTAAAGGCACCTGTCCGCATTCCCCAAACGAGAATTTTGGCGGCAATATCAGGCCGGGAAGCCAGGTTAGGATTGGCGACCAGGTCAACGTTCATCCCTTGCGATCGCAAATATTTCGTGGCTTTACTGTAGTTGTCACGATGGGTCAGACCCACATAGCCCCGCCCGTAATACGGCGTACCACCAGAGGATATCATCGCAGTGTCCGCAAACTCACCCATATTTGCCCCATAGGAGGACTCTGCTCCAGCGGTGGCTAACATGGCTGCAATTTGCGCTGGACAGGTTACCCCCTGGAGTTGGGCCTCGGCCATAATGCGTTCAATGTCGTCCTTTGATTGCGCACTGGTTGCCTGAAATGCGCCATCCTTAACGGAACGTGCCACCTTATCAACTGCTTTGGTAGCGCTGGCGGTTGCAGCTCCTAACAGTTTGGAACCACAATCGCGAAACCCATCCTGGGAGGAAAGAGGGTCATCCTGTTTGCTGAGAGTAATTCCCTGCCCATCATCTTTGGCGTTGCTGTCACCCAGGAAAATGAATTGCTTCTCGTGATAGGACAGGAAGGGGATGGGGCCGAGAAAATAGGGTGTACATCCCAGATCAACGGGTTTGCGTTTACAGAAGCGGAAGTACATGGAGGTGCCAATTTTGCCACCGGGAGCGTCCACGGTTGTAATGACCTGTTTGAAGACACTGCAATAGGGGTTTCTGCCGGTTGGTTCCTTTCCCCCATTCACCATTTTCAATACGCCTTCACCGCCTTCGACTTCTTGATGTTTGCCCGATATCCAGCTTTTGCCGTTGGCAAAGATACCGATTCCTGCCGCCATTTGACTGCCACCAATGGGGGAAAGTTCAGCCTGGGCACAATTCTGCTCACAGGGCACCCGAAAGCCTGCCTGATAACTGCCACTGACCGTATTCTGATGGGTGTGCTGTGCTTCTTGGGCATCCAATGGCACATCGACTCTGGCAACGAAGGGATCGGTTCCCTCTACCAGTGGGTTGGGAAACTGGCTAAATGGCACCTTGCCCAAACCAGGAATACCGGCAATAGACACCGTTTGCCAGTCAAGGAAGTCACCAATCGGGGCATTTTCTAAGCCTGGAATCTGGCTGAACGTGTATTGTTCCAGGTTCAGGTTGTTCATGCCCAGTTGTCCCAATTCGGGAAACTGCTTCACCACATCCTTCAGGAG
>CAZGDE010000246.1:0-10906 GCA_964524315.1 uncultured bacterium
GACCAGATTCGCCCCCGGAACGGCAGTGAGGATGACCTCTCCACCGGGGGCGGTCAGGGTACCTGTGTTTAATACTGTTCCACCCAACAGGGTCAGACGTTGTCCCAAACTGACCGCCAGGTTACCCGCATTGATAATTGACCCTGGTTGGGGTGTGATAAAGGCAAACCGTTGGGGATTTCCCCCCAATGCCGCATAGTCATTGGTGCCGATCGCCCGAAACCAACCACCATTCCCAAAACCAATGCTATTGGCGGTCGTGGCTGTAAAGGATGCTGGTACGTTGAGGCTGGCATTGGAGCCAAAGACAATCCCTGCCGGGTTCATCAGGTAAAGGTTGGAGTTACCGCCGGTCACCTGAATCAAACCATTAATGATGGACGGATTACTCCCGGTTACCCGTCCCAAAATATTACGGATTTGCGGGTTAGAGAGGAAGTTTGCCGTTTCGCCTGCATTTAAGCCAAACTGCTGGAAGCTGTGGAACAGGTTGGTACCATCCCCGGAGAGGGTGCCACCCGTAATATCGAACTGCGTCCCATTGGGAGTCACCAGCGTGTTGGTGCCATCGGGAGCCGTGATGATGGATTGGGCGTGAGCTGTTCCCGCTCCCAAATTGGCAAGGAGTAACGGTATCACCCCCACCCGGTAAAGCCACGATCGCCGGACATGGGAGGAGCGGGTTGGTGTAGGCAGGAGTTGGGGGCGACTGCCCACTGCCTTTGGTGTGGTTTGCCGTCGTAACCGAAACTGGCCAGCGGGTAGGGTTACTTCGATGGTGTACTGGTCTGCCAAGCCTCGGCGGTGAAGGGCCTGTCGGATGGCAGCCTGCGATCGCAACACCTGCTCTATCCGCCATTGATACGAAGCATTGTTACCGTGATGGCGGTAATAGTACAGCGGTTTGCGGACTCGTTCGACCTGGGTAACCTCAGACAGTCGCAGGCAGAGGTCATAATCTTCGACCAAATCGCTGGCACGATCAATGCCACCTACCTGGTCAAAGACTGATCGCCGGATCAGGCGAAAGTGGAACGTCATGAAATCGAGGAGCAGACGATCGCGGGAGTAGGGAATGTGGCACCGTTTGCCATAGCCCAGGAGTTTACCGGCAGCATCTACATCCAGGTAGTCAGTGTAGACCATGCCCACGTCGGGCTGATTTTGCAAAACGGCCAGGGTTTCTGCCACTGCTGTTGCTGCCAGCCAATCGTCACTGTCAAGCCAACCCAGGTAGGCCCCCGTTGTTTGGGCGATCGCCGCTTTCAAGGCGGCAACCCGGCCCCAGTGGGGAGCCGCAATCACGCGTATCCGTTGATCCTGACGGGCATAGTTCTGAGCAATGGCAACGGTGCGATCGCTCGACCCATCATCCCAAATGATTAATTCCCAATTGGTATGGGTTTGGGCAAGCACACTGGCGATCGCTGCATCCAGATATTGCTCCCGGTTATGGACAGTAATGACAAGAGAAACCAGACCCGCAGTAGCCATTGTTTTTGTGCATGATTAGGGCACTTAACTAACCCTATGTGGTACCACTAACCCCATACGGCTGTCTGTAAAAGGATAAACTACACCCGTTGATTTCAGGCCCTTTCGTATACTGATTGAAATGCTTCCTGCGCAACTGTGCACACATGAGTTGGCAATTGACCATCTGTAGGGGCAAACGGTTGTTTGCCCTGTTCTAGCACCGAATGGCACACCGCTAGCGACTGCATTGGGCGTGGAACGCCCCTACAACCAGATTAGACGGTTTGTGTGTACATAGTGGGGTTCCTGGAGGAGAGGAGCGATCGCAAGAGCACTGATTATGGTGTCGTTTGGGCTGCGGGTTGGCGTGTGCCACCCAGTTGCACATTCGGGGTTTGAATTGTGGGAGCCTGTTGCCCATCCCATTTTTCAATGCGACTGCGTTCCACCCGCAGGCGTTCCAGTTCAATCAGTTGCGGTGTGATCGATTGTGCCCGTAAACGGTTGGACTCTGCTTCGGCCCGTGCCTGCTCGATCGTCACCTTGGCTTCGCCCTTGGCCCTGGCCACATTGGCGGCGGCTTCGGCCTCTGCCTTGCGGCGATTGGACTCGGCGGTTTGGGCGGCCTGCTGAGATGCAAATTGCTCGTCAATACTCTTCTGAATATCGGGTGGCAAGCGCAACGGTGCTAACAACGTTACATCCTGCACCACAATCACCGGGAAACGGTTCTGCGTACACTCGGTCACTCCTTTGACTAGTCGTTGTTGGCTGGTGGGCAGCATTGAGGGGGTTAGTTTCAAGTTTTCAGCGACTTCAGAGAAGCAGTTGCGTAGACCATTGCGTAATTCGTTTGCCCGAAATTCCTCGGGGGTTTTGCGATAGGTTTCGTAAAACTGGTGCAACTTGGTTTTCTTCGTTTGACCGGGCAGGAGTTCGGTAGAGAAACCAAAGGAAACACCGACATCGGCGGAAACAGGGCTACCTCCCACCGAAAAGACAACGGATTCGTCGGTGGGGGATCCTTCAGTCGTCGCCTGGGTGAAGGGATAGGTGTTGATGTAAGTGGGAAAGACAACAATTTCTTCGGTATAGCCGTTGTACCAGACTCGACCGGATACGAGTTCGGCGTTTTCGATCCCCTTAGAACCACCGTATAGTTGAATCTTTAAACCGGCGAAACCCGGCTCTACTGTAGTGGCACTCGTGCCAGGAACTATACCGCAAGCACCTAAACCTGTACTTAAACCAGTCAATAGTAAAGCCGACACGAGCAATTTGGTGTTCATCGTTTTTTAGAACTACGCAATAAATCGAAAAGGGAAATGTGCAAAGCCTGAAATGCTGGATCGGCACGGGCCGCATCCAGCATTTCCAAACTGTGCATGACATGGGCCGCAGGGATTTCCAGGAAATCCTTGACCGTCAGATGGTGGTACTCCGGGAAGCGGGTAATGAAGAGTCGTCTACCTCGGGAGGCATCGTTTAAGCGAGCCATGACATATAGCCCTGACCCACCTAACATTAACAGCACTGATGCCCACATCAGAAAGCCGATGAGCGGTTGGTGGGAATTGAGAAAGATGGGTGCAAAGGCAAGCAAGAACAGGCTCAGAATGATTTCTGTAACCCCCACTGCAACCCATATCTGGATAGTTCGAGTCTTCATAGAAGTCTCCCATTTGGTTAGCGATCGCTAGCCGGGAGTAGTGAACCTAACTGTAAGGATGGCCTTAGATACATCGGGACATGTCGCCGTTCCCGATTTCCTTATCGTAGCAAAGAAAACATTCTGTTAAAGAAAACTCCCCATCCACTTCAGTCATCTAACTGCGCAGGGATCGGTGCAGTGAGAGATGTTACTAAAGTGAAATGGGGAGTTGGCCGTGAGACAGAAACACGCAGGAACAACGAACCGATAACGGCTACTGTTGAGTCTGGGTGGGCGGAATGATTACTTTATCAATCACATGAATCACACCATTACTGGCCTGAATGTCGGGGGTGGTGACTTTGGCATTGTTGACCATGACATTGCTGCCATTGAGACTGACATCAACCATTGCACCTTCAACAGTCTTGACCTTACCTTGCTTCAATGCCGTTGACCTGACTGAGCCGGGAACCACATGGTACGTCAGGATTTTCTTCAAAGTTGCCTTGTTTTCGGGCTGTAAAAGTTTTTCAACGACCCCTTCTGGCAGCGCGGCAAAGGCGGCATCAGTTGGTGCGAAAACCGTATATGGCCCTTTACCAGACAGTTCGGCAGTTAGTCCCGCTGCTTTCATGGCTTTGACTAATGTCTTGAAAGAACCGTTGGAGGATGCCACTTCCACAATGGTGCCGGCTGTGGGCGATTCGGATGTAGTTGTTTCCGATGTCGTCGGTACTGTGGTTGAGGAAGGAGTCGTTGAGGAAGGAGTCGTTGAGGAAGGAGTCGTCGATGCGGGGGTTGTCGAAGACGGAGTTGTCGAAGGTGCCGTTGTCGAAGATGGCGAAGTGGGTGCTTCCGCAGATGGCGGTTGATTACCCGTTTGTTTCTGCGATCCACCCATACCAGCGATCGCGGGCAACATAAACAGTGTAATGGTTGCAGCGATCGCCCCTAAACCAGCTACTTTGCTGACTGAGTGCTTAACCATTTGATAGTTCATTGGTGCAAACTCCGTACAGACTATAAAGTTCTGTTTAAGAATATTGCGCCTTTGTAAAATTTCTATGAACCCCAAGAGGTAGATTGTTGCTGTTTGTTTACCTGCAAAATCTTCCCTAAGATACTCGTTTGCCGTATCTGCGCCAGACCTTGGAGGTCTTTGAGGATTGCATCAAAGGATCTGCGATAAAAAGCGGCGGGTGCGTTCTTCTTTTGGTTGTTGAAAGAATTCGGTGGGGGAGGCTTCCTCGACCAGCAGGCCACCATCCATTAATACGATGCGATCGGCCACTTCACGGGCAAAACCAACCTCATGGGTGACCACCACCATCGTCATGCCAGAGGTTGCCAGCGAGCGCATGACATCCAGCACCTCCCGCACCATTTCCGGGTCAAGGGCAGACGTGGGTTCGTCAAACAACATGATTTTGGGTTGCATGGCCAGGGCACGGGCGATCGCGACCCGTTGCTGTTGCCCACCGGATAATTGACCGGGATACTTCTGCGCCTGTTCCAGAATGCCGACGCGATCGAGGAGTTGCATGGCGACTTCGGTTGCCTTCGTTTTGTGCCACTTGCGTACCCAGGTGGGAGCCAGGGTCACATTTTGCAACACCGTCAGATGCGGGAACAAATTGAACTGTTGGAAGACCATTCCCACTTCCTGGCGGATGGCATCAATGTTGCGTAAGTCATGGGATAGCTCAATGCCATCAACCTCAATCCGTCCTTGCTGATACTCTTCCAGGGCATTGAAGGTGCGGATAAAAGTTGATTTACCAGAACCAGATGGCCCCATAATCACCACAACTTCACCCTGGTTGACAGTGAGACTGACCCCCTGCAATACGTGAAATTTGCCGTACCACTTATGCACATCCTGGGCAATAATCATCGGCATCGCTGCAGGCATCAAAGGTTTTCTCCAATTGGCACTTCTAAAATTTAGAAAGTAGTCTGTCAAATGAATTTGACGGGTTAGCGAATGTCACGGAAGCTGATGGGGTTAAATTTTGCGAGTCTTCGACCTGGCAAAATTTTCCAGGTAGGACACTAGTCTTTATGAAAATAAACATCAAACCAACAGTCCAATTTCAGGGTGGCTAATTTTTCCATTTGCGAGGGAAACAGAGTAGGGCCACCATTGCCTGTAAGGGACTGCCAGTAACAGGCAACATCACTTTTGATGCCCGCACCTTGTAATTCTCGTAAAACCGCTGCTTTGGGCAGAACCTGGTTCAGTAACCAGTCTAGATGGTCGTTTAAGTTGGTAGATGTGACTTGATCACGGGACGAGAGAAACCAGGCGTTGACCCGTACAAACCGCCCACAACTCCGCAATTCTCCCTGGTGTTGGGCTTCGGTGGGAGCTACTCCCAATTTTACAGTGACCTCGTCGGGGTCGATATCGCCTGAATAAATTCGCAGGGTTGCGTAAGTTTTCTCACAGGATTCGTAGTCACGACTATGCATAATTGCTTCTCATACGTTATCTATGCTCCAATTTACGGGATTTTTCCCGATCATGATGCAAAACCTCTCTGGGTTCGTGTTGCATCCTATTCTGATTGGTACAAAGTCCACGGCAAATGATTGGTTGGTGTCAGGCTGGTTCCGTCAGCAAGTCGCATAACGCAGGAATGAGTTGATGAAGATCTTAGAAAATACGGCGGAGAAATTGGTTCTGCGGTATCGCCCGCCTGGTTGTATCGTTGCCTTCATGCTGGTTTGGGCATCGGGTTTTGCCGGGATGCCATTGATGATTATTTTGTCTACGCTTGCCACAACTGGTGTCAGCACACTGACCTGTCAGAAGCCAGTACCCACCCAGATGCAGTGCCAGTTAGAAGAAACGGGGTTTAATGGGCTGGTCAGTTTTGGTGCAGATCCACTGGGGCCGGTGAAGACAGCAGAAGTAGAACAGTCCTTTCGCCGTAAAAATAAGCGTGAAACAGAACGAACTTACCGGGTGGTTTTGCAAACGGGTAAAGTAAAGACCCCCATCATGCCCGATCAGCTTAACCGTGAGGCAGCCCAGGTTCTCGCTAATAAAATTAATCAATTTCAAAAGAGTACTAACCCGAACCCACTGGTCATTCGGCTCGATTATCGGCGGGAGCAGTTGGCAGTCGTTCCCTTTCTCCTGATCTTCGTGATCGTCGGATTGACAGTGTTATGGTTTACGCTACAATCGCACACCTATACATTTGAACGATCGTTGCAACGGTTACAGGTGCGGCGATCGCATCTATTCGGTAAAAGCATTCAAGAATATCCCTGGCAAACCATTGTTAGTGTGGTGGTTGAACCCTATCGGGATAGCAAAGGGCGGCACTGGCATCGGTTGCGGCTCCATCTTGCCAATGGTAAAACGTTAAACCTGGACAATGAAGCCAGTTCTAACAACCTGGAAAAAATTCGCCACCTGATTCGCCAACATCTAGATGGTAGAAAAGCCCTTGAGTAGGGATGGTCGGTGTAAACACAAGTTGGCAATTGAACTCTGTAGGGGTAAACGGTTGTTTGCCCGGTTCTGGAAATGAATGGTACACCGCTGTCTGCTGCATTGGGCGTTCCGCCGAATGCCTCTACAATCGGATTTGATGGTTTGTTGCCTGCTACATTGGACGTTCCGCCGAACGCCTCTACAAAGCGATAATATGCAACGTCACAAAAAATTGGTATAAACAGCGATCGCACCCGGGAGAGCGATCGCCCACCATGAACCAATAAAATTAACGAACAGAATGGATTAATTTATTTGCCCGTATGCCGCTATGGCTTCGCTTGCTGTGACATCAGCATTGACGGGCAGGGGCAACCCTACAACTGTATTGGTCGAGGAACGATTACCTTTACGCACTGAACCACCGGCCTGACTGTATTGGATGCTGGCTCTACCGTATTTGGTGGCAACGCCCAGCAGCATGCGTTCTGACAGTTCAGAGAGAGTTTTCTCCAACTCGTTCAGGTTATGGCGAGAAGCAGCAACGCTGGAGACAAGGGTATTGTGGGCGTTGAGGGCAGCACGAGTTGCTTCGATGTGTTGGATATAAGCTTCAAGGGTTAACCCATGACCTAAGTTGAGATTCGCATCAATCGATTTCAAGTTAGCAAGACGACGTTGGGCTTTGTCGAGGGGAAGGGAACCACGAGTTTTCAGAGTCATAGGGTGGATATAGTGTGTAAATAGTTTTATTAAGATAACGTCAACAATCTGCTGCCGAGAGGCGTAATTGTATGGAAATAGTCATACTTTTTAATGGAAATTGGATGGCTGATCTCAGTATTTATTAGAGTATTACTTGATTCCGTAGTATTGCCGATAGAGAATGTTGACGGGTGCTGTTAGGGCTGGGAATTAAATCAGTTCGATGGTTGGTAGGGGCAGGTTTTGGTGTCAAACCCATTGCTGGATGTAGATTGGTTCGCTAAACCCGCCCGTACAGTTTGGGAATTTATTAAATCCGCGATCCTTAGCGTCAACATAACGTACCGTAAGGTTCTCTTGTCTAAGATCGCGATATGTTCTATTAGCAAATATGATCGCCCTTGCAAGAGAAACCTTCGCAGATCAACCAACGACATTCGCTTAAGTTAGATCGACGAGCGCGGATCAAAGAAATGTCTTCACTGATCAAGGAATAGGGTTTGTTGATCAAACAACGGCATTCACTGACATTAGACCGGCGATCGCTGATCAGGCATCAGAGTATCCTCATCTCACAACGGTGGATGTGAAACAAAGAATGGTGAGATCTAACTGGCAAACACCATTTTGGGAATCAGAATGGTTGCCGTTGGGGTGATGAACCACTGTCCCACACCGAGGAAGCGATCGCCCTCCTGATAAACTTGCACGACCTCTCCTGGTGTCATGTCTGCTGGTTCAGTATCCTCGGTGGTTGGAACCGGTTTCCAGACGAACCAGTTCTGATTTTCTAACGCTAACTTTTGCCCCTGACACCAACGGGTAGCAAATTCCGCTTCTAACGTAACGGTTGGCAGATGGGTTAAGGCCAGTTCGGGAAGAGTTGGTTGGAAGGTGCCAGCCTGGATGTGTTCTGCCAACATCTCGATCGTGAGACTGTCCGCCAGGTCAAAGCCACTACTGCACGTTCGCAGCAAGTTTGCCAGAGTCCCACCCGTATTCAAGACTGTTCCCAGGTCACGGGCGATCGCCCGGATGTAGGTACCCGCCCCACAGGCGATCGCCACATCCAATTCGGGGAAGTCACCCGGTCGCCAATCCAGCACATCGATCTGAAATACTTCTACCTGGCGGGGTTGGACAGTCACCATTTCTCCCTGGCGTGCCAGGTCATATAGACGTTTACCCTGAACTTGAATAGCACTGTAATTGGGTGGTATCTGTTGGATGACTCCCTGAAACTGATTTAGTGCGACTTTCACATCCGCCAATTGCAGATGAGGGACAGATTGGGACTGCAAAACGTCGCCTTCCAGATCGTCAGTCGTGGTTTGCACGCCAAAGCGGATCGTTGCTTTGTAAGCTTTATCAGAACGCAGGAATTGCAACAGACGAGTAGCTCTACCAAGGGCGATCGGTAAAACTCCCGTTGCCGCCGGATCCAGTGTGCCTGCATGACCAACTCGTTTGAGACGCAACAACCGGCGCACTTTGGCAACACAGTCATGCGAGGTAAAACCAGCGGGCTTATTCAGGTTCAAAAATCCGTGCATTCCTATCCTCGATCATCTGCCACCTGCACTAAATGTAATCGGTGGGTGTAACTGGTTTTAATTAGCAAAATTGCCTGGTGACTCTGCCTGCGGCATCTCATTTAGAAGAGGGGCAGGAAGTTGATCTAGCTTTTGCTCCGTCTGGCAATAATGGGAAACTTGCGGGAGAACGGGCCAGCATCCAGATCCGCGATGCCTTTTAAGGTGTTCCCCACAATGCGGCCATTGAAGACAACTTTGACATCCTGACCTTGAATGTTTTCACTCCGACTAAAGGTCAACTCCTCGCCAGTGAGTTTAATTTCGGGGATTTTATACTTTTCGCCTTCCACGATCGCATCTCCCTTCACACTTTGATATTGCTGGGAAAACCGCAGAGTGTAGGGCTGGCGGCGACCGGGGGCATATTCCAGGCTACCTTGCCAGTCTCCGGCAATATTGGCTGGCACGATCCAGTGGTTGAGGGTTTGTTTGGGTGTAGTGCTGACGGAGACGACCTTATCGGGTTTCCAGTCCCCCAGGGTAGAGGTAGGGGCCACAATACGGGTTCCTGGTCGCAGATCACTCAACAGTTTGGGCCGCAATTTTAGATTAGTGTCGGGTGCGGGTGGCAGTATCACCACCGTGGCATCGCGAATGTCTGTTTGGAGCAGGTCTTGCTGCCGAAACTCGACGCGATCGCTGACTCCGGCTTTGCGGGCATTTTCCTGATTGAGGTTGACCATGTCTGGGTTGGTTTCGATGCCAACTGCTCGTTTTGCCTCAAATGCCTGAACGGCCTGAATGAGTAACTGGCTGTCTCCCAAACCAAGGCCATAAACGACATCGCGACTGGAGACAGCCGCTAGCTTTAATAATTGGGTGACAACGGGAGCGGTGATGGATGCAACCGGAGTCGTGGATTGGGTTGGGGGCAATTGAGCCTGTCCGACGAGTTGACCCCCGCCACTGACTGTAGCAATCACCAGACTGCTACCGGCAACTAAAATGCCCAGCCCAAATTTTGTTGCTGTCGTCACGGCCCTTCCTCCTAACAGGTCAACTTTCCCTAGCTTAGCCTGTCCTAGAAGCGAGTGGTGCTGAATCGCAGGTTGAATTGAAATTTCGATCCAATGCAGCCAACACGGCGGAATCAGCAACGCAAGGAAGGGGAATTAAATAAGTTCGATATTGGGTAGGGGCGGGTTGCCCTGCAAGGAATTTGAAGGCAAAATCCGCCCTACAGTTTGCGAATTGATAAAATCTTCGATCCTGAGCGGCGATCGCCAACTGGTAATGACGTGAAAATTAATTTTAGGAAAATCAGGCTATAAAATTGTTGTCGTCCGTTCATTTTTGCTATACTGGCTAAGCCGAAGCAAAACTGGTTGTTTTAGACCGGCTTACGCGGATGTGGCGGAATTGGTATACGCGCACGTTTGAGGGGCGTGTGGCTTTGCCTTGCGAGTTCGAGTCTCGCCATCCGCATATTTTTTTGCCCTGCATGGTCATTACCACTGAGATAATGGGTGTTCTCAGCGATGTGATGAAAATGCAGGGCTGTTTTTTTAGATGATGGTAGGGTGATACGAAATCTGTCTATAGAGTAGCGTTAGAGTAGCGTTGTTTGTAGGGGCGCTAGCGAAG
Source organism: uncultured bacterium (assembly GCA_964524315.1). Taxonomy (GTDB): domain Bacteria; phylum Cyanobacteriota; class Cyanobacteriia; order Leptolyngbyales; family Leptolyngbyaceae; genus CAZGDE01. The sequence goes on from CAZGDE010000246.1 coordinate 10,460, forward strand.
CCATGCCGTAGGCTGTATGGCCATTCGCCCTTACTTAGAGCGGCTGAAAGTATGAGTTAGCGATCGCCTCACCCGTGCTGTTGCCGAATTCGATGGGTTACGGCTACGCCTAACACTACGTTTAATTAGAGCTAACTATTGCTTATCTGCTTTTGTTTTGGGGAAATAGATAGCTAATTGAAAATGCGCCGGAGACGACCAGACCAATAATCACAAACGTGGCTATGACGGGGGTTATCATACTGGTTTGCTAAGGTGTTGACGATGCGAGAACAACAATTGGCTTGGGTTGGTACAGACTGGCTAATGGGCGATTGGGCGTGGAAGCGCTAAACCTGTCCGTATAGTTAGGATCATGGCTTTAATAAATTCGCAAACTGTACGAGCAGGTTTAGCCGATCAATCTGCTCCCAGTCATGGCTTTGCCGCCAAAACCCGCCCCTACCC
>CAZGDE010000247.1:0-5568 GCA_964524315.1 uncultured bacterium
TCCTTTTACCTTTGAGGGCAGACGACGTACCAGTCAAGCAGAAGAAGGAATTGCGGCCCTCCAAAGTCGGGTTGACACATTGATTGTCATCCCCAACGACAAATTGCTCTCGGTGATTTCAGAGCAGACCCCTGTTCAGGAAGCTTTCCGCATTGCGGATGACATTCTCCGTCAAGGTGTTCAAGGTATTTCCGATATCATTACCGTACCGGGGCTGCTTAATGTGGATTTCGCTGACGTGCGGGCCATCATGGCAGATGCTGGTTCCGCCCTGATGGGGATAGGTGTCGGTTCGGGTAAATCGAGAGCCCGGGAAGCGGCGATGTCCTCGATCTCATCCCCCTTGTTGGAATCCTCCATTGAAGGTGCAAGGGGTGTCGTGTTTAACATCACCGGTGGGTCTGACTTGACTCTCCATGAAGTGAATGCGGCTGCCGAAATCATTTACGAGGCGGTTGACCCAGAAGCTAACATCATCTTTGGCGCTGTGATTGATGAAAAGATGCAGGGTGAGATCCGCATTACGGTGATTGCAACCGGGTTTACGGGTGCGGTTAGGCACCAGGCTCCAGCCAAGACAACGTCTCTGCGTCGCCCCGTGCCACCCCCACCTATGACGCCCCCTACCCCCAGCCCTGAACCCAGAAATAAACCGAGCAGCGGTGGAGGCGGGTTGGATATTCCTGAATTTCTCCAACGGCGGCGGCCACCGCGCTAAATCTGCTGCCGTATAGCACCAGGTATAAGGGTTCTAAATTGGCAACTCCACTGTTTCTCCTGGCGTTGGTACTAGAAGCTGGGTGGGTAAACCAGATGCAGCCATGCCAGAACGAAACTCGTCAATACTCCCAACTGACTGGATGACCAGTGGCAAAATGCCAGTAGCGCGAATATCACCCATGGTTGTGGGCAGAAAGTAACGGGGTGTGATCGCCTGTACCAGTTGGAGTGCGTCTGTCGAGCCCATAATAACCTGACCCAGTAACGGCAGTTTTTGCCCAATGATAGGCGCGATCGCGACATCGACCCGGCCTATCCTGTCTGCCAATTGTGAGATGGGAGCCTGGTGTGGTTCGTAATAAAGTGTGGAGTTACCTGGTCGAGATCGCAGCAGGTAGCCATTTTCTACCTGACCCGGTTGAATGGTGGCACCGGGTATGGCCGTAATTTGCAGGGTGTCACCGATCGTTAATTCTTGCCAGTGGGCTAGTTCGGTAACAGCCTGGTAACCCAACGACCGAACGACTTTTGCCGCTGTTGGCGAAGCAACGACTGGAATGGAGCGGTCTAGCTGTTGCAGCGTTGGTTTATGGCAATGATCATCCACTCCTTGGGAAAGAAGGATCAGATCGATGGGTGGTAAAGTCGTCGGTGTATAGGCGACTGGGGTAGTATGGTATGCCGTAAACAACCACGGTAACCCGTAAAACTCTAACGGGTCTACCAGCCACGGATCGACCAGAATCGTCTGTCCAGCAACATGAAAAATCCAGCTATTCAGGTCAATCCAGGTAAGCTTCATGAGAGTTTGTTAGGGTTCTTGTAATCTTTCTTAAAAATCTCTTTCTATCTTATCGAACCAGTGGGGTTAAACCGTAGCTCCCCTTTTTTCTCACCCTTCTTCTGACCCTTCCTTTTGCCAATGACAACCACTGATTTCACTCCACCCGTAGCACTGACGATCGCTGGTTCCGATAGTGGTGGCGGTGCTGGCATCCAGGCGGATTTACGTACTTTTGCCTTTCATCAGGTGCATGGTACCAGTGCTTTAACCTGCGTGACGGCTCAAAATACATTGGGTGTGACCCGGGTTGATGCCTTACCCCCGGAAGCTGTAGCGGCCCAAATGGTCGCAGTTGTGCAGGATATTGGCGTCCAGGCAGCCAAAACAGGCATGTTGCTCAACCAGGATATTATGCGGGTGGTGGCGGCACAGGCTCAGGCGTTGCAGCTAACCAATCTGGTCGTTGATCCGGTGATGGTGTCTCGTACTGGTGCCCAACTGATTGATGACGGCGCGATCGCGACCCTGCGAACCGAATTGCTCCCCCTGGCGACAGTCCTGACCCCGAATCGTTACGAGGCGCAAATCCTGGCTGGAATGGAAATCCATACCCAGGCAGATATGGAAATAGCTGCCCAACGCATTTACCAATTGGGTGCACAAGCCGTGTTGGTAAAAGGTGGTGGTATGGCAGGTAAGCTGCGTGGTGTTGATGTCTGGTTTGCGGGGCAGACGCCGGAGGTACTAACGACGGCGACGGTTGATACAACCAATACCCACGGTACAGGTTGCACCTTGGCAGCCGCGATCGCGGCGAATCTGGCATTAGGCCACCCGCCCTTAACGGCGGCCCGTCGTGCCAAGACCTATGTGACGACAGCATTAAAATATGCCCTGAAGATTGGACAAGGGCAGGGGCCTGTTGGTCATTTCTTCCCACTACTACAATAAAGTCTGCGGCAATAAAGCCTGCGATAAGGTGGTTGCCAAGGAGAACGATACCTGGCGTCGAGCCGTTTTGGTTGAAGTTCTGGGCTGCAGCTTGATGCTGTTGCTAACCTGGCCTTGTAGGTATGTTATTGCCTGGAAATTTCCTCAGCAGTGAGAATATAGTTGTGTGAATCAGCAAGCAATTTGGATCACTGGGCCAACCCGAAGCGGCAAAACGAGTCGCTTAACGAGTTGTTTTGTCGATTGGTTGGCCAGCAGGAGCGAGTCTGCCGGTGTGCTGGTACTGGCTGCAATTGGCGACAATCGACTTGACCTGGCTGATCGCCTGACCGTTGCAACGGGTGGTCAACAATCATTTCGCTCAACCACACCATTAGGTTTTTTTGAGGATGAAGTCAATCTGTTCTGGTCGCTACTGATCGAGCAACTCGACTTGAAAGCGCAGTTTCCGTTACGTTTGGCACCAGAGAGTGAACAGGAACTGGCGACCCAATTTTGGCAACCCGAACTGGACGAAGTAATTGCGCAACAGTCAGGGGCGATCGCCACTCGTTTAGTCCGGCGCATCCTGGATTTATTACAACTGGCGGCCCTGGCTGGCATTTCTCTGACAGAGGTGCCGGTGATGTTGGTTGAGGGGTTAGGTGAACAGCCGGAAGCCTTACCGATCGCCCCTGATGTCATTGGCACCATGCTGGAGCGTTGGCAACGCTGGTGTCTGGAACGGGGGTTACTCACCTACGGTATTATTGCCAGTTTGTATAGACAGTATTTGTTGCCCCATCCCACCTATCGCCAACATCTGAGCCAACGCTACCAGTTTCTCCTGGCGGATGATGTGGACGAGTATCCCGCGATCGCCCGTGATTTGTTTGAGGTGTTGCTGGACGATGGCGCAACGGCCCTATTTACCTTTAACCCGGAAGGAGCAGTCCGTTTAGGGTTAGGAGCCGATCCTAATTATCTGGCGGCACTGGCGACACGTTGCCAGGTTGAAACGTTGGATCAGCAACCCGTATCGTCACTGGTGGCAGATATGGGTGCGATGGTGATTGAACTGGTGACAGACCCGATCTGGTTTGCCAGTTTGCCGGACTCCTGCCATGTGATTCAGACAACGTCCCGAGCCCAATTATTGCGGCAAATGGCCGATGTGATTGTCACTGCTGTTCGAGCCAACGCAATCCAACCCCATGAAGTTGCTGTGATTGGGCCAGGGTTGGATGCGATCGCCCGTTATACCCTCAGTGATTGTTTTAACCAGCACCAGATGCGGGTGGAATCACTCAATGACCAACGCCCACTGACCAGTTTCCCCATCATTCGTGCCCTGCTGACGCTCCTTACTCTGGTCTATCCAGGGCTGGGGCGACTGGTAGACCGGGAAGCGGTTGCCGAAATGCTGGTTATCCTATCCGGGAACCGGGGGCAGGTTGCCCTGGGAGAGTCGGCGTCCCCGGAAACAGCTTTTAGCCTATATCCGACTGCTTTTGTGATCGATCCCGTTCGGGCTGGATTGTTGGCTGACTATTGCTTCGCACCCCACCCCGATCGCCCCCGCTTGCTACCGCCAACTACGTTTCCCCGGTGGGATCGGTTGGGTTATCAGGCTGCCGGTGCCTATGGCGAAATTGTCCGCTGGCTGGAAACCCAACAAAGCCAACTGGAACAACGCCTGATTCCGAATGCCGTCGCGCTCCTCGACCGGGCCATTCAGCATTTTCTCTTGGGGGGTGGCAATTTGCCCTTTGATCAATTGGCCGCCTTGCGTCAACTGCTGGAAACCGCTCAGCGTTACTGGGAAGTGAGTGGCAGGCTGCGTCAGGGCGATCGCCATGAAACGCCTGCTTATATGACGGTCAGTCGCCTGATTCAGCTATTGCGGAGTGGTGCGGTGACGGCTAACCCATATCCCGTTCGCCCGATCGGCCCCGCCAGTAATGCGGTAACGTTGGCAACGGTGTTTCAGTACCGTTCCAGTCGGCGGCACCACCGTTGGCAGTTTTGGCTGGATGCTGGTTCACCTCGCTGGCTGACGGGGGTGGATGCCCTGTATGCGGCTCCCCTGTTCCTGCACGAGTGGTCGGGCCGGCCTATCACGGCAGTCGATACAATGGCCGCGAATGAACGTCGTCTGCGCCGGATTCTGCTGGATTTATTGGGGCGTACCAGTGAGCGGGTCTACCTTTGCCATAGTGAACTAGCAACCAATGGCCAGGAACAAACAGGTGTTTTACTGTCGTTGGTAAATGCCGCTACGCCTCTAGGGGCCTGATGGGTGAGCAGACCTCCTGAGCGGATCTCCGAGGTCTAGGGGGCAAGCCCAGGAATTGTAATGTCTAGGGAGTGATTGCCTCTACGCTCCAAATACTTTCTTGGCATGAGCCTTGTAACGAGTAGTACCAGCGGTGGTGGGGGTTGGGCCGCAGGTCGAGATGATCTACTTCGACGGGGTCGAGTAGTAACAAGCAGAAGTTGGAAAGAGGGGCGATCACGTTGGGAATTGGGCTACCAACAGGCGGATTATCCGGGCACGGTTGTCGTGGTTTTGGCCAGGTGAATTGGCTCCGGGCAGCATCACTGAGAGCCTGCCACGCTCGCTCCCGTTCCGTTCGTAACCAGATATCTGGGTGATCTGCCATTACCAGGGTGAGCCTACCGCTGAAACGAAACTGTTCGCGGCTGGTGACAAAGTACCAGCAGGCTTCGCCCCAATTGTTGTGGTGAATCTGTTGGACTTTTTCGCTACGCGTATCGGTAACCATCATTAACTGGTTCGTGTCCCTTAAAAAGCCACGAAACACAACGGTTCGGTTGGCCGGACGGCCGTCAGCCCGGATGGTTGCCAGTTGCAGAAAACGGGAAGAGCCAAGGGACGAATTATCGTCCAGCGCCCGGTCAAGGGGCGATCGCCAGGGAGCCGTAGTCACTGGAGTTACTACCATAATGAACGTTCCATGCGCCAGACGGGTGGGCTATTCCTCCATCCAAAGGGGGACGAAACAACGGGCATCGTGCAGGTTGGCATCATACTGGCGGTAGGCGGGCTCATGGTGATCGACAAGATTCCAGAAGCGATCGGAATGGTTCAGGTGGATGGTATGACACAGTTC
>CAZGDE010000247.1:5578-10879 GCA_964524315.1 uncultured bacterium
AACACATACCGCACGAGTGACTGGGGCAGAAATAACAGCTTACAGTTGAGACTAATGGTTTTCGCACTGGAACAACTCCCCCAACGGGTCTTTTGCCGCCTGACGGATGCCCGCTCGAAGGGCAGGTTGATTTCCTGACTGACTGATCGTAGCCAGGGAATGAGATGCATTTCGGCTTTACGGCCAACCCACTGCTGTAGTGCTAGTTTGCAGGTTGCCTGGTCGTGGACGGTACCATGCAGGGTCAGGCAAAAGTTGGCCTCCTCGCTTACCCGTACTCCCGGTAGACGTGTTTCACAGTACGCTACCTGCCAGGTTTCCGCGATCGCCTGTAAGGCAATCTGGTCGGGTAATTTGTCGGCTGGTTCCAGGCCCGCGATCGCCTGCCGATCTTCCATACGACGGGTGACCCGCTCGATCCAACCCTGTTTACGTTGCAAGATCGCAGGAATGTGTCGTTGGTCGAAGCCGTGGGGAACAATAACCTCTAAATGACCTGCAACCGAAATCTTTAAAGATACGTGCTTTGCTTTACGACTTTCCCGAACCGTGTAACTGGGCAACATACAAATTCATTTGCATAGCTCACCATCCCTTATTAATGCATTAGAACAGCAATATTTGCACAAAAGCCTTTAGACTTGAAACGGGATCTATCCGCCAACACCGCTGGGACTCATGAGCCTTAACTCAGCCACCAATCCTGCCTACACTCAAAACCTGACTCTCCGCCCCGCGATCGCAGATGATGTGGATTGGGCTGTACCGTTATTGCTGGCGGCTGGGCCAGCCCTCTTTTGCTACGTATTTGCCTCTCCGGCGGAACAAACGAAGGAAATTCTCCGGCAGGCGTTTGTCCGTCCGGGGCATGCCTTTAGCTATGAGCATACCCAGGTTGTAGAAGTGATGGATGAACCGGCAGGGCTGATGCTGGGCTACCCTGGCTTTCTCAAAAAGCAGGCCGATGAAAAAGTGCATCAGGTCATGGCACGGATTTTACCCCTCAAAAAGTTACCGAAAATCCTGGTCAATCTGGCCGATCTGACCCGGATACGGCAGGATGTCTCGATCAATGACTATTACGTTTTGGGGCTCAGCATCTTGCCAGAATTTCGTAACCAAGGTCTGGGAACTTACCTGCTCCACTACGCAGAGGAGCAAGCCGGTGATTATGAATGCTCCTCAATTTGTCTGGATATTACCTATACCAACACCCACGGGCGATCGCTGTTAGAAAAACTGGGCTACGAAATTGTTTGTAGCAAAAGTACTGCCCGGTTTGATCAGATGACCCGCGCAGGCGGTATTCATCGTTTGATCAAAAATTTAATTTGATTGCGATCGGATTTAATTGAGCTGCCAGTAGCAGTGTAAATCGTCGTGAAGTTGCGATTCATACTGCTATTGATTGGTGTTTATACTCAGCAATGTTTATTTGCGAACATGACCTGGTTTGCGCCAATTGTTCGCTCGGGCTTTTGAAAAGCTTATGCCTTGATAGAAGTGGCTTTTGCTAAAGGGCAGGTATTTCCGTAGTTTTGCTACCAAACTTACCTTTACTGTTAGATTTCCTGTACGTCAGTTAGGGGGATTGATTGGGTAAGAAGATGGCGATCGCCTGCTTCATTGGCAACAAGAAATTAAATTCAGTTTTAATTTCTTAAACTTCACATTTCGAGATACATCGTTTGTTTTGTAATCAAGTAAGTGCCTGCTTCCCAACAACAGACCAGGATTGAATTCTGAGAGGAATAGGGAAAAAGAATAAGAAAAGTTAAGCCCGCTTTGAGGCAAATCTTGGATTAAATTCTGCAAAATAGTTCGCTCAATTACTGATTTGGGCAAATGCCTAAACGTAGGTGCTTTTAGGTTATACAGTGGCGGTTTGAGTTGCAATCTCCCCTTAAACTATTGCAGCTTGTTAAGCGAAATTGCTGGATAAAATGGGTGAACTATTAAAAATAACTGTAAATTTATTCAACAAACCCTCATCCTCTCAGAATGGTTTCTCTATACTATGAAACTAATCCGATCCCGGTGGTGGGGATCGCTAGAAAGCATTCTGTTTAACTCAATCAATTTACTCATCTCAGGAGGCAGAGGCATGGCATTATCTCAAAGCCAGAGCTTTAGAAAGTTCTATTACCTGTTGTTGATCAAAAGCTTTTTAATTTGGACATTTACATTGACGGTTTGCTTGCTGGTGATCGGTTTCCCGCTAGTGATTTTGATGGTCACAATCGGTTCGCTTTTGTCCGTTGTGTTGCAGTCCGTTCTACCTGTCAGTGCGGTTTTGGTGGTTGCCGGTAGCATTATTGGTGGTAATCTTCTGGCAATCTTTTTCGGTGCTGCGGCGCTAACGTTTAAAGGGGTGCATCCACAGGAAGTCAGTTGGTTGCGCTGGCTACACGGTGAGGCCGATCCTCGCCATACCTCTGTATATGCTTCCTGCCCTCTCACCTGTGATGTCAGACATTAAATAACATGCACCTGACTGAACTCCTACTAACCCGGTTGCTGTAACCGGGTTTTTTCGTCAGTGAAAATAGACAGGACAACCACCTGCACAGATAATGTTGAGGGCATATTGCAAGCCATTACATGATCAGCAATGCAACAACAACCTATCCCGGTCAGCATTATTCTCGGAACTCGTCCAGAAGCAATTAAACTGGCTCCTGTCATTCAGCAGTTTAAAGCTTCGCCCAAATTTGCTACCCAGGTTATTTTGACAGGGCAGCACCGGGAAATGGTGGATCAGGTAATGCAACTTTTTGACCTGACTGCCGAGCATGATCTGGCGATCATGCAGCCCAAGCAATCTCTTACCGATATCACCTGGCGCAGTTTACAGGGCTTGGAAAACCTGTTCCAATCTCTGCAACCTCGGTTGGTTCTGGTACAGGGTGATACAACGACAGCCTTTGCGGCTACCCTGGCCGCGTTTTACCAGAAAATTCCAGTGGGGCACGTGGAAGCCGGTTTGCGCACTGACAACATTTATAACCCCTATCCAGAGGAAGCAAACCGTCGCTTAATCTCGCAACTGACTCAATTACACTTTGCGCCGACTTCGCTGGCTGTCGAGCATTTACAGCGTTCTGGGGTTCTGGGTGAAATTCATCAGACTGGCAACACGGTAATTGATGCCCTCTTGCAGGTTGCCAGTCGCCACCCCGTTTGCGATATTCCTGGGTTGGACTGGGAGCAACATCGGGTCATTCTGTCGACTGTCCATCGGCGAGAAAATTGGGGGCAACCGTTGCAAGACATTGCCCGGGGCTTCTTGCAAGTATTAGAAAAATTTCCTGATACTGCACTGCTCCTGCCACTTCACCGCAACCCAACCGTGCGTGAACCGTTACAGGCGCTCCTGGGTAACCATCCCCGTGCTTTTCTGACGGAACCGCTTGACTATACGGATCTGGTGGGGGCAATTCAGCGGTCTTACCTGCTGCTAACGGACTCCGGTGGTTTACAGGAGGAGGCACCCAGTTTAGGGAAGCCAGTTCTGGTTTTACGCGAAACGACCGAACGACCTGAAGCGGTGACCGCTGGTACGGCCAAACTGGTTGGCACGGATTCGGCGCAAATTCTGGCAATGGCTGGGGAGTTGCTCAGTAACCCCATCGCCTACGAAGTGATGGCGACGGCCGTCAATCCCTTTGGCGATGGTCATGCGGCAGAACGAATTCGCCAAATTGCCGAAAAATACTTTGGCATTGGTGACTAAATGAGTGGATGGTAGGGGCGATCGCCGGTCTGATCGCTCCTGCCATCACTATTTATCTCATCAAGTAACTGCCCAGTACACTCGCAGCAATCGTGAATAGCAGCATCAAAGTTGCTAACCCCAACAATGGAATTCCCTTCCAGACACGAATTTTGACCTTGCCAGACGGCATAAATGTCACCTGAAAACGAGCAACTGGGGGCAAAGCCGCTGTTTGGGTAATGGTTGCAGGTAGGGCGATCGCGGCTAACGGTGTGCGGTGGAGATGTTCAGTGGCGGGTTGGTTCGTCGGTGCAGAGGCCACGATCGCCCCCGTAGCATCTGCCCCAATCAAATAAGTCAGAGGGTGTGGACAGCCAATGGATGTAGTCCATGCCTGACTCAGTTTTTGCTGTAACTGAAGGCTAATGGTCGTTATTTGCTTGCGGCCCTTCAGTTGGGGCGCGTGCACCAGGAGCAATGACCGATCTGAGTTGGTTGGTTCCAGGTATTGGGACAGGGTACACAGGGCGATCGCTTGGGTCGTGCCCATGACCCCTGCCCCCAAAATGTTGGCATCTAAATAGGTGGGAACCCCGGCTGACACCAGGGCACTGCCAGCGAAAAACAGGCAGGAGGAGACTAGTACTGCGATCGCAGGCACGAATACCCACTGCCAACTAGGACGGGCATATTGACGCAAAACTAGCCACTGTAACCATCCCAACCACAGAGTGCAAAGTGCAGTTAAGGTGGTGCCCAGAATGCCAGCAATTACCAGCTCAATATCAGGAGACGTTGGCAGTGCCAACCCACCCACCAGGTTGCTGTGCCAGCCCTGTTCCAGTAGGTTGCGCCACCCTTGTAGTGTCGTCATTAGTAAGACATAGCCTGCCGTATTAGCAATAATCCATAACCAATCTGGTACGTAACGCCGCAGTCCCAACCATTGCGTTGCTCCCACAATTAATCCCGTTACCAGGCCACTCACAAACGCCCCTAAAAGCCCATCGTTTACCCAGGATGCCGGTAGTGATGGGTTTTGTAAGGGGGGCAGCACTAACCCTACCAGTAGCCACCCAATCCCAGTCGCAATTACGAATAGAAGGGTGAAGCGCCAGCGATCGAACGGTGGCACGAGCCATTGCGGCAGATTGGGTTGGTCAGTAGATGCAAGGTTAGCAGAGGCACTGAGTGGCGTTCTCATAAGGTCATGATCCAACAGGGTATTGGTGAAAAACAGTTCGACTTAAAACCAGGTTGGTAAAAAATCAAGTCAGCCAAAACTTTAGCATCAACGTCGATTTGTCTAACATTGTGCAGATCTGAAATTGTGCAGATCTGAAATTGTGCAGAAACTTTGCGAATTCTTTGGCAGTACACCCTATCTCTTAATTGGTTTACACGCAGAAAAATGGGCGACGTTGGCGATTGTCTGTTTCCATTTGGGTACTTTATGGAGTAGACAGTTCAGGGCGGCTTCTAGCATTCACAATTTTTCATTAGGCAGAATTGAAGCGGAATTGAATAAGATATGACTCAAGCAAAGCGCGCACTGATTACAGGTATTACTGGGCAAGACGGCTCTT
>CAZGDE010000248.1:0-10782 GCA_964524315.1 uncultured bacterium
ATCTAACAGGGGCAAACCTAACAAACGCTAATTTGAACCACGCAGACCTGCGCCGTGCCACGCTCAATGGGGCTAAATTGGATGGCGCAAGTTTGCGGGCCACAATCTTAAGCCATACAGATTTACGCCGTGCCAGTCTCACTAACGTTGATTTAAGTGGTGCCAGTTTGTACGGGGCAAATCTTAGTAATGCTGACTTGCGCTGGACAGATCTGAGTGATGTCAACCTGGTGGGTGCCGTCCTTGAAAAAACAAGGTTCGCTGACAACACCGGGCTGCCCAAGGAACTACTCTTTGACTTGAGACAACGGGGAGCAATTTTCGAACGCTAGAAGCCTCCTAGCGGTTTCCCCGTTTGCTCACGGAGGCTAGTAATAGTGGCCTGACTTGTTTGGCCCAGGCATCAAAGTTGAATTCGGGAGAATTGCGATCGCTAGATTCAATTGGCTTAACAGCCCCTTGCATAGACTCCTTCATAGTCTGCTTTTTCATTTTGATTCCTAAAATTGCAACCATCAATAAATATCAAATACTTTAACAAGCGAAGCCCTATACCTAAAGGTAGATTAGTGGCTTAAAGTGCAACAAACGCAAGCAATCCATGCGATCCAGGAATAATCTACGGTTTCCGGATAAATAGTTGAATACAAACTAAATTTGTATTGATTAATACAATTACATCTTAAACATTGCAAATGAATCGCTAGTTAAAGAAACATTAAGGTTGATCCAAAGTGTTGTTAAATCGGTGAAAAATGTCTGATTAAATTCATGCTGGAATTTGCATTATGACACCAATTCAAAAAAATACTGTGTGCAAATACAACGGCTTGTAATGGTGGGTTTAGCGGATGAGGCATCTGTGATAGTTCCTGGCAAAACCCGCCCCTACCGGATCTGGCCTATTCGTCATCTAATTGGTAAGACCTGATCAGTACCATAATGCAGATAACGCCCCACCCCCATCTGTTGCTCCATTTACGGGAATTGGTATGACATAAAAAAGGGTGGTACCGAAGCACCACCCATATTACGGACGAGGAGAACTCACCAACTCGCCCCAAGCATCTAGCTAATCACCCTGCCAACTCGGTGATGATCCATGCGTACCGAGTTGAGGTTTCCACTAGCCGTTAGCCAAAACCAAACTTAACGGATAATTTGGCGCAGGCTGATTAGACCAATTGCCGTGATTCTGCCTCAAGCAGATTAATAAGTGCCAGGTCACCCCGTTCGCGCGCCACTTGCAGGCGGCGCTCCAGGTTACGCTGCAAATTGAACCGATGGACAGCTTCAAGTTCCTTATTCAGAACTTTAGAAGCCACCACGGGCCTTGCAACGGCACTGGCTACATTAGCCGCTGTTACCCGAACATTACAGCTTCCAGTAGTAGCAGCAGCAGGGTTGGTATTATAGGCAACACCTCGATACTTTAATGCCATATTGGGTTGGGGAACAGGCATTTCCTTAAGGGTATGGCAATGCCAGCCGATACCCCGGTACTTGCCAAGAATCTCACCTTCGGTTACTTCCAGAGTTGAAGGAGAGTGCTCGTAACTAACGCCACGGTAGGAGAGTTTCATAAGATCCGCCTCGAATAACAAACGGGTACGTATTGACTTGAGGCGCGTTCCTTCGGAAGCTAGAACCTTACGGGAATCGCCAATCCGGCGACTTGAGCAATTACCTTACGTGAAAGCAACCACTGAGCGTTCTACTCCCTACTTCCGTCTCTTTGAGCGATCGCATCAATTGTGATCTGAAACACAAAAAGAGATGAACGATTTCTATTATTTCTGTATCTTATTTTACTATTTGTTTGATTGGTTCGCTCTTAAGAAAGATTTATAATGAACTCCTGACAAACTTCATATTGGAATGATTAGGCTAACGTAATTTCCCAAAAAGTTCAACGGAATCACAGTTAAGAATTGAAACCTAGGGAATATTCAGAAGAGCTTTTGTGCAAGAAATCATCTGACCCTCAGCCCTCACCCTTCTCCCCCAGGAGCAGGGAACGACCTTCCAAGTCCCTGCCTGTGGGAGAGGGATTTAGGGCAAGGCAAACTTAGGCACAACAAGTTTCCTGAAACTGCACCAGGGAATGCTAACAGGCAGAAATCGAAGAAGCGAGAATCGTTCAACCCTTCACCCCGCTTCCTGGTTTATCCTGAGCCTCCGTTTGCCGCCTTTAATAAAATGCGGTCAACAAACTTCTCAATTAACTGGTTGGCGATCGCCGTATCGTGTTGTAAACCCTGCACAATTTCTGAGAGATGGTCAGCACCATCCAGGTAGCGATTCTGGTAGCGGGTAATCCGGGCGATCAAATCGGGTGTGTCAACTTCGGGATGGAACTGGAACGCATAGAAAGGTTTGCCCTCCATCCGGAGGGCATGGTATGGGCAGCGATCAGAATACGCCAGTAACACGGCTCCTTCTGGTAAGCTAACGGCCCGTTCCTTGTGGCCCGAAACAGCCCAAAAACCAGTGGGAATGTCATGGAAAAGGGCATCACTGGCCGCCAGTTCTGTCAGGTGTAAGGGATAAGTACCCATTTCCATATTAGGCTTGTCGACAATCACGCGCCCGCCCAATGCCTCAACAACAGCCTGAAACCCGAAACAGGAAGCGAACACCGGAATGGACTGCTGTAAACAATGTAAGAGCAACTGTTTGGTATTCTCGACGAAGGGATACAAGTCCGGTTGGGTCACAGAGGCATCGCTGGAACCACCCACAAAGAGGGCATCATAGCCTTCTATACAGGTGGGCTGAAAATCGGGAGTCGCAAACGTGTTCAACACTTGAAACTGTTGTGACTCCAGACGACTAAAGCGAACAAACTCGTCCAATTCTTCCAGACAAGTAACTTCGTCATCCCGAATTTGTAACAAGAGAATTTTTAGTTGAGACCGTTGTTTACCCATCACCGATGAAACTTACTTCCTTAACCACTCTGTCTGAAGAGGCAGTTTCGCACAACCCCGCAATTAAGAAAAAGGTAATGTTACGGTTAGGTGACTTGCCCCATCTCACCAATTTCGCCCAGGCCCACTTTGCCCCCGGTCAGGTTGCCGGGGCCCATGCCCATCAGGATATGTGTGAGGTGTTCTTTGTCGAATCAGGGGAAGGAACCATTTGTATCGATGGGCAATCTTTTGTCCTGCAACCAGGTACCTGCGTTGCGGTGGAACCTGGCGAAGTCCATGAAGTGACCAATACAGGGACAACAGAACTGGTGTTGACCTATTTTGGTCTACGTGTGGAGCAGGAATAGAACTAATGGGATTTTTTGAGAAGCTGCAAAAGTTGCGGCACCAGATGAATACCCGTCAGTTATTGGGTTATCTGGCGCAACGGTTTTACTTTGAAATTTGGCTGACGGGACAACTGAAGCCATTACAACAAACGAGCGAGCGCGATCCATTCCATCAAATCTTTAATCGCTTTATTGAACGGGCAAACCAGCTACCTGATTATCAACTACTGGAGCTGGGTTCGCGGAAAGTAACGGGGAATGCGAACCGCGATCGCTTCCACTGTGCCCGGTATGTTGGGTTTGACATCCACGCTGGGGAAAATGTCGATGTGGTGGGTGACATTCACCAACTATCCGATTACTTCGCACCGGGTACCTTTGATGCGGTCTATTCGATTTCCGTCTTTGAGCATCTGGCAATGCCCTGGAAGGCAATTTTAGAAATTAATCAGGTGATGAAAGAAGGTGGCCTCCTTTTTATCGGCACCCATCCCACCTGGCCCCCCCATGAATTGCCGTGGGATTTTTGGCGATTTAATCCGGCGGCATTTCGGGCATTACTCAACCCCATGACAGGCTTTGAAATTGTCGAATGCGATCAGGGGATTCCCTGTCGGGTATTTCCGCTAGTGACGGAACCCGTCTTACGACCTATGCCATCCCATCCTGCCTACTTGGGTGTCTCTGTAGTCGCCCGCAAGATTGGTGCCCCCGATCCGCGTCTGCGGTGGGATATTGCGACAAGCGAGGTTCTAGCAGATATGTACCCTACCAGTTCCACATAACCGGGTTGTCGTCGAGGTGATCCGTCACCGTGCGACCGATCGCATCAATTTCTGCCAGGTCTTCAACACTCAGCTTGAGGTTCCCCGCACTGGCATTTTCACTCGCCTGGGTCGCATTCCGTACACCCGCGATCGCCTGGGTCTGGGGTTGGGCAATTAGCCATGCCAGCGCCAGGTTACCCAGGCTAGTCTGGTAGCGATCTGCAATTGGGCGCAATCTTTCCAGAGCTTGTTGGGCGCGATCGTAGTTCTCCCCTTGAAAGAGCTTGTTCTTGGTGCGGTGGTCACCGGATTCAAACTGGTGGTCTTTACCAAACTTGCCTGTAAGTAAGCCCTGTGCCAGGGAAGAGTACGCCAGGATGGAGATCTTGTGTTCGATGCAGTAAGGAGTAATGTCTTTTTCCACATATCGCCAGAATAGGGAATAGGGTGGCTGAATACTATCAATCCGCCCGTACTGAGCGGCTTCTTCCAGTTGGGCGCGGGAAAAATTAGAAACCCCAATCGCCCGAATTTTGCCCTGTTGTTTCAGGTCATTCAACGCCCGCATCGTTTCCTCAATGGGCACGACATCACTGCCATAGGTACCAGAGGGCCAGTGGATCTGATACAGGTCAATGTAGTCAGTTTGGAGATTTTTGAGGGAGCCCTCACAGGCATCGATCACCTGTTGATATTTCAAATGGTTGGAGAATACTTTGGTGGCATACACGACCTGATCGCGGACATCTGCTAATGCCTGGGCCACAATGCGTTCGGAATGCCCCTGACCATACACTTCTGCTGTGTCAACTGTTGTGATCCCAGCATCAAAGGCTGCCCGAATTGCCTTGATGGTTTCGGCATCTTCAATCCCCACCCACATAGACTTACCCGCCTGCCAGGTACCTGTAAGGATGGGAGTAATTTGAAGGCCAGACGTACCAAGTTCCCGTGTCTCCATCTCCATAACTCCAGTGAAAGGGCTGATACACACAAATAATGAAAATTGATCGTAGGGGCGTTCGGCGGAACGCCCTGATTACGTCCCCATCAATACATCGAAAGGTAACGCTTTACCCTCTCTCAGAAGAGTTAAAGTTACAGATTGAGAACGAGCTGAAGTTGAGATTTGACATGGGTTTCCGGTAAAGGGGCCGGATCGTTGTTCACAGCTGGACAGTAACGGGCAAAGGTACAGCGATCGCACTGTGCCGCCGGAGTAGGTTCCCAGCCCCGGTCATAACGCAACCGTGTGGCCAATTTGCCAATCATGTCCTCTACCCGCTTTTTGTGGTCTGCGGTTGCCTCAAACTGAATCTTTTCGCCAGTTCGCAAAAATAGCAGGCTGAGGTAGCGCAAACTCTGACGGTAGGTTTGTTCCAGCGCCAGATAGTACAACCCGATTTGGATATCAATTTCCATTTCATCGGGCAACTTCGACTCTCGCCCTGACTTGTAGTCAATCAACTCCAGTCCATCAGCCACAAAGTCCAGGCGATCGTAGCGTCCCACGATCAGAAATTCTAAATTTTCGACCTGCAAACAAGCCTGAACTCGACCTTCTACTGCCAGGGGTTGCCGCAATGCAATCTCGCTGGCAATGAAATTGTGGTAGTAGTTCTCCAGAATTTCCCGCCCTTCCACCACCTGGTTGGGGGTTAACCCGGCGGCATGTTGATGCCAACAATGATGCACCCAGCGGAGTTCGGGCAAGGGAGTGCGGTAGTGCCAGTCGCGATGGCATTGGGCGAGGGCCTGATGCAATGCAGTTCCCAGGGCGGCTGAACCATAAAACTCATTAGTTGTTAGCTTCCGCTCATACCGCAGGTAATAGGCATAAGGACAACGGTTATAAGCCTGAAGTTTGGTTGCTGAAATCTGGTAAGCCATATTGCTGCGATCGCCATCCTGTCTGGAATTAACTGCCGCCACTTGTCATTTGGCACTTGCTATTTAGCACTTGCTATTTAGCACTTGTCATCTGTCACTTGTCACTTATCTCAGCCATAACTAATAACCAATGACTAATAACCAATGACTAATAACCAATGACTAATAACTATTTAGTTATTGTGTCTCATGACCAAAAATCAACGACCAATGATCAGTGACCAATAACCAATAACTATTTAGTTATTCTGTCCAATTGGGCGTTTGAATAACGTATCCAGATAGATGCGTGAAGCCTGTCGCTGTGAGCTTTTGTCAGGTAAGGATTCCGTACCCCGATTTTGCAACAGAAATAGGGATAGGGCGGCGGTAAAAGCCCGATCCTGGTCCCAGTCAGGACGCATTTCCAGGTATGTCCGCAGAGATTCGTGGAGTACTTCAGGAATCTCAATCAGGAGACTTACGGTGCTGTTCATAAAGCCTCTACTTCCGTAATGGGTTAAATGGTGGGATAAATTGGGCGCTGTTTTAAGACAGCAGTTTCAGGCAGCAAAATCTGACGCAGCCTTCACTCCCGTGATGCCTTCATCTGCTACATGCCTAAAGATGAGAAGCAGATTTGAGTCAGCAGAGTGTTGGTGCGTGTTCATGTTGTGCGCCTCATTTTGCAGTTGGTTGGGTGTGGTTGTCAATGCTGCGAAATGTTACGGACAGCTTTAGATCAAAAAAAGCTTTACGAAAGAATCGGTATTTTAGGGCTGTTTTCGTTACATTCCTTTACGAAATCCTGTTACCTTTTCGCGATCGGGGGCGATCGCTCCCAAGAAATTTCCCAAGTCTGCAAAGTCCGATTCCTTCGTTATGCCTGTGGAAAACTAACCCTAAATTGTGGAGAAGCTGTGGAGAAGCTGTGAGGAAAACTCGAATTGTTTGTGGAAACAGTGTGGAATGTGTGGGGAAAAATCCAGGTATTGCTAAGAATTGCAAAAAAATTGAAAAGTCAGGAATCTTGCATCTACAGCCACATGTTCAAACGTTGGCTTAAGCAAACTTTACCCTCAAGAGGGAAAAATCATCTTCCAGAGAGTCCCTTGGATTGATGGCAGTGATCATTTTGACGATGTAGTCAAGGCCCTGTTTATCAATCAATTCCTGGTCTTCAGTCAGCAGCTTGACAAAGGCTTCTAAACCCCAAACAGTGTCATCTGGCAGGAGTACCTCATAAACGCCGTCACTGAAGATGTAGAGGGTACTGGAGGGGGTAATATCACAACGCTGATTAACAAACCGCGTGTCCGGCAGCATCCCGATAGGCATGCTAGAAGTTTTAAGGTGTTTGGGTTGCATACTCCCTGGGGTGCCATCCGTTAACAGTACGGCGGGTGGGTGCCCAGCGCTGGAGTAGATTAATTGGCGTTTGACCTGGCTATAAACGCCATACCAGATGGTAAAGAATTTGTCGTTCTGGTTGTCCATCTGAAAAGACTCGTTCAGGGCGCTGAGAACGTGGTTAGGTTGGTAAAAGTTAACGCCATCCATGGACTGCGATCGCAGCATGTTCAGCACCGAAATAGAGGGCAATGCGGCCCCCAAACCATGCCCTGATACATCCAACAGGTAAATCGCCAGATAGTCAGGGTCAAGCCAGTAGTAGTCAAAACAATCGCCGCCCAATTGCCGCGATGGAATGAAACGCGAGTCGATTTTAATGCCTTCCTTCATAGGGGGTGGAAGAAGCGATCGCACATATTCCGCAGCTTCGCTTAATTCGGCTTCTAGCATGCGTTTCTGTGCCTGCAAGTCCTGGTTGACCTCATGCAGACGCAGTCCGGCTCTGACCCGTGCTTTTAGCTCATCATGCTCGACTGGTTTACAGAGAAAATCATCAGCACCACTGTCGAGACCAATCACCCGGTCTTCAATGGCAACGCGAGATGTTAACAAAATGATATAGGCGATCGCCAGATCCGGATCTGCTTTAACATGGCGGCAAAACTCTAGCCCATCCATGTGGGGCATCATCCAATCGCAGATAATAACGGCCGGTTGATGATTTTTCGCTGCATTAATGCCTTCTACACCATTGCCAGCGATAATAACCTCATATCCCTGCGCTGCTAATAGTTTCTTTAATACAGTTTGGGTGATCGGGTCATCATCAATAACCAAAACTTTAGGCATGGTGAACGTGTGAGTGGAAGTGTGAGTACAATTGCGTGTGAAATTTAATTAGTTACATACTCTCTACTATGCAAAAGAATATACTGGTTTCCAGATTCCAAATTTAAGGATCACTAAGCTTTGCTGCCTATCCACAGAGCCTCCCTTCAAGTTAATACAGACCTTAATGCTCTGACTCAAGTTCTTGCCTGGTTTGATCAGTTTAACTGTCCCCCAATTTCTTATCAAACCTGGCTTCAGTGTCAGCTAGCATTGGCTGAAGGATTTACCAATGCAGTGCGTCATGCCCATAAAGGGCAACCCATTGATCAATTAGTCGAAATTGAAGTTTCGATGTTTGCTGAACGCATGGAAATCCGAATTTGGGATCATGGAGCACCATTTAACCTGCTAGAGAAACTTGACAGTATGCCGCAGGAGCCAGACAACGATGCTGAAGGCGGACGGGGGTTAAAGCTGATGGATCGAATTGCCGATGCTCTTAGCTACACCCGGAGTGCTGATAACCGCAATTGCTTACTACTGCTCAAGTACTATCAAAAATCAGAATAATTTTTACTCTCACTAAATAAATCACCCTGCCTACTTAGAATTGTGGCTTAAGTGTTACCACAATGAATTGTCAGTGCGGGTGTGGCGAGGCTATCCCGCGCCTAATTCACCAAGCGCTCCAAATATCGCTCAATCAGCAAAATTGCGACAATATCGTCTACCGGACGGGGAATACGTCGTAGCGATTTGGGAACCAGGCGGTAAATTCCTTGCGGTGGATAAATTTGCCAATAGCGATCGCGTGCTTCCAAACTGCTATAACGTTCATCTACCATCACAATCCGTAAAGGGTCGGGGAGGTTCGTGAGCTTTTGTTTCCATTCTTTAGCGGTTGTTTGGTCACCCATAACCAGTAAGGAAATCGGAAACTGTTGCCGGAGGATGGCAATTGTGGCGATCGCCTGCTCCGTCGCAACAACCTGGTGATACCGAACAGCCCGATCAACTCCCATTACCGCCAGCCCACACTTACGCCGACCGGGATCAAATCCCAAAATAACAGGTTGATCCGTAACAGGTTGATCCGAGGGAGATGATGAAGGGGACTGCATAGCATCAGGGCTGGGTAGAAGGGACTTCTGCGGGTAAATTTCCGGTTCGAAATAAAATTCTGCCATTTTGACTGGCAATAAACTCGATCCGGAGTGGCCCAGCTACGTAGGTGACCGTTGCAGCAACGGCCTTCACCTCAAGGGGCTGGTTATAAAGTCGGAGTTGTTCGATAAAGGCAATCACGTCTTGAATACGCCCAATTTCTACAGAATCTGCCTGGATCCCAAGATTACGGGCGCGAAAGTTAGCGGCGGCAATTAATAAATTAATCCGTTGCTGGATTTCATCGTTTGTCGCATTAGCCGGATCCACCGTGGTCGCAGACACCACATCCCCCTCCTGAAACACAACCCGGTTACGGACAGCATCGGTAAAAACCTGGATTGGGGCTTCTCCCGTTAAATAATTAGCAGCAGATAGAATACGAACCACATAGTCCTGCCCATCATCAATCTGGTCAATCAGTTGATCGACTTCCAGCTTGGTGATTTGTAAAACCTGCTGCCCATTCGCACCAGGGCGCGATAGGAGGATGGATGCCCGATTCGCTTCGTTGAGGAGTTGATCGACAGCCTGACGGGCGATCGCCGAGTTTGCAGCACGAATCACGGCAGAAGCAAGGATCTGCCCCCGTTGAATTGCCACGTTGCCCTGACGCAATCCACGTCGTTCCAGCTCTAGCTTTTGCACTTCCCGCGCCAGAAACTCCTGCTGCGCCTCAATTTGTCGGAGTTGAGCTTCTTTGCTGCGAATTTCCTGATTTTTACTGTTAATCAAGCGGTTTTTTTCCGCTTCCAGTTGATTGATCTCACCCCGCAATTGCCTCTGAGTACGACTTAATTCTGCTTCTGTGCGCGCCCGGGCTGCCTCTGCCTCGGTGCGTTGACTTTCTGCCTGACCTCGCTGAGTAATAGCTTGTTGTAACGACTGTTCGGTTTCCTGAAACTGCTGTCTCGTTTTTGCCAGTTGTTTTTGGGCGGCGGCCCGATCCGACTTTGCTTTGGTTAGTTCGGTTTGTACCTGTACCTGCTGCTCTCTGGCCTGTTGCAGGTCACGACGGGTACGACGCAAATTTTTCTGGATCTCATCCAGCTGAAACAAACCTTCGCGCAAATATTCGCTGGTTGCGAATAAAATCCCCAGGGTCGATGCGGCAATGACGGTACCTGTCAGAATTGTAACTAATGTTGCGGTTTTGCGCGGTCGGAGATTGAACAGACTGAGGCGGGCTTTACCAACTCGGGTACCCAGGCGATCGCCAACAGTGGCAATGATCCCCCCCAATAGCAAGACTGCCAGGACTAAAATATACCCGGTGGACATTCACTCTCCCAAACACCATACAGTCCCTGGTAATTTTGCCATAACAAAACCAGGGAACTTCACTACAGCCTATCGCATGTCTTCACCGTTGGATGCCTGATACGTGCGAGGTTAGCAAGAAATTCAGTTAAATTCTCAGGATTTATGGATCAAAGCCGCAGGCAGCAGGATCGCTTCGGGACCGATCCTGCTGCCTGCGACCTGCGACCAACCAAATCAGGTAAATTGCTGGCTCAACGTGACAGGATTGTGAAC
>CAZGDE010000249.1:0-10733 GCA_964524315.1 uncultured bacterium
GCCCATAACCTCACAAGCCGTTTCATTTGTCTCAAACATGTTGGAAAGGTTATAAGTGGGTTTCCTCCAGCAAGATAACCTAACCCCAAATACTTTAGTTGAGTCAGAGCTGAAAGTCCGTTTGGCAAACCTGTCAACTGATTCTTTGTAAGATTAAGTGTTTTCAGTTGGGTGAGAGACAAAATTGGTGGTGGCAGTTCTGTCAATTGGTTGTCGGAAAGTTCAAGTGACTGCAACTGAGCAAGGGAAGCAATTGACTCTGGCAACTCCGTCAACTGGTTGCCGGAGAGATTAAGCGACTTCAACTGAGCAAGGGAAGCAATCGCCTCTGGTACTTCCGCTAATCCCATTTCACTGAGATCGAGTGTAGTTGATTCCTCCTGACGGGCTGCTTCAATCCGTCGTTCTGCTTCCTGGTAGGCTTCATCTCGCGCCATATTCTCTCACCCGCGTTTTCTGCTGCCTCTGTTATAGCCTCTCGCCCCAGCTATTCAGGTCAAGGCATAGAATAAAGGCAGAACGACCTTGAGTATCCACTCGCTAAGAGGATTGCTTAATGGCTGAGTTGACGATTCATATCCCGGATGAGTTAGCAGCGCGGTTGGAACTACTGCGCGATCGCCTGCCTGAGTTACTCAGCCAACTTCTGAAAACTGAGCCTGAGACTGTTCCATCATTGGCAATCGCAACAGCAAGCCTGGCAGAAGTGCCCCAGGCTTATTTGGAAGTGCTGGATTTTTTGATGACTCGCCCTACGCCCAGCGAGATTTTGGCGTTCAAGGTTTCGGCAGAGGCTCAGGAGCGATTGCGATCGCTGTTGAATAAGAATCAGGCAGGAAACCTAAACACTTCAGAAGTGGCTGAGCTCGATGTTTATGAGCAACTAGAGCATCTGATGATTTTGATGAAGACCCGCGCGATCGCCGCAGTCAACTCATGACTTCTGCCAAAATTTCGGCTGAACTGCGTCAACTTGTGAGCGATCGTGCCCAGGGAAAATGCGAGTATTGTTTGCTCCACCAAAAAATTTCTATCTATACTCACGAGGTAGATCACATCATCGCCCAAAAGCATGATGGTCAAACAACTGCTGATAACTTGGCACTATCTTGCCTGTCTTGCAATCGTCACAAGGGCACAGACTTTACAACCTTTGATCCTGCAACGGGTGAAGTTGTACTTCTCTTTAATCCCCGCACTCAGATCTGGGCGGAGCATTTTAAGCTGAACAATGGAAGAGTTGCAGGCATCACACCAGCAGGTCGGGCAACGGCAAAACTTTTAATGTTCAACACGCCAACCCGAATTTTGGAACGTCAGCTTCTTATGGCTCAAAATCAATATCCGTAACAGTTCAACAAATTCCAGTAGTCGGCTAAGAACGATTACCCGTGGTTATAATCTTAGTTCGTGCAGATTCTCGACATCCTCGTGCAGATCTTCGACATTGTAGTGGATATAGAGATCGCGGCTAGCAAGGAGTGCCTGAAATTCCAGTTGAGTCATGCCAAGAATACGGCTTGCTTTACCAAGCGTCAGTTTCTCGCGCTGAAATAGCAGCAGCACTAGCTCTTGTAGCAGCTCGGCTTCAGACAGCCCAGAGGCGTGAACTAATTCATCAGAGATCAACAGACTCATAGTGAAAGGTAGTAAGGAAGCCTATCTTGAGTATAGAGATCGCATCCTAACAATTCTCCCCAGCCTGTTCACAAGCACCAATACTGACCCAACTGGTGGAGCCATCTGCCCAGTGTTCCTTTTTCCAGATGGGAGCATTGTGCTTCAGCGTATCGATCGCATACTTACACGCCGCAAATGCCTCTGAACGATGGGGACAACCGACTGCCACCAGCACACTAATTTCGCCCACCTGTAACTTCCCAACGCGATGGTGGATGACGACATGGGTGACATCTGCCCAGGTTTGGCGAATCTCGGCGGCAATTTGCTGAAACACGCGGATTGCCATCGGTTCGTATGCCTGATACTCCAATGCCACGACCGATCGCCCATCGGTGTTGTCCCGTACCATACCACTCATAACGACGATCGCCCCATTGGCAGCATCATCGGCAAGGCGGTAGACCTCATCCAGTGATAGGGGCGCGAAGGCGATCAAAAAATGATCACCTGCATGGGGTTGAATGGGTTTGGTGGCGAAGGATGGAGTTACACTCATGCAGTTAATATAGCGAATTCCGACCTGCTAATTTTTACCACTACCCATCAAAAACAGAAGTGCCATACGGACGGCAACCCCACTGGTAACCTGTTGCGAAATGAGGCTGAATTGGGGATCATCCATCAAGTCAGAACTAATTTCGACACCCCGGTTTACAGGACCAGGATGCAGCACTTTGACATCGGGTTTACAGAGTTTGAGGCGATCGCGGGTAATACCAAATTGCTGGTGATACTCCCGTAAACTGGGCAGCAAATGGCTGGTCATCCGTTCCTTCTGCAACCGCAAGGTCATGACAAAATCTGCATCCTGAAGGGCGGGTTCCAGTGACCAGTGCAGGAATAGCTTACGGGATATATCAGCAGCAGGTATGGCAACCAGTTCTGCTTTGTGCCTGCTACTCTCTGCCTGCGACACTTTCACAAAATCGGCAAATAAACGGGGCAGTAAGGTGGGTGGGCCTGCCAGATGCACCTCGGCACCACTGGCAGTCAGGCTCCAAATATTAGAACGGGCAACACGGGAATGGAGAATGTCTCCCACGATCGCGATTTTTTTTCCCTGTAGTAAATCGATGCGGGGATGGTTGGGGTCAAGCAGGGTGCAGATGGTAAACAGGTCGAGTAATGCCTGGGAGGGGTGTTCATGTTGCCCATCACCGGCATTGAGAACTCCCACTTTGACGCCCAGACGATCCATTTCGGTGGCGATCGCCTGGGGTACACCCGACTCCTTATGGCGGATTACCATCATATCGGTGCCCATTGCCAGATAGGTTTTGGCCGTATCCAGAATCGTCTCGCCTTTGGAAAGGGAAGATGAGCCGGGGGCAAAATTGAGAATGTCGGCAGATAATCGTTTGGCAGCCAACTCGAAACTACTCCGAGTCCGGGTAGACGGCTCAAAAAATAAGTTGGTGACGACTTGCCCCTGTAAGGTTGGTACTTTCTTAGTCCGGCGGGACAACACTTCCTGAAAGCTGAGGGCTGTTTGCAAGACGGTATCGTACTCAAACGGGGTGAAGTCGGCTAGTGACAGAACATGACGGCGTGTCCAGGTGCTGGTAGGCATACTGAAGGATGAAAAAGTACCGCCTTCAGCGTACATGAATTGTTTTGTTAGAACAGACAGATTTTCATTAGACTGCATAGAAAGCAGGTACAGGAAGGAAATGTATCCTTCATCCTTCATCCTCAAGGAAGCATTTCAGGATGGTTATGCCGAGGTAGCACCTGCCCGGTGGAATCGCCATTTATCGCCGTTGTCAGTTGAGGGCAACACAGATTAATCAAGCGTCATTGGTCATCAATCATCTGTATCTGGAAGTGACGAATGACCAATGACCAACGATAAAAACCAGAGCTTTGTGCCTTACTCAATCGAGAACTGCTGTAAGGTATCAAATAATTGCATCCTGGATTGGGATCATGAATAGCGTGAACGCTCAGGATAAAATAAAGGGCTAGGCTTTATATAGGGCTAGGCTTTTCTCACCGTTTCTTGAGTGATGGCTATGAAGCACACGCTATCTGTTTTAGTTGAAGACGAAGCGGGAGTTTTAACCCGGATTGCTGGTTTATTTGCGCGTCGTGGCTTCAACATTGAAAGTTTGGCAGTTGGGCCCGCTGAACAAATGGGGGTTTCCCGGATTACGATGGTCGTGCCGGGGGATGCTGCCAGCATTGAACAGTTGACCAAGCAACTCTATAAGTTGATTAATGTCCTGAAGGTACAAGACATTACTGAAGTTCCCTGTGTCGAACGGGAATTGATGCTCCTGAAGGTAAATGCGGTCAGTTCCAACCGCTCCGAAATCGTTGAGTTGGCGCAAATTTTCCGGGCGCGAGTCGTCGATGTGGCGGAAGATTCGCTGACACTGGAAGTAGTCGGTGATCCCGGCAAAATGGTGGCGATTGTGCAGGTATTGAACAAGTTTGGCATTCGTGAGATTGCCCGTACTGGCAAAATCGCTCTCATGCGCGAGTCGGGTGTGAATACGGAATACCTGAAGTCGCTAGAGGCAAAAGTCCTCTGACTTAGGAATGGGAATTAAATAATACCGACTTAAACAGACTGCACAATACACCAATCCTCTGTAAGGGCGAATGGCCATTCGCCCCTACTGTATCTGTTGCGATCGCCAATTAACTTTGGATGCATTCGATATTGGGTAGGGGCGGGTTTTGCCGTTAAATCCACTGCCGGATGCAGATTAAGTTGCTAAACCCGCCCCTACAGTTTGCGGATTTATTAAATCCACCATCCTCAGCAGGGAACCCTGTTATTCACAACTGTTAGGGACATGGCACTGGCGTGTCCTTAAAAGGTTGTATCTGCTGGTACCAATTCCAGACGGTAGCGGTACAGGGCAACTGGTTGATCGCCACTTTGGAAATACTGCGGATCCTGGGGAGACAGATAAATTGCCGTCATCTGGTCAGCCACGATCGCCCCTGGCTGATCGGGCGATCGCGCATAGGCAGTGGTGGTTTCCACCTGGTTCAGGTAGGGCTGGGGAATACCGCGAAACACCTGTTGAAACAGTTCGCTCGTCAGGAAGCGATCGCCTGTCCCTGGCTCGACTGCTCGACCTGTAATCACCGAGATGAGTTGCCGACCACCCTGTAGCATCGTCACCTGGCGATTGGGTGAGGCAGGATCAACCTCGACGGCAAGAACGGCGCGATCGCCCAAATAGGCCCGCGCCAGATTCAATCCGTTAAATGCCCGATCCGCAACGATGCCATCTTGCCCAAGGGATTTTAATGGTACGGTCAACGGTTGGATCGCCGTTGGCCCTGACAGGGTACTGGCTGGGGCAAATCGCACCTGGCAGGTGACGGGTTGATTCAGATATTGCCGATTTTGCTCAAATCCGGGTGTCGTTACCGCCGGAGCCAGAGGGGCGACCAGATCGACCAGGGTACTGGTCATGGTCCATGTTCCCTGGAACCAGTTGGGATAGATCAGGTCGGCAGTAGCAACGGCCACGTCTGGTTTACTCTGCCAATGGGGAAAAGCGGCCATGCGGTCGGCCAGAGTACCAGCCTGGACAACACCCGTCAGAGCCAACCAGAGACACCAAACCAAACCCAGCAATCGTAGCCGGGCATAGGATCGTCGTTGCGCAGTCATCATGTTTACGAGGATACGGATGGCAACCAGCGGGCGGCGATTGGCATGCGCCAACCCGTACCAAAGGCGCGATCGGTCACTTTCAGGACAGGGGGAGCCTGTCGCCGCTTAAATTCCGCGCGGGTCACGAGTCGCATAATTTTGTTCACCACCGCTGTATCATGTCCGGCAGCCACGATCTGGTCGGGGGACTGGTGGTGATGGATGAGGCGTACCAGGATATCGTCCAGAATGTCGTAAGGCGGCAGAGAGTCCTGGTCTACCTGTCCCGGTTTCAGTTCGGCACTGGGGGCTTTGGTGAGAATATTCGTGGGAATGATTTCACCCGAGGATGTCGGCAATAGCGAGGCAACGGCTGGGTCGGATGTCTGCTGGTTTGCTGCCTGTTCATTCAGCCAGTGACAGATGGAATAGACACGGGTTTTGGGGACATCAGCGATCGCCGCCAATCCACCGTTCATATCGCCATAGAGGGTGCAGTAACCCACTGCCATTTCGGATTTGTTGCCCGTAGACAGGAGCAGGTGACCAAACTTGTTGGCAACCGCCATGAGCAAATTGCCCCGAATGCGGGACTGGATATTTTCTTCGGCAATGCCAAACTCAGTTCCGGCAAACACATCCGCCAGAGTCAGGTCATAGCCCTTCATCAAGTCACCAATGGGCAGAGTTTGGGTCTGGATCCCAACATTTTCAGCCAGTGCCAGAGCATCACTGATGGAATGGTCCGAACTGTAAGGAGAGGGCATTAACACGCCCAACACATTCGCAGGACCGATCGCCGCTGCTGCGATCGCCGCCACCAGAGCCGAGTCAACCCCACCGCTCAGACCAACAACCACCTTAGTAAAGCCACACTTACGGGCATAGTCTTGCACGCCCAGAACGAGTGCCTGCCAGATTTCGGCATCGTCCGTCGGCGGGGGAGGGGCGATCGTCCCCGGTTGCAAATCGCCATTTTGATAGTCCACAAACACCAGGTCGGTGGCAAAGGCAGTCGCACGACAAACCAGTTCTCCCGCCCGGTTAAATGCCACACTACTACCGTCAAAGATCAGATCATCATTACCGCCAACCTGATTCACATAAATGACGGGATGATCAAAGCGTTTAGCACTGTGCTTCAGCATGGCTTCGCGTAGCTGCTGCTTCGCCATGGTGTAGGGGGAGGCAGACAAATTAATGATCAGATCGGCCCCCTGCGATGCCAAATCCGCGATGGGATTCACCCGATAACTGCGTTTGCCCCAAAATTCTTCATCGTTCCACAGGTCTTCACAGATGGTGACACCGACATGAATCGGAGCAGCCCCTTCCTGGTTCAGCAAAAAATGGTTCGATTGCTGTCCCGGTTCAAAGTAACGGTCTTCATCAAAGACATCGTAGGTCGGTAACAGTTGTTTGTGAAATAGTTGCTTGACCGCCCCTCCGGCTAATAGAGCAGTACTGTTAAATAGTGGTTTACCACCCTCACTCCCTGATTTTTCGTTAACGCCGACTGTTCCCACCAGGGTTGTCAACTGGGACGGTAAATCCTTTGCCAGTTGCGCCAGGGTACTTGCCATCGTGTCAATAAAACCAGGATGCATCAGCAAGTCGCGCGGCGGGTAGCCACAGAGAGACAATTCCGGTGTCAGTAGTAGGGTTGCTCCCTGGTCAGCGGCTTGACGGGCGGCATCCAGAATTTGCTGGGCATTACCAGATAGGTCACCAATGGTAGGGTTCAGTTGGGCGATCGCAATCTTCATGAGAGTTCTTTAATTTATCTAAATAAGCATAACAAAACGGGTTATTCAAATTTGTCTATAACAGACCTCAATTATTGGTGAATATTGCACGATCAATTGCTCTGTCATCAGTCATTCGTTAGTCATCGGTCATTAGTCATTGGTCATTCGAGCAACCTAATGACCAATGACTAATGGCAGTCTTCTCCATGTTGTTCCTAATTCAAATAGAATCGCCATATATTCTGACTCTATGTTTTTAAGCGAATATGTATTTCTTTCGCGGTTTGGCTCTTGCCATGTGGGGTTTCCCTGACTTCAAACATGTTACTGGCACGAATGAAATCTCCCAGTTTCTTATACCCATAATTCCTTGAATCAAAGGATGACGATAACTTCGTCAGTTGCGATCCAAACGGGCCTAAGTTTGCCCAGCCATCTTCTTCCGCGACGGCTTCATAGGCATCCTTCAGTAAATCGACTAACTTCTTATTTAACTTGAGCGTTTGTTTATTTTTAGAACCATTTTGCTCAGATACCTGGGGTGGGGAATTCTTATCATTTGTCCCAACTATAATCGCAGAACTTTCTGAGGAAAGATTTTCTGACTTCCCTAAAATTTCTGTGTAGATAAAGCGATCGCAGGCACTAATGAAAGCTGCCGGGGTTTTCTTCTCCCCAAACCCATACACGACCAGCCCCGATTCTCTGATACGACCGGCCAATCTGGTAAAGTCACTATCACTAGAGACAATACAAAAACCATCAAAATTTCCGGTGTACAGAAGATCCATTGCATCAATAATTAAAGCACTATCGGTGGCATTTTTCCCGGCAGTATATCGAAACTGTTGGATTGGTTGAATCGCAAATTTGTGCAGTTTTTCCTTCCATTTGTTGAGCTGTGGAGTTGTCCAGTCACCATAAATCCGTTTAACATGTGCTGTCCCATATTTGGCAATTTCCTTCAACAGAGAATCAATTAATTCCGCATTCGCATTTTCAGCATCAATGAGTACTACAAGCCTCTTAGAATTTGCTTGCAGTTCACTTTCCATAGCTCTGTCCGGGAATCTTGACACAGAAAATTGCTTGAATCCGAATCATTACTTGGGCCGCAGATTACATTCGATAACTATGACCTGGATAAATAAGTTGGTAGCCCTAATTAACCGGAGGATAGGTTAGGTGTAGCCGTAACACATTGAATCCGTTAATCGCAGGGTTAGCGATCGCTAACCCATCCTACGAAAACCGCTGTTTATTGACTAGATCAGCACCTCCAGATACGCGCTCAATCAACACTTCTCAGATCCACACCTCTAAATAAACACCAACGGTTTATCCTTAAAGGGGGCAAAGGCCCCAGCATCAAACCGATATAGACTGGCGGGCCTACCGGCCCCCCGCGAAACTTTGACTCCCGTATCTTCCAGAAAACCTAATTTCAGTAAGCGCGAACGGAAATTAGAGTAATCAGAAAAATCTTCACCTAAAACAGTTGTATAAAGCTGGTACAGATCACTCAAGGTAAACAATTCGGGTAGCACCTCAAACGCAACCGGGCTGTACTCCAGCTTATTGCGAAGGCGGCGATGCCCGTAGGCCAAAATTTCGTTGTGGTCAAAGGCCAGTTGAGGCACCTGATCCAGAGGATACCAGGCAATTCCACTCACCCCATCGGCAATTAACTCGGCTTCGGCAAACCGCACGAGGGCAAAGTAACTGACAGAGAGGTAACGCACGCCGTAATTGGTTTCGCGCGGATCACGGTCGGGGCCGCCAAACGTGTACAACTGCTCCAGATAGAGATTATTTGCCCGAATCTTTTCTGCCAGAATCCGATACGCGGCATCTTCCAGTGACTCACCCCGACGTACTAGCGTGCCGGGGAAACACCATTGCCCCAGGAACGGCTCTTCCTGCCGCATGACCAGCAGCACCAATAACCGATTCTGGGCGGTGTCAACGGAAAAAATGACGTTGTCAACCCCCACCTTAAAGTCAGCAAGGGCTTTGCGATTTACCGGATCGGCTGTCTTTCTCTGGAGGTTTCCTGGCATGCGTATAGGTGTTCACGGTGAATATAGTCAGCAACAAGAGGGGTCAGGTTTTGGGTATCCCCACTGTTACGATAGGCGGTGGAAGAGGTGTCTACACTGATGAAATCGGCGATCGCCACTGTTGCCCCCCTCCGCCTCAATTCTGCCAGAGCCGACTCTTGCAAGGGAAAGCCCGGTCGGGGAACGATCAGTAAATTAACCTGGGCCAACAGTTCCTCCACCCGGTACCAGTTGGGTAACTGATAGACCAGATCCGCACCAATCACAAGGGTAAACCTGGCATTACGCCAGAGCGTTTGGGCGATCGACAGCGTATGCCAGGTACGGGGACGGCCCAACTCCGGGTAAAGCCAGATATTTTGGCGAGGGGGGCTGATATCATCAATCAACAACTGCAACATCGCCATTCGATGATTGAGGGGAGTCTGGTGCGACTTAAAGGGATTGTCGGCAGCCCAAACGGCAACATGGTCAAAGTGATAGGACAGCCATCCCAAAATTGCCTGATGTCCGGCGGTAGGAGGGTCTGCACTGGTACCAAAAAGGGCGATAGTCTGCATAGGTTGGGAATGGGGGAATAGGGTGAGGGGGAAAGATTTCGCAGCACTCCAATCTCAGGTCTCAACACTCAGTACTTCACTAACTGGCCGTTTCTGGGTGCGTTCGATTAACGTTTGCAACTCAGTCGAACGCTCGATCGCAAGAGAACACGGATTTTCGATCTGGCGAATGGGGGCGGGAATGCTGGCAACGGATTGGGCCGTGCGGTGGGCGATTTCGATCAGTGATTCGGGTGATTGTAACCGTTCTCCCTGTTGCATGACCAGTTGCAGGAGGGGTTGTTCTGCTTGAGAGTGGCCATCCTGGCAGGATTCGGTGATTAAGCCGAGGCGATCGCGCTGAATTAGCCCATTTTCGTACTGCCGGAAAATTTGTTTACGTCCCGGATAGGTCGCTTTGCCAGTAGCTTCCTTCATCACTGGCAAGCCATCCATTTCTACCAGCTTATAAACGCCGTTGACCGGGGCACCCGTTACCAGTTGAGTCCCCAAACCATAGGCATCGATACAGGCTCCGGCGGCTTTAAACTGGGCGATTTTAAACTCGTCTAAATCACCACTGGCAATGATAGGAACACCGGGTAGGAGTTGCCGCACCTGTTGCGACAAAGTCACCAGATCGCCAGAATCAATTCGCACACCGGCCAACTCAATTTCCCCCTGCTGGAGTTTGGCCGAGAGATAGCGCGCGGCGGCGATCGTGTCGTAGGTGTCAATCAACAATGGGGCACCGGGAAAGTAGCGATGGAAGGCCGTAAATGCCTCTGCCTCGCTGCCTGCCGTTGCTGCCAGTGCCATGACCAGTGAGTGCGCCATCGTACCGGCTGGCCTACTACCCAACTGAACCGCCGCCAGCACGTTCGAGGTGGCGTTCATACCTGCCGCTAATGCTGCCCGTGCCGCCCAGAGAGATGCCTGGGGGCTGAAGGCACGACGGGTGCCAAACTCCAGCAGAGTTGCATCTGGCCCCGCCACATCGCGCATGCGGGCAGTACGGGTGGCAATCAAGGTCTGATAGTTGATTGTATTCAACAAGTAGGTTTCAATTACCTGGGCCTGCCAGAGG